>JBFGUI010000001.1:0-51675 GCA_041565695.1 Kiloniellaceae bacterium
ACAACGGCAAGCTCGATCTCACCGCCGTCGAGGGCCTCGCCGATCTGATCAACGCCGAGACCGAAGCCCAGCGGCGCCAGGCGCTCCGCCAGCTCGAGGGCGGCCTGGCGCGGCGCTGCGGCGACTGGGCGGCGCGGCTCACCCGGGTGCTGGCGCACTTCGAGGCGGCGATCGACTTCGTCGAGGAGGATCTGCCGGCCGACCTCGGGGCGGCGGCCCTGAGGGAGGCGGTCGCCGTGGGCGAGGAGATCGCCGCGGCGCTCGACGACCGGCACCGTGGCGAGCGTCTGCGCGAGGGCCTTTCGGTGGTCATCCTCGGGGCGCCCAACGCGGGCAAGTCGTCGCTGCTGAACGCCCTGGCGCGGCGCGACGTCGCCATCGTCTCGGAGACGGCCGGCACCACCCGGGACATCGTCGAGGTGCACCTCGACCTGGCCGGCTACCCGGTGACCCTGGCCGACACCGCGGGGCTGCGGCCCGGCGCGGCGGGCGACGATCCGCAGGCGGCGATCGAGCGGCTCGGCATGGCCCGGGCGCGGGAACGGGCGGCCCAGGCCGATGTGACGCTGCTGCTGGTCGACATGGCGGCGGCGCTGGCCGAATCGGACGTCGTGGAACACGCCAGGGCGCTGTGGGACGCGCGGGCGCTGGTGCTGCTCAACAAGGCCGACTGCTGCACCGAGGCCGAGCGGGAACGCCTCTCTGCGGCCCTGGCGGCGTGGGATCCGGTGATCGTTTCGGCTCGGACCGGCCTCGGGCTCGACCGGGCGCTGGCGCGGCTGGTCGGCTTGGCGGAGGAGGCCTTCGGCGGGGCGGAGGCGGCCGCCGGGATTACCCGCCTGCGCCACCGCCGCGCGCTGCAGGAGTGTCGGGAAGCGCTGGTCCGGGCGGGGGCGGCGCTGCTGCCGGAGCTGGTGGCCGAGGAGCTGCGCCTGGCGCTGCGGGCCCTGGGCCGGATCTCCGGGCGGGTCGATGTGGAAGACCTACTAGATATAGTGTTTGCGGACTTCTGTATTGGCAAGTGATAGGGGTACCCCCTAGATGTTTCACGTGAAACATTGCGAGACATAGGCGCTCGGCACGCTTGAATGCGGCCGGCGGCTTGCTATAACCCGCGCAGATGCGCTTGGAGCCCGCGGTATGGGTGAGGGAAACAGCTTCGATGTGATCGTGGTGGGCGGCGGCCATGCCGGCTGCGAGGCCGCCGGCGCGGCCGCGCGCCTCGGTGCCCGCACCGCCCTGGTCACCCACCGCCGGGACAGCATCGGGGTCATGTCGTGCAACCCGGCCATCGGGGGACTCGGCAAGGGCCACCTGGTGCGGGAGATCGATGCGCTGGACGGCGTCATGGGCCGGGTCGCGGATGCGGCCGGGATCCAGTTTCGTGTGCTCAATGCCAGCAAGGGGCCGGCGGTACGCGGCCCCCGCGCCCAGGCCGACCGCAAGCTCTATCGCCAGGCCATGCAGGCGGTTCTGGGCGCGCAGGCAAACCTGACCATCGTCGCGGCGGCGGTCGAGGATCTGGTTATCGATGGCGGTGGCCGCTGCAGCGGCGTACGGACAGTCCTGGGCGAGATCCTGGCGGCGGGGGCGGTGGTGCTGACCACCGGCACCTTCCTGCGCGGTATGATCCACATCGGAGAGGAGAAAATTCCGGCGGGGCGGGTCGGCGAGGCGCCGGCCCTGGGCCTCGCGGCCAGTCTGGCGCGGGCCGGCTTTACCCTCGGGCGGCTCAAGACCGGCACGCCGCCGCGGCTCGACGGCCGGACGATCGACTACAGCCACCTTACCGAGCAGCCCGGCGATGCGGTGCCGGAGCCCTTTTCGCGCCTGACCGCGGCCATCAGCCAACGCCAAGTCTGCTGCCACATCACCCATACCACCGAGGCCGGTCATTCGCTGATCCGCGCCAACCTGGACCGGGCGCCGCTCTATTCCGGGCAGATCGAGTCTGTCGGGCCGCGCTACTGCCCCTCGATCGAAGACAAGGTGGTGCGCTTCGCCGAGCGGGGCCAGCACCAGATCTTCCTGGAGCCCGAGGGCCTGGACGATGCCACGGTCTATCCCAACGGCATTTCGACCTCGCTGCCACGGGACGTACAGCTGGCGCTCCTCAAGACCATTCCGGGGCTGGAACAAGCGGTCATGCTGCAACCCGGCTATGCTATCGAGTATGACTACGTCGACCCGCGCGAGCTCCTTGTCTCCCTCGAAACCCGGCGTCTGCCGGGTCTGTTCCTCGCCGGTCAGATCAACGGCACCACCGGCTACGAGGAGGCGGCGACCCAGGGCCTGTTGGCCGGGCTGAACGCGGCGCTGCGCGCCGGGGCCGCCGGCGCCGACGGGGCCGCGGGGGTGTTCACCCTGGACCGCTCGGAAGCCTACATCGGCGTGCTGATCGACGACCTGGTGACCCGCGGCGTCAGCGAGCCTTACCGGATGTTCACCAGCCGGGCGGAGTACCGCCTGCGTCTCAGGGCCGACAACGCGGACCAGCGGCTGACCGGCCGGGGCATCGCCCTGGGCTGCGTGGCCGCGCCCCGGCGCCGGGTCTACGAGGATCGTCTGGCGGCCCTGGCCGCGGCGCGGGCCTTGGCGGAGTCGCTGACCGCGACGCCCAACAGCCTGGCGGCGGCGGGTCTGGCCATCAACCAGGACGGCGTGCGGCGCAGCGCCTTCGAGCTGCTGCGCTACCCGGAGATCGACCTGGCCCGGCTGGCGGATGTCTGGCCGGAACTCCGGACCCTGGAGCCGGGCATCGCGCGGCAGATCGAGATCGAGGGCCGTTACCAGGGATACCTGGCGCGCCAGGAAGCGGACATCCGTGCCTTCCGCAAGGACGAGGCCCTGGAGCTGCCGGCCGACCTGGATTACGGCGCCATCGGCGGCCTCTCCACCGAGGTCAGGCAGATCCTGTCGAAGGCGCGCCCTGCGACCCTGGGGGCGGCGTCCCGCATCCCCGGCGTGACGCCGGCGGCGACCCTGGCGCTGCTGCGCTTCGTGCGCAAACGGGAGCGGGCGCCCGGCAGCGCCGCGCCCCGGCCCTCCGCCGCCTGAGGGTGGCGCCATGCCGCCGGTTGGGGAGGGGGCCCGCCGCCGATGAGGCCCGAGGAATTCCAGGCCCGCTTCGCTGTTTCACGTGAAACAATGGCGCGCTTCCGCCGCTACGCAGCGCTGCTCGTCAAATGGAACCGGGCCATCAACCTGGTCGGCCCGAAGACACTGGACGATCTCTGGCGGCGTCATTTCCTCGACTCGGCCCAGCTGCGGACTTATCTGCCGCAGGTGCCCGACACCGGGGAACGGCAGATCCTCGATGTCGGTGCCGGCGCCGGTTTTCCCGGCATGGTCCTTGCCCTGCTGGACTGCGGCCGGGTCCACCTCGTGGAGTCCGACCAGCGCAAGGCCCAGTTTCTGCGCGAGGTGGCGCGGGAAACCGGCGCGCCGGTCGAGGTCCATGCCGCACGGGTCGAAAGCCTGCGCCAGCCACAGGATCTGCCGGAAATCGACGTGGTCACCTGCCGGGCCTTCGCCCCGCTGCCTCGGTTGCTGGCCCTGACCGAGCGCTTTCTGCTGCCGCGGGAGGGCAAAAAACAGCCCGTCGGCCTGTTTCTGAAGGGGCGTCGGGTGGAAGAGGAATTGACCGAAGCGGGCAAAAAGTGGAGACTGCAGCTAGACCGCTTTGAGAGCGAGAGTGATCCTGAGGGGTCAATCCTGCGTCTCAAGCTTCTATCTCTTGGGGATGGAACGTCTTGAATCTACAACATGTTGACGCGCAGCCGGAGCGCGGGACGATCCCGCCGACGCCGATCGCGACCCGTGTGCTCGCTGTCGCCAACCAGAAGGGCGGCGTCGGCAAGACCACGACCACAGTGAATCTGGCCACGGCGCTGGCCGCCTGCGACAAGCGGGTGCTTATCATCGACCTGGATCCCCAGGGCAATGCCAGCACCGGCCTGGGAGTCGCGGCGAACAAACGCGACCACAGTGCCTACCAGGTGCTGCTCGACGGCATGCCGCTGATGGAGGCGGTGACCCGCACCCTGGTGCCGGGCATGGACATCGTTCCCTCGGGGGTCGATCTCTCCGGCGCCGAGCTCGAGCTGATCGACGTGCCGCAGCGCGAGTACCGCCTGCGGGACGCGATCCGGGCGGCGCGGGGGACCTATGATTTCGTGCTGATCGACTGCCCGCCGGCGCTCGGCCTGCTGACCCTCAATGCGCTGGTCGCGGCAGATTCGGTGCTGGTTCCACTGCAGGCGGAGTTCTACGCGCTGGAGGGTCTCAGCCACCTGCTGCGGACCATCGACCGGGTACGCCGCAGCCTCAACACCGGGCTGTCGCTGCAGGGTGTGGTGCTCACCATGTTCGACCGGCGCAACAATCTCTGCGAGATGGTTGCGGCCGATGTGCGCGAGTATCTGGGCGAACGGGTCTACAAGACCATGATCCCACGCAACGTGCGGGTCTCCGAGGCGCCGTCGCACGGCAAGCCGGTGCTGCTCTATGATATGCGCTGCGCCGGCGCCCAGGCTTACATCCGCCTGGCGCGGGAGATCCTGCAGCGCGAGAACGAGCTGACCGGGCAGCCGGCCCTGGCCTCCTAGGGGCAGACCGGGACCGGATAATCATTCCGATAACGGAATGAATGCTGCCGGCGCAAGAGGCCGCGAGGGGTGGGTCCTGGCGGCGCGGCCGGCAGAGGGAAGACGACGACATGACTGACGGGCCATCATCGGAACACGGCAAGCGGACCAATCTCGGCCGCGGCTTGGCCGCGCTGTTCGGCGAAGAAAACGAGGACTACGCCTCCCTCGACAAGGTGCGCTCGACCAAGACCGTCCCGATCGAACACCTGCGCCCGGGCCGTTATCAGCCACGCCATCGTTTCGATGCCGAAACGGTAAACGCCCTGGCCGAATCGATCAAGGCGCAGGGCATCCTGCAGCCGATCCTGGTGCGGCGGGTGCCCGACCGACCCAACGAGTTCGAGATCGTCGCCGGCGAGCGGCGCTGGCGCGCCGCCCAGATCGCCAAGCTGCACGAGGTGCCGGTCCTCATCCGCGACCTGACGGATGCGGAATCCCTCGAGCTGGCCATCGTCGAGAATGTCCAAAGACAAGACCTGACCCCACTGGAAGAGGCCGAGGGCTACCGCCGTCTGATCGACGAGTTCCAGCACACCCAGGAGGATCTGGCGCGCAGCCTGGGCAAGAGCCGCAGCCACATCGCCAACACCCTGCGCCTGCTCGGCCTGCCCGAGAGCATCAAGACCCTGGTGGAAGAGGGCCAGCTGACCGCCGGCCATGCCCGCGCCCTGCTCGGTTGCGACAACGCCGAGGAACTGGCCGACAGGATCGTGCGCCAGGGTCTCAACGTGCGCCAGGCGGAAAAGCTGGTGCAGGACGCCAAATCGTCCGCCGGCACGGCCCGCAAGTCGAAAAAGCCGGCCGCGGAGCCTCCGGCCAAGGACACCGACACCCTGGCACTCGAACGCGATCTCACTGCGCTGCTCGGCCTCAAGGTCAGCATCAACTTCCAGGGCAGTGGCGGCTCCCTGACGATCCACTACAAGACCCTGGAACAGCTGGACGACGTGCTGCACCGGCTGAACCAGATGCCGCCGCCAGCGCTTTAAGCCAATTTCCGACGGGCAGAGCTCTCAGCCGGCGCGCCGCCGGCCCCCCGGCGCATTGGCGGCGATCTCCAGCAACGCGCGTGCCGCCAAGGTTTCCGCCGGCGCGCCGCTGCGCTTGCAGGCCGCCTCTGCTTCCAGCAGCCGCTCCAGCGCCCGGGCAAGCTGGGCCGGGCGCCAGGCCGCTGCCTGGGCCTTGAAGGCGGGCGCCAATTTCCAGAACACCGGCGGCCGCAGCTGCTTCATCGCCACCTCGGCGCCGCCCGGCGCACCGGCCACCACGTGGAGGCGCTGGAAGTGGCGGGCGGCCGCGCGCAGCAGCGTGACCGGCGCGTTGCCTTCGGCGAAACTGCGCGCCAGGGCACGTTCCAGGGCCGCCAGATCCCCGCTGCCCGTCGCCAGGGCGACGTCGTCGAGACTGAGCAGCGCCGAGTCGCCGACACAGGCCACCGCGTCCTCGAGCGAGACCTCGCCGCCCCCTGCCTTGTAGAGCGCCAGCTTCTCGAGCTCGCTGCGGGTCAGGCCCCGGTCGCCGCCGAGCTGTCCGGCGAGGAAGTCGACCGCTTCCCGGCTGATGCCGAGACCGGCCTTGGAGAAGTAGCCGCGAATCACCTCCGGCAGGCTGCGTTCGTCGTCGTGGTAGCAGGCCAGCGCCACCGCGCTCTTGTCGCCTTCGAACAGCTTGCGCAGGCTCGAGCGTGCCGGCAGGTCATCGCCCTCGACCACCACGAAGGCCTCGCCCGGTGACCCGGCCAGAAAGTCCTTCAAAACCGCCGTCGCCTTGTCACTCACATCGCGTACGCGTACAAAACGCGAGCCGCCGCCAAAGACCAGCGCCGCGGCCTCGTCCGCCAAGCGCGCCGGGTCCTCCGCCAGCTGGCTGCCGCTCAACTCGGTTACGGAGAAGGGATCATTGGGATCGTCGACCACATGGGCCAGCAGCGCGGCACTGCGCTCGCGCCGCAGGCCCGCGTCCGGACCGTACAACAGCACCGCACGTACGTTCGGATCCGGTTGCTGGATAAAGCGTTCCGCCTGCCTGCCACTCAGCTTCACGGCCGGCCTCCCGGCGGATCAGCCGTTGGCAAAATAGAGAGCAAGCCGGGTCTGGATGTCATCGGCGAGCTCGCGCAGGGCGCGTTCGCGCGCATCGCCTTCGGACACCGTCGTCGCAAAGGGATTCTCCAGGATGTCGTAGCTCGTGGTCGACGTGGACTGTCCGCTGAACAGGGACTGGCCGCCGCTGACATCGAGCAGCGAAAACTTCGCCTGCATGCGCAGGTTCGCGCGGGTCGCCGTTTCGTCGCGTCGCACGCCGAGCTCACTCAGGGTTTCGGTCAGCTCGACGCGCAGACGATAGCTGGGCGACAGCGGCTGTCCGTCCGGATTGAGCCGGTCGCGCAGGAAGTTGTGCATCTGCTGGCCGACGCGGTCGCGCAGCGGGTCGATGCGCACCGCGGCAAGCTCGGTCGCGACGCTCGATTGTGCCTGCTGCTGTGGCTGGCCGTAGAGCGGCTGGAAGCCGCAGGCGGCGAGCCCGAGCAGACCCAGCGCCGCCACGCAGTGCAACGCGCCGCGCCGGAGCTTTCTGCTAGACCACGACATTGACGATCCGGTTCCTGACCACGATGACCTTGCGCGCCGTCTTGCCGTCCATCGCGCGCTGCACCGAAGGCTCGGCCAGCGCCGCCGCCCTGGCCTCGTCCTCGGCGGCGTCGACGGGCAGGGTGATCGTAGCACGTTTCTTGCCGTTCACCTGCACCGCGAGTGTCGCCTGCGCATCGCTGATCAGCGCGGGATCCGCTTCCGGCCAGGGCTCGTAGACTAGGAAGTCGCCGTGGCCGAGCAGCTGCCACAGCTCCTCCGCCAGGTGCGGCATCATCGGCGCCACCAGGCGCACCAGCAGGTCGAGGCCCTCGCGCAGCACCCAGTAGTCGCCGGCATCCTGCGCCTTAAAGGCGCCCAGGCTGTTGGCCAGTTCGTAGATTCGTGCTACCGCCCGGTTGAAGCGGAACTGCTCCAGATCCTCGCCGCAGGCGGCGACTGTCTTGTGCACGCTCCGGCGCAGCTCCTCGGCGGCCGGCGACAGGCGCCCGGGCAACGGCGTGGCGCCGGCGGAAAGCCGCTCCAGGTTATCGCTGACGAGACGCCAGAGGCGCTGCGAGAAGCGCCAGGCGCCTTCGACGCCGGCGTCGGTCCACTCCATGTCGCGCTCCGGCGGCGAGTCCGACAACATGAACCAGCGCGCCGTATCGGCGCCGTAAGTCGAGATGATGGCCTCGGGATCGACCACGTTGCGCTTCGACTTGCTCATCTTCTCGGCGCGGCCGATGGCGACCGGCGCCTGGCTGTCGGCATGGCGCGCCGAGCCATCGGCGGCCTTCTCGACCTCTTCGGGGAACAGCCAGCGGCCATCCGCGCTCCGATAGGTCTCGTGGCAGACCATCCCCTGGGTGAACAGACCGGCGAAGGGCTCCTTCACGCCGAGGTAGCCGGTGGCCGCCAGCGCACGGGTGAAGAAGCGCGCGTAGAGCAGATGCAGGATGGCATGCTCGATGCCGCCGATGTACTGGTCGACCGGCAGCCAGTAGTCGACCGCCGCGCGATCGACCGGCCCTGCGGCCCGCGGGCTGCAGAAGCGCGCGAAGTACCAGGCCGAGTCCACGAAGGTGTCCATGGTATCCGTATCGCGTTCGGCCGCGCCGCCGCAGCCGGGGCAGGTCGTCTTTTTCCAGCTCGGGTGATGCGCCAGCGGATTGCCCGGACGATCGAAGGTCACATCATCCGGCAGGGTCACCGGCAGCTGGTCGGCCGGCACCGGCTGCGGCCCGCAGGCCGGACAGTGAATCACCGGGATCGGACAGCCCCAATAGCGCTGGCGCGAGATGCCCCAGTCGCGCAGGCGGTACTGCACGGTGCCTTCGCCGTCGCCCTGGGCGGCCAGCTTGTCAATCGCCGCGCGCTTGGCCTCGTCCACCGCCAGGCCGTCGAGGAAACCGGAATTGAAAGCCCGGCCTTCGCCCGTATAGGCCTCGTCGGCGATCTCGAAGGTCGCGGCCTCGGCCTCCGGCGGCAGCACCACGGGGATCACTGAGAGGCCGTACTTCCGCGCGAAGTCGAGGTCGCGCTGGTCATGCGCCGGGCAGCCGAAGATGGCGCCGGTGCCATATTCCATCAGCACGAAGTTGGCGATGTAGACCGGCAGCTTGACCTCCGGCAGGAAGGGATGCTGCACCGTCAGTCCGGTGTCGAAGCCCTGTTTCTCCGCGGTCTCGATGACTTCCTCGCTGGTGCCCAGGCGATTGCACTCGGCGACGAAGGCGGCCGCGGCGGGATTGCCTTCGGCGATCTCCGCCGACAGCGGATGGTTGGCCGCCAGGGCGGAGAAGGAGGCGCCGAACAGCGTGTCCGGCCGGGTGGTGAAAACGGTCAGGCGGTCATCCTGGCCGGCGGGGCGCCCGTCGATGCGGAAGTGGATCGTCGCGCCCTCGGAGCGTCCGATCCAGTTGCGCTGCATGAGCCGCACCTTTTCCGGCCAGCGCTCCAGATCGTCCAGGGCGGCGAGCAGTTCGTCGGAAAAGGCGGTGATGCGGAAGAACCACTGCGACAGCTTGCGCCGCTCGATCGGGGCGCCCGAGCGCCAGCCCTTGCCGTCGATGACCTGCTCGTTGGCCAGCACGGTCTGGTCGACCGGGTCCCAGTTGACCGAGGATTCCTTCCGGTAGACCAGCCCGGCCTGCATCATGTCGACGAAGAGACGCTGCTGCTGGGCGTAGTAGCCCGGATGGCAGGTGGCGATCTCGCGGCTCCAGTCGAGCGACAGGCCCATCAGCTTCAGCTGGGCGCGCATGGTGGCGATGTTCTCGTAGGTCCACTGCGCCGGGTGCACGCCGCGTTCCATGGCGGCGTTCTCCGCCGGCAGACCGAAGGCGTCCCAGCCCATCGGGTGCAGCACGTTGAAGCCCTTGGCCCGCTTGTAGCGCGCCACCACGTCGCCGATGGTGTAGTTGCGCACGTGCCCCTTGTGGATCTTGCCCGAAGGGTAGGGGAACATCTCCAGCACGTAGTACTTCTCGCGGCCGTGATCTTCGTGCACGGCAAAGCAATCGGCTTCAGCCCAGAGCTTCTGCCACTTCTCTTCGGTTTCCTTGGCGTTGTAGCGGCTCATGTCGGGATCGCGGACTGGAGGGAATTAGGCCGGCACCGCTGTCCCGGCGCCGGGCGGGCTGGGCCCTGCCTCAACCCGCAGGGCCCGCCGCGGGCCGGCCTGGCGGCGCGGCCCCGGGCGCGCGTCGGCTGGGGCCGCGGTGGGCCTACTGGAGCGAGGCGATGCGCAGCTGGCGGGCGCGCGTCAGGATGGCGTTTTCGAGATCGGTCGGCGTCTGCGCTTCGATGGAGGCATCGACCCAGGCACCGGACTGGGCATCGCGCAGCTGCCGGAACACGGCCGCCCGCACGCCGTCGGCGCGCAGGTCGCGACCGAGGATGTAGACGTTGATCTTGAAGCGCTCGTTGATGGATTCCGGCGGCGAGTACCAGTCGGTGATAATCACGCCACCGAAGGGATCAGCGGAGGCCAGCGGCATGAAGGAAATGGTGTCGAGCGAGGCCCGCCACAGATAGGAATTCACGCCGATACCGCCCTCGCCGCCGACACCCGGGCGCTCGACATCCTCGCCGCCAACCCGGATGCGGTCGTTGCCGAGCAGCGAGCCGCCGGTTTCCTCGTACTTTTCCGCGGTTTCGTCGCGGTACTTGGCTTCGCCGCCCAGGCCGCAACCCGCCAGGGTCAGGGTCAGGGCCAGCGCCATCCAGCGCCAGCCGGCGCTGTTCCTGCAAGAAGTCGCCCCAAAGGCCGTGCGTTCCATCGATTCTACGCCCCTGCGTGGTGCCATCGGCCACCGCCGCGCCCCGCAGGGGCGGCGGCGGCCTGAAATGTCTGTCGAGTAGATATCATAGGGCCCAAAAGCGGGCAAAAAGAAATAAAGACACCAGAGGCCGCCGCTCCGGCGCGAAACGGGGGCCGAAAACGAACGGGGCGGCACCCGAAGGTGCCGCCCCGTCAAACGACTGGGTTGTGTGGTCCGGCTTAGAAGGAGAGCTTCAGGCCGCTGGTCACCGCCACGATGTCGTTGTTGCCGCCCGCGCCGAGGTCTTCCTCGCCGACGAAGCCGGTCAGGAAGACGCTGACGCCCGGCGCCAGGTTGTAGCCGACGTTGGCCGAACCCGCGATCAGCTCGTCATTGGAATCATCATCTTCGGAGATGATGCCGTTGACCGAGAAGCTCCAGGGACCAGCTGCGTAGCCGACACCGGCGTCGAAAGCATAGCCTTCGCCGCCATTGCCGTCGGCGTCGTCGTAGATCGCGCCGGCCGCAATGGTGAAGCCCGAGAAGCTCACCGCGAAACCGCCGCCGATGCCCCAGATGCTGTCTTCCGGCTCGGCGTCGGCCTTGCCGAAGCCGGCAACCACACCAAGCTCGACGCCAACGCCGTTGAACTCGCCGTCGAAGCCGACGCCGACGCCGATGTGGTCGTGGATACCAGTGGAGTCTTCGCCGTTGAACCGGTTGCCGTCGTCACCGTCGGAGGTGTCCGGCGAGTAGCTGATGCCGGCGCTGAAGCCGTTGAAGTTCGGCGTGGTGTAGGTGATCTTCGTGCCGTCACTGGAGTCAACGCCGTTAGCGAAGTCCACGGACGTGCGCGCATCACCGGTGTAGGCCCGATCCAGGAAGTTCGAGGTCGGGTTGCCGACGCCGCCGTAGTCAACGCCCGAGTTCGAGCCGTTGACCATGAAGGTGTCTTCTGCACCGTCGTTGTTGCCG
Organism: Kiloniellaceae bacterium; assembly: GCA_041565695.1. Lineage (GTDB taxonomy): Bacteria > Pseudomonadota > Alphaproteobacteria > Kiloniellales > Kiloniellaceae > Pelagibius. The sequence goes on from JBFGUI010000001.1 coordinate 11,461, forward strand.
AGCTCGACCTTACCGAAGCTGCCCGACGCCCAGATGCTGTTCTCGTCTGTGTTGCCGTCGGTGCCGGTGTCGGCTTCGAACTCGACACGGAAACCGAAGGTGATGCCGTTGTCCGCCATGATGGTGCCGGAAACGTGCACTTCGGTGTTGGTCGAGAAGGCAAAGCCCCGATCGGCCGTGTCAAAGTCCGCGTCGCCGCCGGAAGCCATGAACTGCTGGAAAGCAGAAAGCTTCAGCTCCTGAGCGGCAGCAGGGCTGGCGGCCAGGACCGCGGCCCCGACAATGGCGCTGCTAGCCATCAATACGTTTTTCATCCGAAAAGCTCCAAATACGGTGTTTATTGTGGGTACCCCAAGCCACGGGATGGATTGTTGGTACTAGGCTCCGTTTCGCTTCGCAAGGGTTGGCAGGGGTGTTAAGTTGTTTTTCCGACACACTGTGTTCTTACGGCAACAGTGCCGGATTGGGCCGAGAAGCCAAAGGCTTCAGCGCGGTGGTTACCTCCCCGACAAAGACCGAGATCGCCCTTTTAACGGGCATTCAATTCAGCTCCACACGCTTTAGAGGCAAACTCTAAACGCATGATTAACCTTTGCCGTCACGGCCCTTGCAACCACCCCGGCAATTGCATAGAGGGAAACCGTCAGGCGGCTGGCCCGAATGTTCCCTTCGCCGCCTTGAAGGCCGCTACCGCCGATCAGCCGACTCTGGGATCGATTATTCAGCATGTCCGGTATCCTCTGGCTCGCGTCCTATCCGAAGTCCGGCAACACCTGGATGCGGGTTTTCCTGGCCAATCTGATCCTCGACGAGCCGGAGCCCCTCGAGCTCAAGCGCATCAACGAGGTCTGCTCCAGCGAGCCCAACGAGGTCTGGTTCAAGCCCTTTGCCAAGGGCGAGGTCAGCGCGTTCAGCGAACGCAGGATTGCCGCCCTGCGCGTGAAGGCACAGGACCGGGCAGCGCAGCTCAACAAGAACATCATCCTGATGAAGACCCACAGCCTGTACGGCCGGGACCATGGCTATCCGACCATCTCTGTCAAAGCCAGCGTCGGCGTCATCTACATCGTGCGCGATCCGCGCGACGTGGTGATCTCGGCTGCCGACCATTATGGCCTGACCATCGATCAGGCGATTGAGATGATGAATGACAAGAAGGCGCGTGGACGGGGCATGGCGGGGAGCACGGTTCACGAGCTCATGGGCAGCTGGTCGGACCACGTACGCTCCTGGACCGGCTGGAAGCATACACCCTTGCTGGTGCTGCGCTACGAGGACATGCTGGCCGATCCCTACGGCCAGCTCGGCGGGGTCGCCCGCAAGGTCGGGATCACCCTGGACGAGGCGCGTATCCGCCGGGCCGTCGAGTTCTCCTCCTTCGAGAAGCTGCAGGCGCAGGAAGCAGAGACGGGCTTTGTGGAGAAGTCGGTGAACAGCCAGCGATTCTTTCGCTCCGGGCGGGCAGGGACCTGGCGCGAAACGCTGACTGCCGATCAGGCCGCGGCGATCGAACGCCACCATGCCGAGCAGATGCGCCGTTTCGGCTACCTGCCGCCGGAAGCCGTGCAGCCGAAGAAAGCCTCCTGATCCATGCCGGGAATCATCTGGCTCGCGTCCTACCCGAAGTCGGGTAACACCTGGATGCGGGTCTTTCTGGCCAACCTCATCCTCGATGCGCCGGAGCCGCTGCCGCTGAAGCGCATCGGCGAGATCTGCCCCAGCGAGCCGGCCGAAACCTGGTTCAGGCCGCTGGTGAAGGGCAAAGTCACTGATCTTCGGCCCCGCGAGGTCGCCGCCTTGCGGACGCGCGCGCAGGAGCGCGCCGTCAGCTTCAATAAGAACGTCATTCCGATGAAGACCCACAGCTATCTTGGCGAAGACTGTGGGCATCCGATCATTTCCATGAAGGCGACTTACGGCGCCATCTACATCATCCGCGATCCGCGCGACGTAGCGATCTCCGGCGCCGACCATTTCGGCATCTCCCTGGACGACATGATCGCGAAGATGGCCGACCCGCTCGCCACCTGTGCAGCCATGCCCGGCGAGATCGTGCATGAGCTGCAGAGCAGCTGGTCGAACCATGTGGAGTCCTGGACCCGGTGGAACCATCCCGGCATCTTCGTGGTGCGCTACGAGGACCTGCTGGCCGAGCCGCTGGACCAGTTCGGCCGTGTCGCCCACCGCTTCGGCATCTCCAGCGACCGTGCGCGCATCGCCAGGGCCGTCGAGCACGCTTCCTTCAAGCAGCTGCAGAAACAGGAAACCGATCAGGGATTCGTGGAACGCTCGCTGCACAGCGAGAAGTTCTTCCGCACCGGTCGTGCGGGCGGCTGGCGCGAACAGCTGACAGCGGAACAGATCGCCCGCATCGAAAGCGATCACGAAATCCAGATGAAGCGCTACGGCTACCTATAGCGGCACCGGACTGGCAGGACGGAGAGATGGCTGACACTTCGCAGAGCGACATCGCCGCCAATCTCGCGGAGGTGCGCGCGCGCATCGCTGCCGCTGCCGAGGCGGTCGGGCGCGATCCGGCGGCGGTCACGCTGGTTGCCGTTTCGAAGGTGCATCCGCCAAGCGCCGTCGAAGCGGCGCTCGCCGCCGGCCAGGCGGTGTTCGGTGAGAACCGCGTGCAGGAGGCCCAGGGGAAGTTCCCTGCCCTCAAGGATGCCCATCCGGAACTGAGGCTGCACCTGATCGGGCCGCTGCAGACCAACAAGGTGAAGGACGCGCTGACGCTGTTCGACGTCATCGAGACCGTCGACCGGCCGAAGCTGGCCCGCGCCCTCGTCAAGGAGGCCGAAAAGCTGGGCCGGGCGCCGGCCTGCTACGTCCAGGTCAATACCGGCGAGGAATCCCAGAAGGCCGGTGTCCTGCCCGGCGAGGCCGACGCCTTCATCGCGGAATGCCGCAGTCTCGGCCTCGATCTCCGTGGCCTGATGTGCATCCCGCCGGTCGACGAGGAGCCCGCCCTGCACTTCGCCTTCCTCCGCGAGATCGCCCGCCGCAACGACCTAGCCGGCCTTTCCATGGGGATGAGCGGTGACTACGAAACGGCGGTGCGCTTCGGCGCCACGGTGGTGCGCGTCGGCACCGGCATCTTCGGGCCGCGGCCCGCTGCCGCCTGAGCGCTGGTCCCTTCGCCTCAGTCGCAACGCCGGAGTATGCAGTCGTCCTTGGTGACCGGGTTTTGGCGCGGCATCAGCCGGCGCCCGAGCAGGCCGACGAAGCTCCTGAAGCGCGCGCCGCTGACATCGGGCGTGACGCCGGGCGAGCCCTCGGCATAGGCCACCGCGTTCGTGCCGCGGCACAGGCCGGCGATGGTGCGCGTCGCCGCCGCCTCGCCCGGGCCGCGGGCCGCCTCCAGGGCGGCGCCGGCCATCTCCTCTTTGCAGAGCTGCTGGCCGTTGAAGCTCTTCGGCACACCATAGGCGATGCGCAGACGGTAGGCCGGCTTCGGCACGTCGAGGGGATTGCCGCTGTAGCCCCGCGGCATCCACGCCGGCCCGGATTCCCGGAGGCCTTCAACACTGGCCCGGGTGACCGCCGCCTGGGTCAAATCGGGCGCCGGGCTGCCGTAGGTCTCGACCAGCAGGGGATGGGCCGCGGCAACGCTGCTCGGCACATAGCCGGCGGTGAAGTTCGAGAAGTAGACCGTGCCGCCACCCGTGCCGCCCGCGGTGCAGGCGCCGAGCGCCAGGAAAGCCGCCAACGCCGGCAGCCCGCCGGCAAGGAGCCGCCGGGCAGGATTTGCGGGCGTGGTTCGATGCTGCGCTTGCATGGTCTCTGAGCCTCCCGGTTGGCGGATGCTGCATCGCTGATTACGCAGCCGCGCGGCCGAACGTGCCATGTCCCAGGTCAAAAAATTAGGTCGTCGGCCTGTCGGGGCCAGGAGCCGCACGTCGCAATCGGTGCCGGTCGAGGCCCTTCGTCAGGACCCCAGCACCTCGACGGCGCTGTCCGCTCCGGCCTCGCGCAGCAGCGCCAGCAGGTCGGGCAGGGCCAGCGCCACGCAACCTTCGGTCGGGCCGTAGTCGTCGCGGGCGACGTGGAGAAAGATGGCGCTGCCGGCGCCCGGCACCACCGGGTCGTCGTTGTGGCCCAGCACAACCACCACGTCATAGAGGCCGTCCGCCCGGGCCATGCGCTCGTGGCTCGCCGCACAGGGCAGGCGGACCGGCCGGTTGTAGGCGGGGTCGGCGGGGTCGTCGCACCAGCCGTCGTCGGGCCGGATCGCGGCGCAGGCAAGCTGTGTCTGCGGTTCCGCCAGGCGGTCGGCGCGGTACAGGACGCGGCGCAGGGGCCAGCGCCCGACCGGGGTGACGCCGTCTCCCTCGCGCTTGTCCACGGCGATGCCGCCGCGCCCGACGGCACAGCGCAGCTGTCGTCCGCCCCAGGTCGCTTGCGCCCTGCCTTCTGCGAGAAAAACGCGGAGATCCCGGGTTGTCCGGGCCGAGCTGTCGGATGTCATGGCCGCAGCCTACTCCCGGGCCGCGCATCGGGGCCAGGGGTTATCGCGGCGGCTGCGGCGGTGGGACGCGGGCTCAGGACTCGCCATTGCGCAGGGCGGGGTCGGCGCGCCAGCGGGTCTCTTCCTCCGCTCCGGTCCTGTCCTCGCGGCGCTGGCGGGTCATGACGGCGTACTTGTCCAGGGCCTGCATCATGCGGTCGGCAAGGTCGGCCCCGGCGGCGTTCTGGGCGAAGATCAGCGGGTGGAGGGCGGCGGCATCGGCGCTGTCGCCCAGCCCCGGCGCAGCGGCCCCGGCGGACTGGGCAGCCGTGGGTTCCGCCGCATGCTCGGCGGAGGCCGCGGGCAGCGGATGGGCAGGACGCGGCGGCAGAGGATAGGACTTCATGCGCGCTTCTGCCGCGCGCCCGGGCAGCGGCAGGGCCTCCGGCGGCTCGGCAACCGGCCGCGGCGCAGAGGCGTCGCCGCGGGTCAGGTCGTTGAACAGGGCGCTCAGGGCATCCTGGCCGGTCAGCATGCCCGGACCCCCGGTGGCGGGCAGGACGGCTGCGCCGGTCGGGCCCGGCAGGGCTTCGGGGCCGGCCGCGGTGATCAGCGGCGCCCCCGCGTCGGCAGGCTGCGGGGCGGACGGCAGGATCTCGCCTGGCAGGGCAGCGGCGGGCGGCGCCATGCCTTCGGCGAACTGCGGATCGTCGCCGCCCGACTCGCCGGTGAAGAAGGCGAGCATCGTTTCGCCGACGTCTTCGCCGGCGATCTCTTCATAGATGGCGCTGGCGGCGGCGGAGAGGAAACCGGTGGGGCCGCCGAAGAGGGTGTCACCGAAGATGCGGGCGTGGGGGCTGATCTCGTCGCCGGTGATCGCGCGGTAGAGGGTCGCGACGACGGGGATGTGCTGCAGCGGATTGATGATGTCGAGGAAGTCGTCAAAGGTGAACTCGCCGGCACTGGTCCCGTCGAAGCCGAGCTCGCGCTGCCGCGCGGTCAGTGGCTGCGGGTTGCGGTAGTCACCGACGAGTTCGAGATCGTGCATGAGCCCTCCGACCGCTTAAGGAGCAAGAAGCGGGCCAGGGAGCAGAAACACGTAAAATCAATGACTTGGCCTTGCCTGGGCCGCCACCGTCTTGCGGCAGGGGCAGCTTCTGCCCGGCCGGCCCGGCCCGGCGGGGGCGCGATCTGCCGGGTCGCCGGCGGGGCTGCCTGGAGCCTAGAACAGATGGCCGAAGCGGCTCGCCTTGGTGGCGAGATAGAAGTCGTTATGGCCGTTGGAGGGAAAGCTGTGCCCGACACGCTCTTCCACCGCGATGCCGAAGCGGCTCAGCGCCGCCACCTTCTGCGGGTTGTTGGTCAGGAGGCGCACCTTGCGGAACCCCAGGTGGTGCAGCATCTGGGCGGCGGGCAGATAGACCCGCTCGTCCGCGTCGAAACCGAGTTGCTCGTTGGCATCGAGGGTGTCGGCGCCGCGATCCTGCAGGGTATAGGCGCGCAGCTTGTTGACCAGGCCGATGCCGCGGCCTTCCTGCATCAGATAGAGCACGACCCCGGCGCCGGCCTCGGCCATGGCCTGGATGGCGCCGCGCAGCTGGTCGCCGCAGTCGCAGCGCAGCGAGCCCAGCAGGTCGCCGGTGAAGCACTCCGAGTGCAGACGCAGCAGCAGCGGCGCGTCGGGCTGCGGCGCGCCGACGATGATGGCGAGATGCTCCATGCCGCCGTCGTCGGGGCGGAAGGCGACGATGCGGGCCTGCTCGGCGCCGGCCAGCGGCACCGCGGCGTCGGCCACCGGCGTCAGGCCGCGCGCCGCGGCGAAGCGGTATTCCGCCACGTTGGCGGCGGAGACCGCCATGAGGTCGCGGGCATCGGCCCAGGCCACCGGGCTCTGCACCGGCTGGCCGGGCAGCGGCGCCACCAGGGCGGCGGGCAGCAGGCGGGCGAGCTTGGTCAGCTCGACCGCGGCGACGTCGAGGCCCGGCGGCGCGGTGACCACCCGGCGCGGCTGCAGCGTGCCGGCCTCGGCGCTGGTCGGATCGGCCAGCGCCCGGATGTTCTCAGCCTTCTGCTCTTCCAGGGCGAGGGCGAGGACGCCGCCGCTGGCGATCAGCGCTTCGGCCTCGGGCTGCCCGAGGGCCTGGGCCCGGCGCGCGGTGAGCAGCAGCATGGGCTCGGTGCCGGCCAGCTCGGCCAGCGCCGCCAGGCCCTGGGGCGTCGCCTCCTCGGCCGCCAGCACCACCGCGCCCTGGCCGGACCAGTCATGCAGCACCACGCAGGCGCCGCGGCGCAGCTCGGCGAGCGCGCGCTCCACCGCCTGAAGCACGGCGGCATCGGCGGAGCGGGTGCCGGGCCGGCCGGCCGGGTTGTCCTGTCTGGCGTTCTGCTGCATGTCCCTATCGGCTCAGTGGACTAGGCACTTTACGGCTCGGTCGACGCCGTGTCACGGTGACGCTCATCCTGGTGCCGCCATCCGACAAGGCACCGTTTCACGCAACACATAGGGGCCGCCGGAAGAAAACGCCAGCGTTTCGACGGCGGAACGAAAAGCAGCGCCGCAGCCTCGGCCGACGGCGCTGCAAAGTGAGGAAAACCGCCCATGGCAGGGCAGCAGGACAGCGGCGCCAGGGTGTTCCGCGACTACGACCAGGCGAGGCTCGACAGCGAACTCAATCTGCGCGCCCGCTGGCCGGAGCATCCCCAGTTCTTCGAGCGCTGGGCCCGCGACAGCGCCGTCGTGCGCGCCGCCCAGGCCTGCCGGCTCGACCTGGCCTACGGCGCGGCGCCGGCGGAGACCCTCGACCTCTTCCCGGTGCCGGGCGACGGGCCGGCGCCGCTCCTCGCCTTCATCCACGGCGGCTACTGGCAGGCCCTCGACAAGAGCGACTACAGTTACATGGCCCCGGCCTTCACCGAGGCCGGCATCGCCTTCGCCAGCCTCAACTACGGCCTCGCGCCGGACACCGCGATCGGCACCATGATCGACCAGACCCGGCGCGCGCTGGCCTGGCTCTACCGCAATGCCGCCGATCTCGGCATCGATGCGGCGCGGATCGTCGTCGCGGGGCATTCGGCCGGCGGGCACCTGGCCGCCATGGCGCTGTCAACCGACTGGCCGGCGCTGGATCCCGCCCTGCCGGCGACGCTGCTGGCCGGCGGCTGCGCGATCTCCGGGGTCTACGACCTGGAGCCGGTGCGGCTCAGCTACCACAACAAGATCCTGCACATCGCCGCGGGGCAAGCGGCGCCCTGGAGCCCCCTGCATTGCCTGCCGGCGGCCGCGCCCCCGCTGCTGCTCGCCGTCGGCTCCGAGGAAACCAAAGAGTTCCTGCGTCAGCACGCGGAGTATGCCGCGGCCTGGCAGGCCCGCGGTCTGCCGTTGCAGGAGGTCGACATGACCGGCCTGCATCACTTCAGCGCCGTCGATGCCCTGGCCGACCGCAGCCACACGCTTTATGCTGCGGTGCAGCATGTGCTGCGCCGGGGGTTGCCTTGAACCCCGGGGATAGCGGTGCTATCTGAGAAAATCACACGTTTCGGGTGGGTTTAAGAATCGGAATTTTTGATGAGCGGTGCCAGCGGCAAGAAAATCCTGTTGATCGATGATGACGAGGCACTGCGCCAGTCGTTGAGCGAACAGCTGCGCCTGCACGAGGAATTCGACACGGCCGAGGCGGCGACGGCGGCCGCGGGCATCGAGCTGGCCAAGTCGGAGTACTTCGACCTCATCCTGCTCGACGTCGGCTTGCCCGACATGGACGGGCGCGAGGTCTGCCGGCTGATGCGGCGCGGCGGGGTGAAGTCGCCGATCATCATGCTGACTGCCGCCGAGTCCGACGCCGATACCATCCTGGCGCTCGACGCCGGGGCCAACGACTACGTGACCAAGCCGTTTCGTCTCGGCGTGCTGCTGGCGCGCATGCGCGCCCAGCTGCGCCAGCACGAGCAGAGCGAGGACGCGGTTTTCACCATTGGTCCCTACACCTTCCGGCCCAGCGCCAAGCTGCTGACCCACGGCGAGTCGAAGAAGAAGGTGCGCCTCACCGAGAAGGAAACCTCGATCCTCAAGTACCTCTACCGCAGCGGCGATGCGGTGGTCGGGCGCGACAAGCTGCTGGGCGAGGTCTGGGGCTACAACGCCGGGGTCACCACCCACACCCTGGAAACCCACGTCTACCGGCTGCGCCAGAAGATCGAGGAAGACCCCTCGGCGGCGGAGATCCTGGTCACCGAGCCGGGCGGCTACCGCCTGGTTCCCTAGGCGTTTGCCGCGCCGCGGAACTGCGCCTCGATCCGCGGCACCAGCACCAGCAGCACGAGACAGAGACAGAGCGCCAGGCTGGTGAGGCCGGCAAAGAGCAGCATCCCGGCCAGCCAGCCGCCGCTCAGCTCTGTGGCGAGCGCCAGCAGCAGCGGCCCGCCCAGCACCCCCAGATTGCGCCCGGTCATGGTCACGCCAAAGGCGCGCGCCGTCTCCGCCGGGTGCGCCACCAGATGGGCGGAGAGCGCGAAAAGGCAGGTCGGCGCAATGCCGGCGGTGATGCCGTAGACGGCCAGCGAGGCGAGGCCGCCCAGCCCGCCGCCGGTCACCGGCAGCAGCCACCAGATCACGCTCTGCACAATGACGGCGCCGAGCAGCAGCTGCTGCGCACGCGCACCGCGCTGCAGCACCACGCCGGTGCTGACGTTGAAGATGCCGACCAGAACCACGGGGATCAGATAGCCGGTAAGGGCCTGCTCCACCGTCAGGCCCTGCGCTTCCACGAGATAGAGCGGCAGCCAGGTCATGTAAGCGACGTACTGGCCGCTCCACAGCATGAAAACCGCGCCGGTAAGCAGCAGGCCGGCCCACTGGGCCCGGCCCCAGCGCGACGCCGGGGCGCTTGCCTCGGGGCGCAGCGTGGTGCCGCGCGGGCCGCGCTGCATGGCCAGAAAAGTCCACGCGACCAGCAGGCCGGCGAGCAGCAGACCGGCCCACCACAGCCCCTGCCAGCCGCTGGTCCTGAGGGCCAGCGGGCCGAGCAGCGTGGCGAGCAGCTGGCCGCTCGGCATCCAGGCCGACACCAGTCCGATGACCAGGGCGCGGTGCTGCGGCAGGGCGTTGGCGGTGGCCAGGGCGGGACCAGCCACCGCCAGGGTGGCGAAGGCGGCGCCCTCCAGTCCGCGGCCGAGCAGCATCATGGCGCCGGACGCCGGCGCCACCAGGCAGAGCGCGGTGCCCAGTGCCATGACCGGCAGAGCGGCCATGATCAGGCGCAGCGCGCCGCGCCGCGCCACGGCCCGGCCGATCGGTACCGAGAGCACGATGCCGAAGGCCGCGAAGATCGACATGAAGCCACCGGCGAGCACACGGTCATAGTGGTAGCTGTCAAGCAGCACCGGCAGCACCACCGGCAGCTTGAACTGGCTGTAAGCGGCATAGACGACCAACGCCAGGCCGAGCCCGACCAGGGCGACGTGCGTACGTCGCGGCTCGCTCACGCCGCCCTCCGGGGCGGACGAAATTTCATTGGGGCGTTCTCAGGCAAAAGGTTAGAGTACCGCGATAATTGCAAATCTATTCGATCGGGCCGCCGGAGCTGGGGGTGGATGAGGGCAGGCCCATATAGACAGTGTCCGACCGAAGGGATACAGGCATTTTGCAGAACGGGTCTGATTTTTTTGTTCGATTTTGGGGTACCCGCGGCTCGATCTCCTGTCCCGGCGACAGCTACTTGCGGTACGGCGGGAACACTTCCTGTCTGGAGGTGCGCTGCGGCGAAAAGCTGCTGATCTTCGATGCCGGCACCGGCCTGCGCCCGCTCGGCCGGCATCTCTGTCAGGACAGTCCTCTGGAAGCCGACATTTTTCTCACCCACACGCACCACGATCACATCACCGGCCTGCCGTTCTTCGCGCCGTTGTTCGACAAGCGCAACCGCATCCGCCTGTGGGCCGGCCATCTGGCACCGGAACTGACCCTGCACGACGTCCTGGTGCAGTTCATGAACGCGCCGCTTTTTCCGGTGCCACCGAAGATCTTCGCCGCCAACGTCTCCTTCCACGACTTCACTGCCGGCGACATGCTGGAGCCCAAGCCCGGCGTACGTCTGATCACCGCGCCGCTCAACCATCCCAACGGCGCGACCGGCTACCGCGTCGACTTTGCCGGCCACGCGATCTGCTACGTCACCGACACCGAACACGTCGAGGGCAAGCCGGACCGCAACATCCTCGAACTGATCGACGGAGCCGATCTGGTGATCTACGACAGCACTTATACCGACGACGAGTTCCCGAAGTACCGCAACTGGGGGCATTCCACCTGGCAGGAGGGCGTGCGCCTCTGCGACAGGGCCGGCGCCGGCAAGCTGGTCATCTTCCACCACGACCCGGGCCACGACGACGCCTTTATGGACCAGGTCGCCAATGAAGCCGAAGCCGCCCGCCCCGGCACCGTGGTGGCGCGCGAGGGCATGGTCCTGCATCCGGGATGACATGGCCCGCCGCGGCGCCGCAGCCGCCGAAGTCTCACGCAGAAGTGACGTGCAGGTGAGCGCCGGGCGCCGCCATATGGCTTGGCGTAGCGGCACGCCCGGCGTGCCTGGAGCCTGCAGCGGATAGTGGAGATGCTGAACTGGTGGCGCAAGGATCCGGAAGCCGGCCTGCCGGAGCGGGTGCGCCTTGCCGTGCGCGAACAGGAGGACGCGACCGAGCGCCTGATCTCCTGGGTGCAGCTCGGCATCGTCGTCATCTTTGGCACGCTCTACCTGCTTTCCCCCAAGCCCGAGGGACTGGGTTTCGCGCCGGTGCCCTGGGCGCTCGGCATCTACCTGGCGCTGACCCTGATCCGCGTGGCCTGGTCGCACCTGGCGCGCCTGCCGGACTGGTCGCTGGCGGCCTCGGTGTTCTTCGACATGGCGCTGCTCATGGTGCTGATCTGGTCGTTCCACATTCAGTACGACCAGCCGCCGTCCTTCTATCTGAAGGCGCCGACGCTGCTCTACGTCTTCATCTTCATCGCGCTGAGGGCGCTGCGCTTCGATGCCCGCTTCGTGATCCTGGCCGGCATCTTCGCCGCCATCGGCTGGGGCGCGCTGATGGCCTACGTGGTCTATGCCGACCCCGGCGACACCATGATCACGCGCGACTATGTCGCTTACCTCACCTCCAACTCGGTGCTGCTCGGCGCGGAGTTCGACAAGATCCTGTCGATCCTGGTAGTCACTGCGCTGATCGCCGTCGCGCTCTACCGCGCCAAGGATCTGCTGCTGCGTGCCTTCTCCGAGCAGACCGCGGCACGCGAGCTGTCGCGCTTCTTCGATCCGGAGGTGGCCGCACGCATCAAGGGGGCCGACCACCAGATCCGCGCCGGCAGCGGCGAGATGCGCGAGGCGGCGATTCTCAACCTCGACATGCGCGGCTTCACCCGCCTGGCCGCGGCGGCGCCGCCGGAGGAGGTCATGGGTCTGCTCGGCGAATACCAGCGCCGCATGGTGCCGGTGATCCAGCGCCACGGCGGCAGCATCGACAAGTTCCTCGGCGACGGCATCATGGCCACTTTCGGCGCCGCGCATCCGTCGGAAAGCTGTGCCGCGGACGCGCTGGCGGCGCTGGAGGATGTCATGGAGGCGGCCGAAGACTGGTGCGCGGAAAGTGCGGCCGCCGGCCGCAGCTGTCCGCCGGTCAACGGCGCGGTGGCGACCGGGCCGATCCTGTTCGGTGCCGTCGGCGACGACACGCGCCTGGAATACACGGTCATCGGCGATGCGGTGAACCTCTCGGCCAAGCTGGAGAAGCACAACAAGGCGCTGGGCGTGCGCGCGCTCTGCGACCGCGCGACCTACGAAAAGGCGCTGGCGCAGGGCTACAGGCCGCGGGGCGAAAAGCGGCAGCTGGCAGCGCAGCCGGTCGCCGGCGTGGAAGCGCCGCTCGACCTCGTCGTCATGGCCCCGTGAAGCGGGCGCTGATCTATTTGTAGGGGTCGGCGGCGTCGCGCAGGCCGTCGCCCAGGAAGTTGAAGGCCAGCACCACCAGGAACAGCGGCACCACCGGCAGCATCAGCCAGGGATAGAGCACCACCACGTTGATGTCCTGCGCTTCGTAGAGTACCACGCCCCAGGAAGTGATCGGTGGGCGCAGGCCGATGCCGAGGAAGGACAGCGCCGTCTCGCCGAGGATCGCCGTCGGCACCGCAAGGCTGAGCGAGGCGATGAGGTGGCTGGTAAAGCTCGGCATCAGGTGGCGGCCGATGACGCGGGCCGGCGAGGCGCCCATCAGCTGCGCCGCGGTGGTGAAGTCCTCCTCGCGCAGGGAGAGGATCTTGGCGCGCACCGCCCGCGCCAGACCGGGCCATTCGAGAAAGCCGATGATCACCGAGATACCGACGAAGACGCCGATCGGACTCCAGGTCACCGGCAGCAGCGCCGAGAGCGTCATGAACAGCGGGATCTCCGGGAAGGAGCGGATGATCTCGATGGAGCGCAGGGTGATCGCGTCGGCAAAGCCGCCGTAGTAACCGGCGATGCCACCGATGATGACGCCCAGCACGAAGGAGATGGCCACCGAGATCAGCGCGATGGTGAGCGAGATGCGCGCGCCGTAGATCACGCGGCTCAGCATGTCGCGGCCCAGCCGGTCGGTGCCGAAGAAGAAGGCGGTGCCGCCTTCGGCAGGACAGACGAGGTGCAGGTTCGCCTCGATCTGGCCCCAGAACTTGTAGCCGTCCCCACGGCAGAAGAAGCGCAGCGGCTGGATTTTGTTCGGATCCGGTTTGTAGACGCGTTTCAGCGACTCCATATCCATCTCGAAACTGAAGCCGTAAACGAACGGGCCGACGAATTCGCCCTCGTGGAAGAAGTGCAGGGTCTGCGGCGGCGCATGGATGTGCCGGATGTCACGACTGTGCAGGTTGTAGGGTGCCAGGAACTCGCAGATCACCACGGCGAGATACATGAACAGCAGGAAGGCCCCGGACCACACGGCAACGCGGTGACGGCGGAAGCGCCACCACATGATGCGCCACTCGGAGGCCTGGTAATAACGCTCCTGCTGCGGCGTCAGCTGATCGACAGAATCGGGGTCGAAGGGCGCCTTGTTGACATAGTGCGCCAGGCGCTCGCCGGGCATGAGGTCGCGCTCGCTCATTTCGAGGCTCCCTCACCCAGGCGGATGCGCGGATCGAGCACGGCCAGCAGCACATCTGAGATGAACACACCGATGACGACCAGCACTGCTTCAAACATCAGAAAGGCGCCGGCCAGGTACATGTCCTGGCTCTGCAGCGAGCGCAGCAGCAGCGGCCCGTTTGTCGGCAGATCCAGCACGATGGAAACCAGCGCGGCGCCGGAGACCATGGCCGGCAGGATCTGGCCGATGTCGGCGATCAAGTGGTTGAGCGACATGCGCAGGGGATACTTCAGGATGGTCTTCAGCGGCGACAGGCCCTTGGCGCGCGCCGTGATCACGTACTGGCGCTGCAGCTCGTCCAGCATGTTGGCGCGCAGGCGCCGGATCATCGCCGCCGTCCCCGAGGTGCCGATCACGATCATCGGGATCCACAGGTGGTTGAGCACCGAGATCGCCTTGTCGAGAGTCCAGGGCGCGTCGATGTACTGCGGGTCCATCAGCCCGCCGATCGACAGGCCGAGCCAGGAATTGAGGTACCACATCAGCACCAGCGCGAAGAGGAAGTTCGGCATGGCGAGGCCGAAGTAGCCGACGAAGGTCGCCGCGTAGTCGCCCATGGAGTACTGCCGCACCGCCGAGTAGATGCCGATCGGGAAGGCGACGACGTAGGTGAACAGCGTGGTGGAGACGGCCAGCAGCGCGGTGAACCAGAAGCGGTCGCCGATCACCTGCACTACCGGCAGCTCGAATTCGAAGGAATAGCCGAGGTCGCCCTGCAGCAGGCCGAAGAGCCACAGCCAGTACTGCTCGATCAGTGGCTTGTCGAGGCCATACTGCTCGCGCAGAAAGGCGATGCGCGCGGAGTCCATCGACTCGCCCTGGGCCTGCAGCTCGCTGATCAGGGTTTCCAGATAGTCGCCCGGCGGCAGCTGGATGATGACGAAGACCACCAGGCTGATGACCAGAATGGTCGGGATCATCACCAGAAGGCGGCGGGCGAAATAGCTCAGCATGGAATCAGACTTCAGCCTTCTCTTGCGGCCGCTCGGCGGGCAGGTCCTGCGGATGGCGCCGCGACAGCTGCTCCGCGGAGTCATCGGCGGCCCGCACCCAGTGCCCGCCGCCGAGGTCGACCATGGTCAGGCGGCTGCTGCCGTTGATGCGAAAGGGCTCCGGCCACTGCGAAGGATTGGAGGCACGGCCTTCCATCAGCGCGGTGAGGTCGAGGCGCTGCTCGAGACTCGGCTCCGGCACCGCCGCCAGCAGCGCCTTGGTGTAGGGGTGCACCGGGGCGCGGAACAGCAGCTCACGCGGCGCCACCTCGACCAGGCGGCCGCGGCACATGACCGCGATGCGGTCGGCGATGTAGTCGACCACCGCCAGGTTGTGGCTGATGAAGATATAGGTCAGCCCCATGTCCTGCTGCAGATCCTTCAGCAGGTTCAGCACCTGCGCCTGGATCGACACGTCGAGGGCGGAGACCGGTTCGTCGCAGATCAGCAGCTGCGGCTTCAGCGCCAGGGCGCGGGCGATGCCGATGCGCTGGCGCTGGCCGCCGGAGAAGCTGTGCGGATAGCGGCGGGTGTGCTGCCGGTTGAGGCCGACGACGCCCATCAACTCCTCGACGATATGGCGCCGCTCGGCGGGCGTGCCGATGCCGTGGATGACCAGCGGTTCGGCCAGGATGTCGCCCACGGTCATGCGCGGGTTGAGCGAGGAGAAGGGGTCCTGGAAGACGAACTGGATCTTCTTGCGGAAGGCCATGAGCTCCTCGCCGCCGAGGCCCAGCACGTCGATCTTCTCCCGGCCGTCGCCGCAGAAGTGGATGCTGCCTTCGTCGGGCTTCAGCGCGCGCATGATCATCTTGGACAGCGTGGTCTTGCCGCAGCCGCTTTCGCCGACCAGGCCCAGGCACTCGCCCGGCCTGACCGTGAAGCTGACGTCGTCGACCGCCAGCTGATTGCCTTCGGTGCTGCCGTCCAAGATGCCGGACTTGCGGATTCGGAAGCGCTTGGTGACGTGGCTGACCTGCAGCAGCCAGTCGCAATCCCCGCTGCGCTGCGGCGCGGTCCGCGAGAGGAAGCTGCCGGAATCGCGCTTCTTGATCTCGCGGATCGGCACCAAGCGCTCACCCGGCTTCATGTGAAAGCGCGGCACCGCGTGCAGCAGGGCGTTGAGATAGGGATGTTGTGGTGCCCGGAAGATGTCCTCCAGGCTGCCGCTTTCCATCACCTCGCCGTGGTACATCACCACCACTTCGTCGGCGACGTTGGCAACCACGCCCAGGTCGTGGGTGATGATCAGCACGGCCATGCCGAGCTCGTCCTGCAGATCCTTGATCAGCTTCAGGATCTGCGCCTGGATGGTGACGTCCAGCGCGGTGGTCGGCTCGTCGGCGATCAGCAGCGCGGGGCGACAGACCAGGGCCATGGCGATCATGGCGCGCTGACGCAGACCGCCCGAGAGCTCGAAGGGATAGGTCTTCAACGCCTTTCCCGGGTCCGGAAATCCGACCAGCCGCAGCATCTCCGTGGCCAGGGCGCGGCCCTCGGCCTTGCTGACCTCGCGGTGCAGGTGCAGCGCCTCGCAGATCTGGTTGCCCACCGTGTGCACCGGCGAGAGGGAGGTCATCGGCTCCTGGAAGATGATCGAGATCCGGTCGCCACGGATCGCCCGCATCTCGGGGCTGTCGGGCGCCAGGGCGGCGATGTCGATCATGGTCTCGGCACGGTCGGCGGCGAGTTCCGCGTCGTGGAACAGGATACGGCCGGCGTCGATGCGGGCGGTGCGGGGCAGGATGCCCATGATCGCCTGACTGACCACGGACTTGCCGGAGCCCGATTCGCCGACCAGGGCCACGGTCTTGCCGGCGGGCACCCGGAAACTGACGCCGCGGACCGCCTCGAGGCGGCCTTCCGGCAGATCGAAGCTGATCCGCAGATCCCTTATGCGCAGCAGGTCCCGCACCGGCTAATCCCTGTTTCCCTTGGCATTCTTGTTGGTTCGTATCGTGCCTGCGTTGCGTTTATAGGACGTTTGGCCGCAATTGGCACCCATCAGGTGGCTTTGTTCCACCCTTCGGTTTGTCTTTTCCCGCACCGGTTTATGCCGTCCCGCCGGGGCCGTCGCCCGCGGGATCGACGCCAAGTTCGATCAGGTTGTTCGCCGTGGCCGGGTCGAGCGGCAGGCCCCTGGCGCGCATCGCCGCCGCGGCGCGCTCGGCCAGCCAGTCGAAGCCCTCGATGGAGGATTCGAAGGTCATGGCGATGCCGGCGCCCTTGAGGGTGAGTTGCATGAAGCCGCTGGGCAGGGGCCGCCACTTGGTCTTTCGGCTGCCGAAATAGCGCAGCCTGGCACTTTCGATCTGCGCCCAGGGCAGCACTTTGGTGGTGATCCCGCGGTAGGCGATCTCGTTCTCAGTCACTGCGACCCGCAGGCCGTGGCGCTGGGCCGTGCGCAGCCCGAAGACCGCGAAGAGGGTGGCCAGGGCGCCGAAGATCACGACCACCACCGGGTTCGGCGGCACCGCCAGCAGCACCCCCAGACCGACGAACAACCCGGCGGCACTGCGCAGGTAGTCGCCGAACAGGGCCCGCGGCGGATAGCGGAACTCCTTCATCGCGCCGCCTCGCGGGGCGTGGCGGTTCCTGGCGGCGCGGCGAAGACGGCGTCGGCCCGCAGCAGGCGGACCGCCGGGTGGGCGGCGAGGCAGGCGAGCAGCCGGTCGAGAAAGCTCCAGGCCGCGGCGTCATGCACCTTGTGGTGGCTGAGGATGCCGCTTGGCTCGGCCGCGTCGGCGCGGCCCTGGCGCTTGGCGGCGAGGTGTTCGCACAGCAGGCCGAGGGCCTCTTCGGTGCCGAGGAAGCCGCGTTCGGGCCGCCAGCGCAGCAGGTCCAGGTGGCAGTTCACCTGGACCAGGCCGGGCACCGGCGCGGCGCTCGCACGGGCGGTGTAGCAGGAAAGGCCGACAAAGCCGAGGCCGGGCAGCTGCGCCATAAGGTCGTTGGCAAGGCGGTTCCAGGGCGGCACCAGCACCGGCCGGAAGCGGGCCGCGAACAGCCGGTCGAGGCTTTCCCGGCCGCGGCTCAGCTCGTCGAGCACCGCCGGGCGCGCGGCCGGGCTCACCAGCTCGCACTTCTTGGCGCCGGGGCCGGCGCGGTTCTTGTGGGCGTAGCCGTGCTGCAGCACGTTGGTGTCGGCCGCGTGGTCGCGCAGGCGTTCGGCGAGCGCCGCGCCGGCGCCGTCCGGGATCACCGCCAGCGCCAGCGGCACCCGCCGCGCGGCCGCCAGGTCGAGCAACCGGGTCAGCGCCGGGCCCGGCGTCGTGGCGTCGTCATCGCGCCACCACACCTGGACCGCACGTCCGGCTGCGCTCCAGGCATCGAATTCCCTTTCGAGCCGGTCCCAGGCGTCGCTCATGCCGCGGCCTCCTGCAGCCGCGCGATCAGGTGGCGGGCGGTTTCCGCGGCGCCACCCAGCTGAAACGGCGCCGCAGCGTCCAGGTCGTTCCGAGTCACCCCGCCGCGCGCCAGGGCCTGGGCGATCCCCTCGGCGAGCCGCGCGGGAGACAGCTCGGCTTCCGGCACCACGGTGATCAGTCCGCGTCTGGCCAGCGCCTCGGAGCGCTGGGTCTGTTCGGTCTCGGTACCGCCGGCAAAAGGCACCACCACGCCCGGCAGGCCGGCCGCCAGAACCTCCATCAGGGTGTTGTAGCCGCCCTGGCTGATCGACAGGCGGGCCCGGGTCAGCATGGCGGCGAAGTCGGGGCGCGCCGGTTCCACGGCGATCCCGGGACCGGCCGCCGCGGCGATGGCGCGGAACTCCGCCTCCGGCATGTTGGGGCCGCTGAGCAGGCGCCAGGGGGCCTCGGCAAGGGGCGAAAGCGGCCGTGCCGCGAGCGCGGCGCGCAGCAGATCGGCGCCGACCGCGCCGCCGCCGGCGGAGACCAGCACCTCGCCCTGACCCGGCAGGGGTCCTTTGGCCGCGGCATCGGCGGCGCGCACCGCCGCGGCCACCTCCCCGGCCTCGGTGACGTAGCCGGTGTAGTGCAGGCGCTGGGCCACCGCCTCGCTCTCCGGAAAGCTGTCTTCCAGGCGGAAGAAACGCGGGTCGCCGTGGACGTAGAGCAGATCGAACTGGCGCGTGAAGCGCTCGACCATCCAGGTCGTCTTTTCCGGGCGGTCCGGCCGGTTGACGATGTCCCGCAGCGAGCAGGCGATGAGCGCCGGCGGATCCGCCGCGCGCGCGGCTTCGATCAGCGGGTCGAGCTCGAAGCGCATCTTGCGGCGGCCGAAGGGATAGAGCTCGGTCATCACCACGCGGGGCCGGGTGCGCCGGTAGACCGCCATCAGCAGCTCACGGCGCCGCGCCTTCCAGGCTTCGTCGATCGGCCGGCCGTCCGCGTCGACGATGACGGCGAAGGTCTCGTCCTGGGCGCGGGCGGGCGGCAGTTGCACCACCTCGATGTCGTCCAGGCCGAGCCCCGCGACCGGCAGGCCGCCGGTGACGAAGACCACCTTCAGGCCGGCGCGATGGAAGGCGCGCGCCAGCACCGCGGCGCGGCGCACGTGGCCGATGCCAAGCAGATGCTGGACGTAGAGCAGGACGTCGCAACGCTGTCTCATGTCTTCGCGCCCACCTTTTCCAGCGACAGGTTGAGGGACTCAGGAACGGGCCGGCCGTCGCGCGCCAGGGTGAAGACCTGGGCGCAGCCATCGCGCAGCCTGACCGGCGGCCTGGCGCGCATATCCCAGCCGCTGGCCAGCGCGTAGACGGCGCGGATCACGCCCTTGTGGGTGACGCCGACCACTGTCCCGCCGGAGGCCGCGAGGTGCGCCAGCAGAGGCGCGACCCGGCGCTGCACGTCGCGCGGGCTCTCGCCGCCGGGCGGACGGAAGTCGAGGCCGCGGGCCTCGTTGTCGGCCATCACAGCGCCGAGCCGGGCGCGCAGCTCGGCCAGGGTCTTGCCTTCCCACGCGCCCCAGTCGGTCTCGATCAGAGCCGGCTCCTCGCTCAGCGGCCCGTCGTGGAGGATTTCGGCGGTCTCGCGCGCGCGGGACAGCGGGCTGCAGATCCAGCGGGCGCCAGCGGCCTCCGGCGGCAGGCGCCAGCCGGATACCGCGGCGTGGCCGGCCGGCGACAGCGGCGGATCGCTGCGCCCCTGGATGCGCCCCGCCTCGTTCCACGCGGTGGCGCCGTGGCGGATCAGCAGCAGGCGGCTCACCGGCCCTTCGCCTTCTTCGGCTCCAGGGCCTGCAGGATGACCTCCAGGCGGCGGGCCCCCGCCGGCAGGCTGTGATGCTCGGCAATCACGCCGGGCGCCGCCTTGGCCATGGCGCTGCGGCTGGCCTTCTGGGACAGCATCTCGCGTACGCTGGCAGCGAAGGTGTTGAGCCCCGGGTCGGCCAGATAGCCGGTGACGCCCTCGGCCACCACGCTCTCGACCCCCGGATTGCGGCCAGCGACAACGGGAATGCCGGCGGCCTGGGCCTCCAGCAGGGCCATGCCGAAGGCCTCGTTGACCGCGGGCCAGACCATCAGGTCGCAGGCGGCATAGAGCGCCGGCATGACCTGGGGCTGGACTAGGCCGAGGAAGCGCACCCGCGACGGCATGGCCCAGGCGAAGGCCTGCACCACGTCGTCGTAGGCCTGGCCCTCGCCGGCCACCACCAGCTGCCAGGGCATGTCGGGAATGGCTCGCAGGGCCTGGGCCAGGACCTGGTAGGACTTCAGCTTGTCGCCGGGGCGCATCATGGCGGCGGCCAGCAGCCACGGCAGGTCCGGGTCGAGATGCTGCTCGCTGGCCAGCACGGCGCGGTAGTCCTCGCGCAGCGGCCGGACCGCATCGAAGGGCGCGGTGTCGATGAAGGGCTTTATCGGCCGAACCTTGGCCGGGTCCGGGATCAGCTTGGCGTCCAGCGGATTGAGGGTGATCACCGCCGCGGCCTGCTCGAGGGCCGCCAGCACTGCGCGGTGGCCGGCCGCCCAGGCCCCCTCGGCGCGCTTGTAGGCCACCGAGGCCTCGGCCACCACGTAGGGGATTTTGAGGGCCTTGGCCACCCGGGGGCCGATCCAGTCCGGCGCCTTGTAGTAGAGGTGATAGGTGAACCAGAGCTGCGGGCGCTTGCGGGCCGGCAGCTTGCGGTAGCGGCGGATCAGCCGGTTGGCGAGGCGGGTGCCCAGCTTCTTCAGTCGTTCCTGGCGCTGCTTGTCGCCCTCCGGCTCGCGGCTGCGCAGCCGGGCCGCCAGCTCGACGTCGTGGCCGGCCAGTTCCAGGGCCTTCATGAACATGCGCGCCACCTGGCGGTCACCCGAGGGATTCCGGTGGGTCGGCGGCTTCAGCGGGGCATAGAAGGCGATGCGCATCGTCGGTTGGGGGTGAGTTCTCTACGGCTCGGCTGGGATTACTCGGCGGCCTCGCGGCGCGGCTCCGGGCACAGCCGCCGCGCCAAAGCCTCGATGCCGCCTTTCATATCAAAATCGGTCAGGATGCGCTGCTGTCCCGCCCGGCCCAGACGCCGGCGCGCCGCCGGATCGGCGATCAGCCGGCCGAGCGCCGCAGCCAGGGCAGCCGGGTCGTCGGGCGGCACCAGGGCGCCGCTGACACCGTCCTCGATCAGTTCGGGGATCGCCGCCACCTGGGTGGCGAGGCAGGCCAGCCCCTGGCTCTGGGCTTCCATCAGGACGTTGGGCAGGCCGTCGCGGTCGCCGTCGCGGGCGATGCGGCTGGCCAGCACGAAGAGGTCGGCGTTGCGGTACTGCGCCAGCACGTCGGCCTGGGCCTGGGCGCCCATCCAGGTGATGTGGCCGGCCAGGCCCAGTGCCTCGGCCTTTCGCTTGAGAGCGGTCTTCAGCGGGCCGCCGCCGATGTGGGTGAGGCGCCACTGCAGGCCGGCGGGCAGCTCGGCCAGGGCCTGCAGCAGGATGTCGTAGCCCTTCTTTTCAACCGCCCGGCCGACGGAAAGCAGGCGCACCGGATCACCCGCCGCGCTGCCGTCACGGCCGGCCGGCGGCGGTGCTGTCTCGGGGGCGGCAAAGCGCGCCAGGTCGAGACCGTGGTAGAGCAGGTCGACGCGTGCCGGGTCCGGTGCGAGGCCGCGCAGATGCGCGGCGCCAAAGGCCGTGCAGGTCACCAGCCAGTCCGCCTCGGCCAGCTTTTCGCGCTTTTCCCACTCGGGGATGGTCCAGATGTCCTTTGCGTGGGCCGACACGCACCACGGCAGCCGGTTCATGAGCGCCGCATAGCGGGCCACCGAGGCCGGGGTGTGCAGGAAGTGGGCGTAGAGCCGCGACACCTCCCCGGGCAGTTCGCGTGTCAGCACACAGGCCTGGCCGAAGCGGCGCACGCGGTTGGGCGTGAGGTCGCGGCGCAGATCGCGCAGGAAGGCCGCGCGCGCCGCACGATAACCGGGCAGGCGACGGGCGCGCCACCAGCCGCGCAGCACGCGCAGCGGTTCCTGGTAGAGGTACTCGGGCAGGTAGCTGACGGCGGCGCGGATCTCGGCGTGCACCGGGTGGCGCTTCGGGTCGGTGGGATGACGCAGCGAAACGAGATGCAGTTGTAGGCCCTGTTGTTCCAGGCCGTGCAGCTCCTGGGCGATAAAAGTCTCGGATAGCCGCGGATAGCCCTTCAGGATCACGGCGATGGTGCCGCTGCCGCGCCGCTGCGGCAGCGGGCGTTGCACCGTTCCGGAGCTGCCGCTGTCACGATCCATGGCGTTTAGCGGGTTCGGCGACGTCACCGCCGTCCCTTGCTGGGGGCCTGCTCGGCCAGGGTGAGGCGGTTGGCGCCGTGCTCCAGCCAGTAGCTGGCCAGGCGCACCACGTTGCTCGGACCGTCCAGCAGCCCCGGCACCACCACTTCCGAGGGGCGCCGCTGCTGCGGCAGGTTGCGCAGCGCCGTAGCCATAAGCTGCGCCTCGCGCGTGCCGTCGTCGCGCAGCATGCGCACCAGGCCCAGGTCCTGGGCGCGCGAGGCGCGGATGTACTGTTCCATGCGCGGCATGGTGCGTGGGACCACCAAGGCCCGCTTGTCGAAGGAGAGCACCTCGCAGAAGGTGTTGTAGCCGCCCATGCAGACCACGCCAAGGGCGCGGTCCATGAGGTTTTCCAGGTGCGCCTCGAAGGTCACCGCCTCGACGTTCTCGAGTTGGGCCGCCCGCGCCTGGAAGTCGGCCTGGGCCTCGCTGCTCATGAAGGGACCGAGCACCAGCAGCGCCGGATGCGGCAGCATCGGATCGCTCTCGTAGGCGCGCAGCACCCAGTCGATGATCGCCTCGCCATCGCCGCCGCCGCCGACGGTGACCAGCAGGAAGGGCGCGTTGATCTTCTCGAGGGTGAGCTGGGGCGGGGCCTGCGGCAGGCTGCGCTTCAGATAGCCGGTGTAGGTCATTTTCTTGCGCACGGAATCCGGCAGATCAATGCCCTCCAGGGGATCGCAGATCTGCGGCAGGCCGTAGACCCAGATGTCGTCGAAGTAGGCCTGCAGCGCCGGGACCACGCGCTTGCGCTCCCACTCCGGAGCCAGCAGGCCCGGTTCGTCCATCACGTCGCGCAGGCCCAGCACGCAGGGCGTGCCGCGCTGACGCAGCAGCGCCAGGGTATTCTCCACCTCGCCGCGCAGGCCGAGCGGCTCCTTGTCGACGATGAAGAGGTCAGGATTGAAGATCTCGGCGGTGTGCTCGATGATCGAGGCGCGCATGGCCAGCGTCTGCTCGACATCGATGTGCAGCATCAGGGAGGTGTATTCACCGTTGCGCAGCTTGATGACGCCCGGCACGCGCACGAAGTCGACGCGGGCGCGGAAGTCGAAGGAACCGATGATCGGCGAGCCGGAGAGGATCAGTACAGACAGCGAACTCTGGGCCTCGGCCAGGGTATGGGCGATTTCCCGGCAGCGCCGCAGGTGGCCCAGGCCGAAGCTGTCATGGCTGTAGATGAGGACACGCTTGCCCTTGCGGCTGTCCTGCATGCCGCGGTCTCCCTCGTGGCGGTCTGCCGGGGCGACTATGGCACAGCCGGGCTGGCGGTGTCACCGGGCGGATTTCCGGGGTCAGCCGCACCCCCGCAGCGCCTCAGAATGTTTCATTTCCGGCTGATCATGCTCTAAGTTGCCGCTGAACGGCCGGCCAAGACCCCGCCAAGGGGCGGAAACGGCAGAACGGAGTCCGCCGGACCCGGCCGGTGGCGAGGGGCAATGGAACCGAACCTCTTCAAGTATGTCTGGCGGCACAGCCGCGCCGAGCAGGTGGTCATACTGCTGCTGGTGCTGCTGTCGCTGCCGTTCTACTACCTCTCGCTGAACCTGCCCAAGCAGATTGTCAACGAGGGCATCCAGGGCCAGGGCTTCGAGGGGCCGGGATCGACGCAGCCCTTTCTGGCCTTCGATCTGCCCTACGCGGAGCAGATCTTCGGCGCACCGATGCAGCTGTTTGATGGCTTTTCGCTGGAACAGCAGGACATGCTGCTGGCGCTCAGCTTCACCTTCCTGTCCCTGGTGATCGTCAACGGCGGCTTCAAGCTGTTCATCAACACGCGCAAGGGGCGCATGGGAGAGCGCATGCTGCGCCGCCTGCGCTACGAGCTGGGCGATCGCATCCTGCGCTTCCCGCTGCCGTATTTGAAGCGAACGAAGCCCTCCGAGATGGCGACCATGATCAAGGACGAGGTGGAGCCGCTCGGCGGCTTCATCGGCGATGCCTTCGCAACGCCCGTTTTTCTCGGTGGGCAGGCGGCCACGGCGCTCCTGTTCATCATGGTGCAGTCGGTCTGGCTCGGCCTCGTGGCGGCCGCCGTGGTGCTGTTCCAGTCCTTCCTGATTCCCCGCCTGCGCCGGCGCATCCTGGTGCTCGGCCGCGAACGCCAGCTGACCGCGCGCCAGCTCGCCGGGCGCATCGGCGAGCTCATCGACGGCGGCATCGAGGTCCAGGCGCACGACGCCACCAACTACGAGCGCGCCGACCTGGCCGCGCGCCTCGGGCGCATCTTCAGGATCCGCTACGAAATCTATCAGAGGAAGTTTTTTGTAAAATTTCTCAACAACTTCCTGGCTCAGCTGACACCCTTTGTGTTCTATGCCGGCGGCGGTCTTCTGGCCATCTCCGGCCACCTCGACATTGGTGCCCTGGTGGCGGTGATCGCCGCCTACAAGGACCTGCCGACGCCGATCAAGGAGCTGATTGACTGGGATCAGCAGCGCCTGGACGTGCAGATCAAGTACGAGCAGGTGATCAGCCAGTTCCAGCCGCCGCAGCTCATCGATCCGGCGCAGCAGGCGCCCGACAACGACGCCGGACCGCCGCTGCAGGGGGACATCGTGGCCTCCGCCCTGACCTTGCTGGACGAAACCGATCAGCCGCTGGTGCGCGCCGTCAACTTCTCCATCGGCGTATCCGAGCACGTCGCCGTGGTCGGACCCAGCGGCAGCGGCATGGAGCAGCTGAGCTTCCTGCTGGCTGGCCTGGTGTCGCCGAGCTCCGGCTCGCTGCGCATCGGCGGACGGGACATCGAGCGCCTGCCGAGCGCCGTCACCGGCCGGCGCATCACCTATGTCGGGCCCAACGCCTACCTCTTCGGCGGATCGCTGCGCGACAACCTTCTCTACGGCCTGAAGCACCGCCCGGTGCGCCCGGCCGAGCCGGGCGCGGCGGTCAGCCCGGAGGATATCGACGAGGCACGGCGCGCCGGCAACCCGGACTTCGACGTCAACGCGGACTGGATCGACTACGAGGCGGCCGGTGCCAGCGGCGCGAACGACATCAATGCCAGGCTGCTGGAGGTTCTCGGGTTGGTCGATCTGAAGAGCGATGCCTATCGCTTCGGCCTCGGCGGCACCATCGACCCCGAGCAGCGGCCCGATATGACCGAAGGAGTACTGAAAGCCCGCGCGGCACTGATCGATCGGCTGGCCAGCAGCGGCAACGACGACCTGGTGGTGCGCTTCGCGGAGGACAGCTACAACAACAACGCCAGCGTGGCGGAGAACCTGCTGTTCGGGACGCCGCGGGTGCCCGAGTTCGCGTCCAAGGCGCTGGCTAAGAACGACGCCGTGGCCCGGGTGCTGGCGGCCATCGAGTTGACCGACGCCTTCATCGGCATGGGCGTCACCATCGCCAAGACCATGGTCGAGATCTTTGCCGACCTGCCGCCCGGCCATCCCTTCTTCGAGCAGTTCAGCTTCATCAGCGACGACGACCTGCCGGAGTTCCGCACCATCGTGACCCGGGTGGAGAGTGCCGGCACCGGGGCCCTCGACCGGCCCGCCCGGGAGCTGCTGCTCGGACTGCCGTTCAACTACGTGGAGGCGCGCCACCGCCTCGGGCTGATCGACGAAGCCATGGCCGAGCGCCTGGTCGCGGCGCGCCACAGCCTGGCCGAGCACCTGGCGGAGGAGGCGCCCGAGGCGGTTGAGTTCTATCGCGCCGACGCCTACAACGCCGCGGCCTCCCTGCAGGACAACATCCTTTTCGGGCGCCTCGCCTTCGGAAAGGCCGGCGCCGAGCAGATCATCGGCGACACCCTGAGCGAGCTGCTCGACGACCTGGGGCTGCGCGAGACGGTGATCGAGGTCGGGCTCGACTACAACGTCGGAGTCGCCGGTTTGCGGCTGAGCGCCGTGCAGCGCCAGAAGCTCGCCCTGGCCCGGGCGCTGCTGAAGCGGCCGGACGTCCTGGTGATCAACGAGGCCGCCTCGGTGCTGGACGGCGCCGGGCAGGCCCGCCTGGTTGAGCGGATCCTCGATCTGCGCGAAGGCAAGGGCGTGATCTGGGCTCTGCAGCGGCCGGAGCTGGCGGCGCAGTTCGACACCATTCTCGTGATGAGCGACGGTCGCCTCGTCGAGCAGGGCAGCTACGGTGACCTGACGCAACGGGACTCGGCCTTCAAGGGTCTGGTCGCAGCAGAGTAGGAAGGGGCCATGGGCAGGCAGATCGCCAGGCAGCGCGGCGCAGCAACAGCGAAGACGAGAGGGAGCCGGGCATGAGCATCGACCAAGAGGTGGAAATCCTGCGGCGCATTCCGATCTTTGCGCAGATCGACCCGGCAAAGCTAAAACTCATGGCCTTCGCCAGCGAAAGGGTGACCTACAAACCCGGGCAGATCCTGTTCAAACAGGGTGAGCAGGGCGACTGCGCCTTCATCGTGCTGAAGGGCACTGCCGACATCCTGATCGACGGCAACGGCGAGCAGCTGCGCGTCGCCTCGCTGTCGGAGAACGAGATCATCGGCGAGATCGCCATCCTCTGCGACATCCCGCGCACCGCCACGGTGCAGGCGGCCACCGAGCTGACGACCCTGAGGATTACCGCCGATCTTTTCTTCCGCATGCTGATGGATTTCCCGGAGATGGGGGTCGAGGTAATGCGCGTCCTGGCGCACCGCTTGGAGCAGACCACCGACCAGCTGCGCCGGGCCCAGGCCGGCCACTGAACGGGGGGATTTCCTTGCCCCAACCCCTTTCCCGGCTGCGCCGCCGGCGGCACGCCCCATGAGCCGGCTCGACAGCTTCCTGCGGCGCCTGCTGGCTCAGCGCGGCTGCCTTAATGACGCGGTGGCACTGGTCGGCGACCGGCCCGGGCCCGTCTTCGAACTCGGCCTCGGTAACGGGCGCACCTACGACCACCTGCGCGAACTCTGCCCCCAGCGCGAGATCTTCGTGTTCGAGCGCCAGGTCTCCGCCCATCCCGATTGCGTTCCGGATGCGGAACATTTGTTTGAGGGGGAACTGGCGGACACCCTGGCGGCGGCCGGCCCGCGCTTTGCCGGCAAGGTCGTCCTGGTCCATGCGGACCTTGGCAGCGGCCAGGCCGGGCGGGACGCGCAGACCGCCACCCTGGTTTCGGCCCGCCTGCCGGCCTTCCTCGCGCCGGGCGCAGTTATCGTTTCGGACCAGAAACTATCTCTGTCGGCGGCCGAAGCGCTGCCGCTGCCGGTAGACGTACAGCCCGGGCGCTATTTCATGTACCGCTGGCCGGAAGCCTGAGGTTCCTGGCGCAGAATCGGTACGCACGTACTTTCCGCTGCGAAATCATTTCAGGTCCAAAACGACCGGGACATGGTCCGAGGGCTTCTCCCAGGTCCGGGTTTCGCGGACGATCTGAAGGGCTTTCAGACGCTTACGCAGAGGCGGGGTGACCAGTACGTGGTCCAGGCGCCAGCCGTAGTCCTTGGCGAAAGCCTGCGGAAAGCGATAGCCCCACCAGGTGTAAAGTGGTTCCGGTTCCGGAATGAATCTGCGCGCTACGTCGATCAGCTCGCCGGCCGCCCAGAGCCGGGCCATGTGTTCGGCCTCCACCTCGGTGTGGCCGACGTTGCGGCGCAAGCGCTTGTGATTCCACACATCGTGCTCAAGCGGCGCCACGTTGAGGTCGCCGACGATCACCGCCTTGCGCTCGGCGATCCGCTCGGCCCGGGCCCAGGCCGCCATCTCGCTGAGAAACTGCAGCTTGTGGGCGAACTTGTCATTTCGTTCCGGATCCGGAATATCGCCGCCGGCCGGGACATAGAAGTTGTGCAGCTCGATGCCGCCCACGCTGACAGCGGCATGGCGGCAGTCGTCGCGGTCGCACCAGGTCTCCCGCCGCGGTGCGGTGAGCCGGCGGCGCGACAGAATGGCGACCCCGTTGTAGCCTTTCTGCCCGTGCACAACCGTGTGCGGATAGCCGAAGGCCTGGACCTTCTCCAGCGGGAAGTCGTCGCTGGCCACCTTGATCTCCTGCAGGCAGAGCACGTCCGGCTGATAGAGTTCGGTGAAGCGCTTCAGATGGTCGAGACGCTGCCGCACGGAATTGACGTTCCAGCTGGCGATCCTGAGAGGCATAGGGTCTCCGGAGGCGGAAAATCGAGTTGTTCCGTTTCGGGAATGAATATCTGAACTTCGTTTCGCTGAGGAAACGATATGTTCGGTCGAGCGCCAAGGTAGTGCTTTTGCGCTGAGGGTTGAAGCACCGCATGGCTGGCGGGGTGGAATTTTTCGGGGATGCGCCGACCCCCCACAGAGAGGAACGCCCGGTCGGGGGGGATCCGGGCGCTCCATTTCTCCGCGGAGAAGCGAAAGGAAGGCAGGGGAATGCATCCTTCCGCAGTGACCGGCCCCTTTGCGGGGTCGGCTCTTAGCACATAATTTAGGAGGGATTGTCGGCTTTACAATCTCACATCTTCGTGGGCGGGGCGAATTCAGCAAAACCCTCAAAACACCAAGAAAAGTGCCGCTTTGCTTGGCGCTGCAGGGGCCCAGTTTGTTGGATTCTGCCGCTTTCGCCGACGTCGGCGCTCACGCCTGCCCCAGGGCAGCCAGCGGGAAGACGCCTACGCCTTCCCGGCCGACCGCGCGGGCCCGTACCGCCGCCCCGAAGGCCTCGAACAGCTGGCGCGAAAAGGCATTCTCCCAGGCCTTGTATTCCGGGTGCCACTGCACCGCGAGCGCAAAAGCCTTGGCGCCCTCGACGCTCACCGCCTCCGGCGTGCCGTCCTCCGCCGCGGCCTCGACGACGAGGCCTTCGGCCACGCGGTCCAGGGCCTGCCAGTGCAGCGAATTGACCATCAGCGGCCCCTCGATCCCGGCGGCCGCGGCCAGCGCCGCGAGCGCTCCGCCGGGGCGCAGTTCGACCGGATGCTTCGGCCCGTACTGCACGTCCAGCTCCGGGTGCTGCGGGCGGCGGTGGTCCATGCGGCCGGGCAGCTCGTGGACCCGGGCATGCAGGCTGCCGCCCAGCGCCACGTTGAGCTCCTGGAAGCCGCGGCAGATCGCCAGCAGCGGCACCCCCTCCTCCAGCGCCAGGCGAATCAGCGCCAGGCTGGTCGCATCGCGCGCCGCATCGAAAGGCTCGGCCTCCGGGCTTTCCACCACGCCGTAGTGGCTCGGATGCACGTTCGACGGGCTGCCGGTCATCATGATGCCGTCGAGACGCCGGATCAGGCGCCGCAGCTCCACCAGGTCTTCGCCCAGGGAGGGGATCATCAGGGGCGCAACGCCGGCGCAGATGGCCAGGGCGCGGACATACTTGTCGCCGACGGTATGAAACGGCTGACCGTCGACATCACGCACGCAGGCGGGCACGCCGACCAGCGGCAGGAGAGAGTGCTTCGTCATGGCTGCTTAGGTAGCGCCGCGCCGAAGCCCTGACAAGCGCCGCAAACGGCGGTCAGGGTTGCGCGCGGCGCCTGTCGCGCGGCTGTGACTTGCGGGCCACCGGGCCGCCTGCCATATGTCAGGCCATGGTGACCGATCTGGAAGGCCTGCTGGCCTGGAAGGGGCTGGCCGTACTGCTTTGGCTGGCGGCCTTTTTTCTGGCAGAACGCTGGCGCCCGGCGGCCCGCCCGCGGCCGGCAGCGGCTCAGGGCGCGCCCGGCGGCTGGCACCGCCTCGCCCGCAATGTCGGGCTCTGGCTGGTGGTCTCGGCCCTCTCCCCCCTCATCGTCCTGCCGCTCACCTACTGGGCCAGCGGCCAGGCGCTCGACTGGCGACCCGCCTGGTGGCAGGGCGCCCCCGGCCTCGTCCTCGACATCCTTCTGCTCGATGTCCTGATCTACTGGTGGCACCGGGCCAACCACGAGGTGGCTGTCCTCTGGCGCTTTCACGAGGTCCATCACCTCGACCGATTCCTCGACACCACCTCGGCGCTGCGCTTCCACTTCGGCGAGGTGCTGCTCTCGGCCCTGGCGCGCGCCGGCGTCATCCTGCTGCTCGGCTTTCCCTTCGCCTCGGTGGTCGCCTTCGAGGTGCTGGTGATCTGTTCGGCGGTCTTCCATCACTCCAACCTGCGCCTCCCGGCGCGGCTGGAGCGGGTTCTCTCGCGGGTCGTGATCACGCCGTCGATCCACTGGGTGCATCACCACGCCGTGCGGTCCGACACGGATTCGAATTACGGCACCATCTTCAGTTTCTGGGACCCGCTGTTCGGCACCCGCAGCCCGACGGCGCGCGACCTGGAGATGGCGATCGGCACCGAAGGTCGCGCCGAAGAGGGCTTTCTCGACCTGCTGATCCATCCCTTCCGCCTCGCCAGCGGGCGGCCTCGGCAGCGCGCGCCGCGCGGCGAAGGGTGACGGCAGTCATGCCATCCTGAGCGCAAGCAAGCGCTCTAGCGTTCCGGGTTCTTGTTGAAGACCTCGAGGTCGCTGTAGTCGAAGAGATCGGGATCGACCGCCTCTCCGTAGACCGGGTTGACCAGCGACACCTGTGTCTGCACCCCCTGGGCATCGACCACTTCCCATTTCTTGAGGCTGAGGGGATCGTCGCTGAAGACCAGCGTGACAGTGCCGCTGTCCGGCGCGTCGGGATCATTGAGCGTGATGCGCAGGGTGCCCAGCGCCTCTTCGATGCCGACTATGTTGACGTTCTCGTCGAGGCGCACCTTCTCGCGGATCAGGAACCACAGCGGCGTCTCCCACAGCGGCAGGAAGGTCGCTTCCTTCAGCTGGCGGTCGTAGTAGAGCAGCGACAGTCCGTTGGCGATGATCAGCACCGGGGTCGGTGGATCGTAGTCGAAACGCATGTGCCCCGGGCGTTCGACCACGACTTCGCCTTCGGCATAGGCGCCGTTGGAGGAAATCTGCACGAAGCGCGCGCGCAGCGTCCTGATGTCGTTGAGGTAGCGCTCGACCCGCGTGATCGCGGCGACGTCGTCGGGCGACAGGGCCGCTGTCTGGCCGCTGCCCTGTGCCGCGGCGCCCGTCGCTTCGCCCAGCGCCGCAACGCAGGCGCCCGCCAGCAGCACGCCCAGCAGGCGGCGCCGCAGATTGCTTTGGCGAGCGGTCATGCTTCGCCGCCGCCCGGTGGCAGGACTTCGCGTTTGCCCACGTGGTTCGCGGCGGAGATCAAGCCTTCAGCCTCCATGCGCTCGATGATTCGGGCGGCGCGGTTGTAGCCGATCTGCAGGTGCCGCTGCACGAAGGAGGTCGACGCCTTGCGGTGCTGCAGTACTATTGCTACGGCGCGGTCGTAGAGGTCATCCCCGCTGCCTTCACCGCCCATGCCACCACCGCCGCCAGCGCCGTCGAACTCGCCGTCGCTGTCTTCGGTGATGGCTTCGATGTAGGAAGGCTCACCCTGCTTTTTCAAGAAGGCGACCACGTCCTCGACCTCCTGGTCGGTGACCAGCGGGCCGTGCACACGCAGGATCCGGCCGCCCTGGGCCATATAGAGCATGTCGCCCTGGCCGAGCAGCTGTTCGGCGCCCTGCTCGCCAAGAATGGTGCGGCTGTCGATTTTTGAGGTCACGTGGAACGAAATCCGCGTCGGGAAGTTCGCCTTGATGGTGCCGGTGATGACGTCGACCGAGGGGCGCTGGGTGGCGACGATCAGGTGAATGCCGGCGGCGCGCGCCATCTGCGCCAGGCGCTGGATCGCCGCCTCGACGTCCTTGCCGGCGACCAGCATGAGGTCGGCCAGCTCGTCCACCACCACCACGATGAGCGGCAGCGGATCGAGATCGAAGGGCTCCTCCTCGTGGATCGGCTGGCCGGTCTCCGGGTCGAAGCCGGTCTGCACCTTGCGGGTCAGCACCTCGCCCTTGCGCCGCGCCTCTTCGACGCGGGCGTTGTAGCCTTCCAGGTTGCGCACGCCGAGGCGCGACATGGCGCGGTAGCGCTCCTCCATCTCGCGCACGGTCCACTTCAGCGCCACCACCGCCTTCTTCGCCTCGGTGACCACCGGCGCCAGCAGATGCGGGATGCCGTCGTAGACCGAAAGCTCCAGCATCTTGGGGTCGACCATGATGAACTTGCAGCGCTCCGGGCCCAGGCGATAGAGCAGCGACAGGATCATGGCGTTGATCGCCACCGACTTGCCGGAGCCGGTGGTGCCGGCGACCAGCAGGTGGGGCATGCGCGCCAGATCGACCAGCGAGGGATTGCCGCCGATGTCCTTGCCCAGCACCAGCGGCAGCTTGGCGCTGGCTTTCTCGTAGTCCTCGCTGGAGAGCAGCTCGCGCAGGTAGACCGTCTCGCGTCTGGCGTTGGGCAGCTCGATGCCGATGACGCTGTCGCCCGGCACCACGGCGACACGCACCGAGACCGCGCTCATCGACCGCGCGATATCGTCGGCGAGGCCGACGACGCGGCTGGTCTTGGTGCCCGGCGCCGGCTCCAGCTCGTAGCGGGTGACCACTGGGCCGGGGCGCACCTTGACGATCTCGCCGCGCACGCCGAAGTCCTCCAGCACCGTCTCCAGCAGGCGGGCGTTCTTCTCCAGGGCGTCGCGGTTGAGCTGTTCGCTGCGGCCGGCGCCCTTGGGCAGGTCGAGCAGGCTGAGCGGCGGGGTCTCGTAGACGCCGGTCGGGCCCAGATCGAGCCGCCCCTGGGCGGCGGCGCGGGCGCGCTTGCCGGGTTTGCTGGCGCGGCGCGGCGCAGCCACCAGTTCGGCTTCGTCTTCTTCCTCGGCAGCGGCGCGCGCGGCGGCCCGGCGCAGGGCCGGGGCCAGGGCCTCGCCGTCGTCGTCCCCGTCCAGCTCCTCCGACGCGTCCTCGTCGAGCAGCGGCTCGATGCGCTGGCGCTCGCGGCGGGCGGCACGGGCCTCGCCCGGCGCCACCGCGGACGGACGTTCCATGGCCGAGAGGATGCCGCGGCGCGCGCCGCCGAAGACCCAGGCCACCGCGCCGCGCAGCACGCGCCACTCGGCGGCGGTGAGGCCGAGGGCGAAGAACAGCCCGGCGAGACCCAGCGGCAGGGCGATCAGCGCCAGCAGCCAGGGCGACAGGCCGGTCAGGCTGCCGGCCTGTCCCAGCAGCAGGTTGCCGACGAAACCGCCCAGCTTGTTGTCGAGCGGCCAGGTGGTCGGGCGCGGCAGCGCCTCCAGCGCCATGGCCAGCAGAATGAGCCCGCCGGGGCAGGCGGCGAGGCGCCACCACCAGCGGGTCGGCAGCTGGCGCTCGCGGATCAGACGCCAGCCCCAGGCGAAGAGCACCAGCGGGGCGAGCAGCGCGGCCATGCCGAGCGACTGCATCATCACGTCGGCGCTGTAGGAGCCGAACAGCCCCAAAGGGTTGGTCGCCGCGCGGCCGGTGGCATCGTTCCACGACGGATCCTGCGGATTGTAGGTCAGGCAGGCGATCAGCAGGGCGCAGGCGAAGACCGCCAGCACGCCGCCGCCCAGCTCGATGGCGCGGCGGCGGAAGAAGGCTTGCGTGCCGCTGGGCAGCAGGGTGGTGCGGCCTTCGCGCGCCGAGGTGTTGCTGCGCAGCGCCATGCCCGGCTCAGCCCCGCGCCGCCCGCGGCGCGGTCACGCCGTCGGCATCGCCGAGCACCTCGACGATGCGGTTGAGACCGTCCTCGGTGATCGCCGCGTCGTAGACCAGCGCGACACGGATGTAGCGCGCCCCGGGATTGAAGCCGTCGGCCTGCGGCTCGCACATGTAGGCGCCGGGCACCACGCGCACGCCGGCCTCGCGCCACAGCTTCAGCGCCGCGGCCTCGCCGTCGCCGACGTCGAGCCAGAGAAAGAAGCCGCCGTCCGGCTTGCGGAAGCCGAAGCGGTTGCCGAGGATGCGCTCGGCCAGGGCGAAGTTGCGCCGGTAGTAGTCGCGGTTGGCCTCGACATGCGCCTCGTCGCGCCACAGCCGCGTGCCGGCGGCGAGGATCGGCAGGCCGACGCCGGCGCCGCCGACGCGCAGCGCCATGTCCAGCGCATCGATCAGCCGGGCCTCGCCGGCGGCAAAGCCGCACCGCAGGCCCGGCGCCGAGGAGCGCTTGGACAGCGAGTGGAAGATCAGGATGTTGTCGAGGCTGCCGTCGAGCGCCATCGCGGCCTCAAGCGCGCCGGCCGGCGGCGTCGCGTCGTAGATCTCCGCATAGCACTCGTCGAAGCCGAGAGTGAAGCCGTGCTTGCGGCCGAGCTCGATCAGCCGCGCCAGGTAGTCGCGGTCGGCGGCGGCGCCCTGCGGGTTGGCCGGCGAGTTGAGGAAGCAGAACACCGCGCGATCGAGGATCGCCGGGTCGAGCGCCTGATAGTCCGGCAGGAAGCCCGTCTGCGCCGTCGCCGCCACGAAGACCGGCGCGGCGCCCAGCGACACCGCGGCGGCGGCATAAACGTGGTAGAAGGGGTTGGGCAGCAGCACCACCGGCGGTTCGGCACTGCCGTCTCCGCCCTTCTGGGCCTGCGCGTCGAGCGCCGCCATGACCGCGAAGTAGAGGCCCTCGCGGCTGCCCGGCAGGGGCTGGACGTGGCGGGCCGGGTCGATCACGCCGGCCGGCAGGTCGTAGCGGCGGGTCAGCCAGTCGGCGCAGGCCTGGCGGTAGGCCTCGGTGCCGCGCGGCGGCGGATAGCTCGACCACTTCGCCGCGGCCCCGGCGATCTCCTCGGCGACGAAGGCCGGCGGCTGGTTCTTCGGCTCGCCGATCGAAAGCAGGATGGGCTCTTCGCTGCCCGGCGCATGGGAGTCCAGCAGGCGGCTCAGCCGGGCGAAGGGATGGAAGGACTGAAAGCTGCGGCGGTCGGGCAAAACGCTCTGTTCCGAAGGTTCCGTCGAAGGGTCCCCTGGATGTCACTCCCCGGGAGTGACCGCGCCGGGGACGCGCCTCCGGCGCGGCGGGCATCGGCGGGAGGCGGTACAAATCGCAAACGAATCCAGCGGATTCTATCTGTGCCGCCGAGGTGCGACAAGCCTCCGCCGGTGCCGGCAAGGGGAAGGCTAGGCGGGAAATGCGGCAAAAAAAGGGGCCTGGGAGCGTCGGCTCCCAGGCCCAGTCTTGGCAGAGGATAATCGTGTCCCTGAAGGAGCGCGATTACCGGTGTGGTGTCAGAGGACGCCGTCCTTAGAGGGACTGCGAGCCATGGCCGAACTCGGGATAGGCCTCCATCCCCAGTTCCGCCTTGTCGAGGCCCATCTCCTCGGCCTCCTCGTCGACCCGAAGCCCAACCGTGAGCTTCAACGCGTACCAGACGATGCCGCTGGTGATGATCATGAAGGCGCCGACCGCGACGATGCCGACGATCTGAACGACCAGGTCGCCGGCGCCGAAGATGGCAACCGCCAGCGTGCCCCAGATGCCGGCCACCAGGTGGGCCGAGATGGCGCCGACCACGTCGTCGATCTTCAGCTTGTCCATCAGCGGCACGGCGAAGACCACCAGGGCGCCGCCGATGCCGCCGACGATCAGGGCAACACCGTGGTGTTGCAGGTCGGGGCCGGCGGTGATGGCCACCAGGCCGCCGATGGCGCCGTTCAGCGACATGGTCAGGTCGATCTTCTTGTAGATCAGCTGGGTCAGGATGACCGCCGCGACCACGCCGGCGCAGGCCGCCAGGTTGGTGTTGACGTAGACGATGGCCATGGCTGCCGCATCGAGGGCCGAGCCCAGGGCCAGCTGCGAGCCGCCGTTGAAGCCGAACCAGCCGAGCCACAGGATGAAGGTGCCCAGGGTGGCCAGCGGCAGGTTGGCGCCCGGCATGGGGTGCACCGAGCCGTCGGCGCCGAACTTGCCTTTGTGGGCCCGAGGATGATGGCGCCGACAAGGGCCGCCCAGCCGCCCACCGAGTGGACGATGGTCGAGCCGGCGAAGTCGGAGAAGCCCATCTCGGAGAGCCAGCCGCCGCCCCAGGTCCAGGCGCCCTGGATCGGGTAGAGGAAGGCGGTCAGGATCACCACGAAGATCATGAAGGGCCAAAACTTGATGCGCTCGGCGAGCGTGCCGGAGACGATCGAGGCGGCCGTGGCGACGAAGACCATCTGGAAGAACCAGTCGGACATCACCGAGTAGCCGTTATCGACCACCGCCGCGACTTGCTCAGCCGTGGCGTCACCGCCTGCACCGATCAGGTCCGTTTCTGCGGCGCCAGCATTGTAGAAGAGGCCGAAGGAGCCGATGTAGCCGCTGACGTCCAC
Source organism: Kiloniellaceae bacterium (assembly GCA_041565695.1). GTDB lineage: Bacteria > Pseudomonadota > Alphaproteobacteria > Kiloniellales > Kiloniellaceae > Pelagibius. The sequence continues at coordinate 47,839 of JBFGUI010000001.1, forward strand.
GTACATCAGGTTGTAGCCGACGACGTAGTACATGATGCCGGCGACCGAGTAGAGCGCGATGTTCTTCAGGCAGATGGTCGCGGTGTTCTTGGTTCGCACCAGGCCGGATTCCAGCATGGCGAAGCCAGCGGCCATCCACATCACGAGGAAGCCGCTCACCAGGAACGCAAAGGTGTTGAAGACGAAGGCGGTCTCGGCGGAGACCTCCGCGCGGGCCGGCGCCGAGGCGACCAGCACCGCCGCGGCGGCGAGGCCCGCCAGGCCCAGCTTGCGGCCGCCCAACATACGGCCAAGAGAAGTGCCCATAACTCTCATTTCCCTAGATTCCTTCTTACAGAGCCTCGGCGTTGGTCTCGCCCGTGCGGATGCGCACGGCGTGACCCACGTCGAAAACAAAGATTTTTCCATCCCCGATGCGGCCGGTGTTGGCCGAGTTCTGGATCGTCTCCACCACCTGGCCGACGCTGTCGTCGGTCACGGCGACTTCGATCTTCACCTTGGGAAGGAAGTTCACCGAGTACTCCGCGCCGCGGTAGATCTCGGTCTGGCCTTTCTGCCGGCCGTAGCCCTTGACCTCGCTGACCGTCAGGCCCTCGATGCCGACTCCGGTCAGGGCCTCTCTCACATCATCCAGCTTGAACGGCTTGATGATGGCCATAACCATCTTCATGCGCCGGTATCCCCTTTCCTCTCGCACCGGTGCCCTCCAGACGGTCCCCGGTGCAGTTGAACCGCCTGCCGGACCGCTTGCGGGCCCGGATACCTCGTGCCGTCGCCCGCCGGGCGACAGCGCTCGGCCCTGTAGAGTCAAGAACCGTGCCAAACCGCTGGATCTGCATGGAAAGCCCGGGATTCCGCGGATTCCGGCGCAGCCTGGGCCTCCTTTGCTCAAAACCGGATCGTTCGCGTGCGCCTAGTTTTTAGGCAATCATTAGCAAGAGATCAAAAATTGTGCAGCGCACTGGCCGGATCTGACCGAAATGGGTGCCGGTCCGGCCGCTGTCCTGTTGGGGTCCGGGCTGCGACACCGCGCGGCTGGACAAGGCCGCGCGGCGGCGCAAAGCTGCGGCTGGGGTCTGAAGAGGAAGGTATTCATGGCCGAACGCGCGTTTCCCGAGGTCCTGGTCGCCGGCGCCGGCATGGTCGGGCTGGCCTTTGCGGTGGCCCTGTCGGAAGCCGGGCTCGAGGTCATGGTGGTCGACCAGGCCGATCCGATGCTGTTCCGGGAGGAGGCCTTCGACGGCCGGTCCTCGGCCATCGCCCGCGGCTCGCAGCAGGCGCTCGCGGTGCTCGGCCTGTGGCCGGGCATGCGCCCGGCCGCCTCGCCGATCCTCGATATCCGCATCTCCGACGGTGCGCTGGGCGCCGCGCGCCCGGGCGGCGCCTCGGCGCTGTTCCTGCATTTCTCGCACCAGGACGTGGCCGAGCCGGGCAGCGAAGCGCGCCCGCTGGGCTACATCGTTGAGAACACCGCGATCCGCCGCGCCGGCCTCGACCGGGTCGCGGCGCTGCCGCGCATCGACTTCCGTGCGCCCGCGCGGCTCGTCGAGGTGAACCGTCGGCCGGGCGGCGTCACCGCGCGGCTCGACGACGGCACGGAGGTCGCGACGCGCTTGCTGGTCGCCGCCGACGGGCGCGGCTCGGCCCAGCGCGTGGCCGCCGGCATCAAGGTGATGGAGATCGACTACCCGCAGACCGCCATCGTCGCCACCGTGGCGCATGAGCAGCCCCACAAGGGCGTCGCCCACGAGCACTTCCTGCCCTCGGGTCCCTTCGCCCTGCTGCCGATGACCGACGCGCCGGAAGACGGCACCGGCGGCAGCGGCCCGCTGGTGCACCGTTCCTCCCTGGTGTGGACGGAAAAGCGTGCCCTGGTGCCGGCCATGCTGGCGCTCGACGAGGCGGCCTTCGCCCAAGAGCTGCAGCGCCGTTTCGGCAACTCCCTCGGCCGACTGTCGCTCTGGGGCGGGCGGCGCTGGTCCTATCCGCTGTCGCTGCTGCACGCGGAGCGCTACATCGACGCCCGCCTGGCGCTGATCGGCGATGCGGCGCACGGCATTCACCCCATCGCCGGCCAGGGCCTCAACCTCGGCCTGCGCGACGTGGCGGCGCTGGCCGAATGCATCGTCGATGCCCGGCGCCTCGGCCTCGACATCGGCAGCCCGACGGTGCTGGAGCGCTACCAGCGCTGGCGGCGCCTCGACAACATGGCGCTGATCGCCGCGACCGATTCCCTGAACCGCCTGTTCTCCAACGACCTGCCGCCGGTCCGCCTGCTGCGCGACCTCGGCCTGGCGGCGGTCAACCGGGTGCCGCCGCTGAAGCGATTCTTCATGCGCCATGCCATGGGTCTGGTCGGCGATCTGCCGCGCCTGGTGAAGGGCGAGAGTCTCTAGATCTCGCGCCCCAGCAGGGTCTCTTCGAAGGGAAAGCCTGAGAGCAGGCGCAGGCCCCGATCGGTGATCAGCACCTGCTGTTCCAGCTTGACACCTTCGCGGCCCCCCTCTTCGCCGACGTAGCTCTCGACGCAGACCGTCATGCCGGCCTCGAAGACGCCGTCGTAACCCGAGGCGTCGAAGTCCTGCAGATAGACGACGGAGGGATATTCGTCGCACAGCCCGACACCGTGGACGACCACGGAATAGCGGTTGGCCTGACAACTTGCCGGCAGCTGCCAGGCGCGCTCGGCCAGCTCACGGTAGCCGAGGCCGGGTTTGAGCAGATCCATGTTGAAGTGGATCTGCTCCCAGGCGAGGCGGTAGAGGCGGCGCTGTTCGTCGCTCGGCTTCGTATCGCCGCAGAGGAAGCAGCGCGAGACATCGGCGCAGTAGCCGTAGGGGCCGATCATGTCGCTGTCGAAGGAAACCAGATCGCCGGCCTCGATCGCCGCCGCGCCGCACTCGTGGAACCAGGGATTGCTGCGCGCGCCGGCGGCCAGCAGGCGCGTCTCGATCCACTCGCCGCCGCGCGCCGCGTTGACCTGGTTGAGGATCGACCAGAGCTCATTCTCGCTCATGCCGGGCGTGAGCGCAGCGCGCATCGCCTGCATGGCCTCGCTGCACACCGCCGTGGCGGTCTCCAGGCAGGCGATCTCCTGCGGCCCCTTGATGCGGCGCGCCCGCTCGAGCACCTCCTGGCCGTCGAAGACGGTGATGCCGCGGGCCTGCAGCGCGGCGATGCCGAGGAAGTCGCACTTGTCCACGGCGAGGCGCCGGTTGCTGCCGCCGTGCCGGCCGACCAGCTCGATGATCTCGTCCGCCCAGCGTGCCGCCCGCTCGGCCGCGCGCTCGCCGGCGGCGAAGTAGTACCAGGCGGTCGCCGGGCGCACCTCGGCGATCACGGCGTTGCCGTCGGAGAGGTGTTCGCAGTTGTGGAAGTCGAACAGGACCAGCGGCCCCTCGGTCGGCACGAAGAGATAGCGCACGGCGTTGTGCAGGCACCACACCGACATGTTGCGGCTGTCGCAGGCATAGCGGATGTTGATCGGGTCATAGAGCAGCGCGCCGGCGTAGTCGCGCGCCTTAAGTTCGCCGCGCAGACGCTCCAGGCGCCAAGCGCGCAGCGCCTGCAGGTCGACGTCCGGCCTGACTGTGATCGGGCTGTCGGTGATCGGCCTCCCGGCGGTATCCGGCGACATGCGCTATCTCCTAGCTGAAGCGGCACTTCAGCTTGGCACGGGGGACAACGCCGTCTTGTCGCTCAGCGACGCGGCGGAAGGCGGTATTGGCAAAGAGGCCCGGGCTCAGGGCTGCCGGGCTCAGGGGTCGCGGCTGAGGCCCTTGGCGGCGAGGTTGTCGAGATAGGCCTGCCACAGGGCGTCCTGATCGCGGCCGATGC
>JBFGUI010000002.1:0-38601 GCA_041565695.1 Kiloniellaceae bacterium
CCAAACGGTGGCGCCGCCGGCACGTCAACGGGCAGCCCGGCGACGTCTCCCCCGGCGACCGGGACCGGCGGCGGCGGTGCGGGCCTGCGTCTTGCGCCGCAGACGCCGGTGGGCAACAGCGGCCATAGCCTGGCCACTGCCCTGCAGTCGGTCTCCAGCGAAGCGGCGGCGCGGGCCGCCGGCAGCCTGCCGCCCGCCGCTGCCGCGACGCCCGGCGGGACCACGCCGGCCGCGGCTGCGGGCGGCGCGGTGGCGGCGGAAGGAGCCCTGCGGGTGACCGGCCTGGTCACCGCCGCCACCAGCAGCGGCCAGCCGATCCTGCATACGCCGCTCGGCACGATCACCCTCGACACCCGGGCCAGCCTGCCGCCGGGCAGCAGCCTGGCGCTGCACATCACCCTGCCCGCCGCCCCGAACAGCCCGGCCGCCCAGGCGCTGGCGGCGGCCTGGCCGAGCCTCGAGGCCCTCGAGGAGACCGTCCTGCACAGCCTGCCGCCGACGCAGATGGAAGCGGTCGCCCGCGCGCTGCCGCAGATCGGCCCGCGCCTCGCCTCCGGCGTGCTGTTCTTTCTGAGCGCGCTGAACCAGGGCAATCCGCTCGGCTGGCTGGCGCCGGCCGCCGCCGCGGCGGCCGAACGCGGTGACCTCGGCGACCTCTACGAGCGCCTCGGCCGCGACTTCGCCGGCCTCAACCGCAGCATCGAGACGCCGGCAGGCGAATGGCGCTTCGTCAACCTGCCGCTGTGGAGCCAGGAGGGCCTGCGCGAGCTGCGCTGCTTCTTCCGCCACCAGCAGCACGGCAGCGGCAAGGGCAAGGAAGGCGACAAGGCCACCCGCTTCGTTCTCGAACTGGAGCTGGAGCGCCACGGCGAGCTGCAGCTCGACGGCCTGGTGCGCGCCCGGCGCTTCGACCTCATGCTGCGCAGCCGCCGGCCGCTCTCGGCCGTGGCGCGCGGCGACCTCATGGCGCTCTTCGAGGAGGCCAATGCCATCGCCGGCTACAGCGGCCAGCTGGTGTTCCAGGTCTCGACCGACTGGCACCAGATGCTCTCGGAACAGTCCGCTGCGGAGCACCACGAGGGATTCAGGGTCTGACGGCAACGCCGCAGTCGCGCATAACCTGCCGCTGCTTCGGCGATGCCTTGTTGCACTGAATCCGACCTTAGGGTCCAGCGGGCCACACGTCCGCCAAGAGCGAGTGCTGAGGTTGGCAGCTAACCGACCCGTTGAAGCACAGGCCCCCAGGCCGTGAGTACAGGGCGCGACCGGAAGTGCCGATTGTTTACGAGAAGGGTACCCGGAGGCCGATACGCGCGATGTTAACCGGTATCGGCGTGTAGGCCATCCGAATGGCTTGCTGCCACGTCATTTGGCGGTCTTGTAAGAAACGAGAGGTCGCATCGGATCGCGCGTCGCCAGGTAGTTTCGTTCGCGCCTTTCCTCGCCGATACGTCGCGCCTCTTCTCGCAAGATGCCACGTATGCGCGCAAGGCAGCGGGGGACAGGATTGCGGAACTGGTGCACAAGCATTGGTCATGGCTTTCTAGAGTAATGATCCGTTACGTCTACATGTACGTCGTTGCGATCGCAGATCAAGGGACCTGTGTCCTCTTTGGGCGGCCGTCTCGCCCGCAGCTTCTCACTGTGCGAGCGGCGCAGGACGCAAGCAAGAGGGCGGCTCCTCTCGCGCCGCTGATGGCGCGTCCGGGCAGTTCAGTTACGTCGGTACAGCTCGAGATCCCGCTCTAGGATCGGCCGCTCACTGATTTTAGCCGAGACTTTCATTTCCTGGCCTTGCCGGACGAGCGTGATCTCGACCGTCTGGCCGATCTCCAGCGCCCAGACGGCGGATGTCGCGTCATCCAGGGTCTGTAGCCGCATGCCGTTTACGCTGGTGATGATGTCGCCGCCGAGGATGATTTCCTGCATGCCCCACTGGACGGGGAGCGTCCCGCCCCGGATGCCCGCCCGGTCCGCCGCGCTGCCGGGCTCGACTGTCTCAACAAGGAAGCCTCGCTTGAGGGGAACACCCATCATGGCCGCGATGAGCGGTGTGAGCATCTGGCCGTAGAGGCCGTGCCATGGCCGTGCCACTTTGCCGGTTTCGACCAGCTCCGGCAACAGCTGGCTCAGCGTTGCCACAGGAATCGCGTATCCGATGTTTTCGGCTCCTGGCGCTGCGCTGCGGAGTGAGATCATGCCGATCATTTTTCCGCATTCATCGACCAGGGGGCCACCGGAGTTCCCCAGGCTAACCGCTGCGTCGGTTTGGATATAGCTCGTCAGCCAGCTCGACGTATTGAGCGGTATGAAGCGCCCCAATCCAGAGATGATGCCCCCGCTTATCGATTTCCCGATACCGAGCGGATAACCTACGACATAGACCGGCTGCCCGTGCACCAGCCGCTCTTCCGGTGCGAGCTGGATGGGCTGGGTGGCGGCCTCGATCCCCGAAACACTTAGAACGACGACATCGAGCAAAGGGTCGCGGCCGACAACTGACGCGTCAAAGAGCTCGTCATCGGCGCCGACAGCGATCGCCGTCGCTCCCGCCACAACGTGAAAGCTTGTCAGCACGTGGCCGTCCGGCAGGACGACACCGCTGCCCGTACTGGCGCTGATCCGGCCCTTTGCCCGGAAAGGGTCGATCCCGAACGCCATGATGCGGACCACAGCCGGCGCGACCTGCTCATAGACGGCGGTTGCGGCCTTTTCGCAATCGATCTCGCTTTCGACGGCCGCTCCCTCCTGCGCGCTCCCTTCAGGTACTGCAGCGCAAAGAATCAGGAAAGAAAGTCCGGCGCGCAGGCATGCCTGCCGGGCAACGCGTTTCACCTCTGCGGAAGCAGCAGTCCAGTGAAATGCGGGCAAGTTGATCATCGACACTTCCCGGCTTGCTGTTCCAAACAGACTTCAGTTAAGCATAGCTTGTGCATCCGGAAATATGACCCAGGTCAACCATGACCGGGTTTGCGCCAAGCCGGCTTTGACAATTGGGTCGCTGCGAGTGTCGAAGTTCACAGAAGTGCGCAAAGAAGCGTCGAATGAAGCGCTTCAACCCGCATCCGGTTGCTGCTTCGACCGAAAAGGCGATGCAATCCCAAGTTCATGTTGTTGAAGCCTGCGGAACGGCTCAGGACAAGACCGCGACCTCGATAACGGGCGCGGCGACGCCCGCTTCTGGAGTCAGGTCGAGCATCCTACCGGCAGCCGCGAAGAGCCGAGGAATTCGGCTCATCCGGACCAGGCGGCCGGTTTCTTCTTGAAGGCGGAATTGAGGGGGCCTGGCAGAATGAGGTCCTACCCTGTCGCCCCGCCGGCGGCCTGGCGGCGGTGCAGCTCGATGCTGAGTTCGTCGGCGGCGGTCTGTTCGCGGCGCTGCTGCTTCTGGGCCTCTCTGCGCTGGTGGTTGCCGTGCGCCGTCTCGTATTTCTTGAACTCCTGAAAGGCCTTGGCGATCTCGTCGCGGGCCGCGGCGATGGAGCGGTCGACCTCGGCGATGGATTCCTCGATCTTGCGGCGCCGGTCGATGGTCGCCTTGATGAAGGCCGGCAGGGAGAGGCCGGCAACCTCGGAGCGCTCGGCAGCGGCCTGCTCGCGGGCCAGCTCGGCCTCGAGCGTCTCGATGTTGCCCAGGAGCTTGGCCCGGAAGCGCTCCAGCTCGGCGAGCTTCTGGCGCTTTTCGTCCAGGTTCCAACGGTGCAGGCGCACCAACTGATTAAGAGCGGTCACTGCTTATCGACTCCTACCAAAAAACTCTCCTCGTTCGGACTCGCCGCCGGCATCGCCGGCCGGCCCGCCGCTCCCCTGCCCACTACTGCGCCGGCGCCGCCTGGGCCCGCCGCAGGTTCAGTGCCTCGGCCATGCGCGCGCGGCGCTTCTCGAAATCGGCCTGCGGCGCCGTGGCCGAGTTCGGTTCGTCTTCCGGCGCTGCCGCCGGCGCCGCTGCAGCTTCCTCCGCCGTCGCATCCGACGCGGCCGGGTCCGGCAGACCGAGCAGCGCGGCAAGCTGGCTGTAGCCCTCCGCCAGAGTGCTGACCTCATCCTTCTTCTGGCCGAGGAAGGCCTCCAGGTCGGCGTAGTAGTGAATGGCCTCGTCGACCGCCGGATCGCTGCCCTGCTTGTAGGCGCCGATGCGGATCAGCTCGGCCATGTTCTCGTAGGTCGACAACAGGCCCCGGGCCCGATTGACCAGCTCGTTCTCTGCCGCGCTGTTGCAGTCCGGCATGGTGCGCGAGACGCTGCGCAGCAGGTTGATGGCCGGATAGCGGTTGCGCTCGGCTACCGCACGCTCCAGCACGATGTGGCCGTCGAGAATGCCGCGCACCGCGTCGGCGATCGGCTCGTTGTGGTCGTCGCCTTCGACCAGCACGGTGAAGAGACCAGTGACCGAGCCGTGCTCGACGCCCGGACCGGCGCGCTCCAGCAGGCGCGGCAGCTCGGCGAAGACCGAGGGCGTGTAGCCCTTGCTGGCCGGCGGCTCGCCGGCCGAGAGGCCGATCTCGCGCATCGCCATGGCGAAGCGGGTCACGGAATCCATCAGGCAGAGCACATCGCGGCCCTGGTCGCGGAAATACTCGCTGAGCGCCATGGTCAGGTAGGCGGCCTGGCGGCGCATCAGCGGCGGCTCGTCGGAGGTGGCGACCACCACCACCGAGCGGGCCAAGCCCTCCGGCCCCAGATCGTCCTCCAGCCACTCCTGCACCTCGCGGCCGCGCTCGCCGATCAGGCCGATGACGTTGACGTCGGCCTCGGCATAGCGGGCCAGCATGGACAGCAGCACCGACTTGCCGACGCCGGACCCGGAGAAAATTCCCATGCGCTGGCCGTTGCAGCAGGACAGGAAGGTGTTGATGGCGCGCACGCCGAGATCGATCTTGCCGCCGAGGCGCTGGCGCGCATGGGCCGGCGGCGGCGAGGCGCGCAGGCTGTAGGCCAGCGTGCCGTCGGGCAGCGGGCCCTTGCCGTCGACCGGCTCGCCCAGGGCGTTGACCACGCGGCCGAGCCAGGCCGGGCTCGGGCGCACCAGCGGCTCGCTCTCCATGACCTCGGCCTTGCAGCCCAGGCCGACGCCTTCCAGGGATCCGAAGGGCAGCAGCAGGGCGCGGCGCTGCCGGAAGCCGATCACCTCGCAGATCACCCGCCGGTTGCCCCCGGGACGATTGCCTTGGGCGTGGATCGCGCAGCGCGAGCCGATCGACAGGGCCTGCTCGAGGCCGGCGACCTCGACCAGCATGCCGAGAACCCCGGCGACACGGCCGTAGAGGCGGTAATCCGCCAGCTGACCGATTTCCTTAACGAAAGTGGATACGACCATCCCTTGAACTGCCGAAAGGCCCCCCTGGCCGGTTTGCGTCGACCTCTCGGATCAGTCTCCGGTATCAGGCTTAAGGTTGGGTAAAATCGGCCCCTTCGACGGACGGTTGGGCGAAAAGACCTGTTGAATCCCAAAGTCATAGAATAATTAATGCAGGTAAGAATTTATTAACATTGCTTCGGCAAAATGGTTAATAATCAAACCCCAGGGGAACCATACAGGCACTAGGTCACCACCATGAGAGTTCTGCTTGTCGAGGACGATTCCGCCACTGCCCAGGGCATCGAGATGATGCTCCGTTCGGAGGGCTATGTGTGCGACACGACCGATATGGGCGAAGACGGCCTTGAGATCGGGAAACTCTACGACTACGACATCATCATTCTGGATCTGATGCTGCCGGACATGGACGGCTACGAGGTGCTGCGGCGCCTCAGGGCCGCGCGGGTCAAGACCCCGATCCTGATCCTCTCGGGCCTCAGCGGCCTGGATGACAAGATCAAGGGCCTTGGCGTCGGCGCCGACGATTACCTGACCAAACCCTTCGACAAGCGCGAACTGGTCGCCCGCATCCAGGCGATCGTGCGGCGCTCCAAGGGGCATTCGGACTCGGTGATCTCGACCGGCAAGCTGACCGTCAATCTCGACACCCGCACCGTGGAGGTCGAGGGCCAGCCGCTGCACCTGACCGGCAAGGAATACGGCATCCTCGAGCTGCTTTCCCTGCGCAAGGGCACCACGCTGACCAAGGAGATGTTCCTCAACCATCTCTACGGCGGCATGGACGAGCCGGAGCTGAAGATCATCGACGTCTTCGTCTGCAAGCTGCGCAAGAAGCTGGCCACGGCGACCGGCGGCGACAACTACATCGAGACCGTGTGGGGCCGCGGCTACGTGCTGCGCGACCCGGTCAGCAGCGAAGGCGCGGAAACGCAGAAGCACGCGGCCAACGCCTGACCGCCCTACCCTGATCAGAAAAGGCCGCTACCTCGTTGAGGTAGCGGCCTTTTTCTTTGTCACTTAAAGCGAGATCTCAACCGCCGGCCGCGGCCCGGCAGGGGCCGGCAGGGGCCTGGCTCAGCCCGCCTTGCGGTCGAGAGAGGCGCCGGTCTCGCCGAGACGGTAGATGCCGCGCTGGCCGGGCACCACCTCGAAGGCGTCGGAGATGCCGAGCACGGTCTCGGCGCCGCCCAGGTAGAGGAAGCCGTCGGCGGGCATGATGCCGGCGATGCGCGCGAGCACCTTGCTCTTGGTCTCCTGGTCGAAATAGATCAGCACGTTACGGCAGAACACCACGTCGAAGGTGCCGAGCTGCGTGGGGCTCTCCAGCAGGTTGAACGGCTTGTAGGAGACCATCTTGCGGATCTCCTCGCTGATCTGCCACTTCTCCCCTTCCTGCGCAAAGTACTTCATCAGCAGGGTGATCGGCAGGCCGCGCTGGACCTCGAACTGGGAATAAAGACCTGCCTTGGCCTTATCCAGGATCTCCGTCGAGAGGTCGGTGGCGACGATCTCGATGTTCCAGCCAGCCAGCTTGGCCGCCTCCTCCTTGAGGATCATGGCCAGAGTGTAGGGCTCCTGGCCGCTCGAGCAGGCCGCGCTCCAGATGCGGATCTGCTTGCGGGCCGCCCGCGCCTCCAGCAGGTGCGGCAGGACGATGTCCTTGAACTGGTCGAACGGCCGGTTGTCGCGGAAAAAGAAGGACTCGTTGGTCGTCATCGCCTCGGTCACGTCGACCAGCAGCTTCTCGTCCTTCTTGGTCCTGATGGCGGCGATCAGCGCATCAAAGCTCTCGAAGTCCCACTTGCGCGCGACCGGGTTCAGCCGGCTTTCCAGCAGGTAGGCCTTCTCCTGGGTGATCACCAAGCCAGAACGCTGATAGAGCATCTGCGCGATAAATTCGAAATCGTTCACGTTCATGCCGCTGACCTCATGACCAACTTGCGGACGTTGGGGCCGATCTCCTGGATCGGCAGCACAGCCGAACACAGGCCGCTCGTTGCCACGGCCCCCGGCATGCCCCAGACCACACTGGTGGCCTCGTCCTGTGCGATAATGGTGCCACCGGCTTCGACGACGTCGACCGAGCCCTTCTGACCGTCCGACCCCATCCCCGTGAGGATGATGGTCAGCAGGCCGGCGCCGTAGACCTTTGCCATGCTGCGCAGCAGGGGGTCGACGGCAGGGCGGCAGAAGTTCTCCGGTGGATCCTGGTTCAATCGAATGACGCTGCTGGCCCCCTTGCTCTCGACCACCATGTGGTAGTCGCCGGGCGCCAGGTAGATGTGCCCGCCGGTGACCACGTCGCCGTCCTTTGCCTCGGCGCAGGGCACGCCGGTGGCCCGCCCGATATGCTCGGCAAGCAGCGTCGTGAAAGTGGCCGGCATGTGCTGGGTGATCAGGATCGGCAGCTTCACGCTGGTCGTCATGTCGCGCAGCACCTCAAGCAGGGCCTGCGGCCCGCCGGTCGAGCTGCCAATGGCGATCACCCGCGGCAGCGCCAGCGAGGGCTTGCGCAGGACGATCTCGCGGCGCGGCGCCATGGCGGCCACCGTGGCCTGGCTCTGCGCACGCGGCGCCGTCGCCGGCCGTCCCGCCGGGCGGCCGGCCGCGGCCAGTGCCTTGACCTTCGCCGTCAGCTCCCGCTGGAAGGCGTCGGTCGACGTCAGCTCGCTGGTCGAGCTCGGCTTCGGAATGTAGTCGGCCGCACCGGCCTGAAGGGCGCGCAGGCTGACTTCCGCGTTCTTGCGGGTCAGGGTCGAAGCCATGATCACCTGGACACCGGGCTTGGCCGCCAGCAGCTTCGGCAGGGCCGTGAGGCCGTCCATCACCGGCATCTCGATGTCGAGGACGATGACCTCGATATCATGACGGTCAAGGGTCTTGATCGCGACCTCGCCGTTGCCCACGGAAGCGACCACCTTGACGCAGGAGTCGGCTTCGAGGACCCGGGTCAGCAGGCCACGAATGACCGCGGAGTCATCCACTACCATGACCCGGTAAGGATCTCCGGTATTTCCGTCAGTGCCGCCGATGGCGGACTTATCTTCTGGCATCAGATGAGACCTACCTGGACGAACTTGGACTCGATGATGTCGCTGTCGAAGGGCTTCATGATGTACTCATTGGCCCCGGCTTCCATGGCCGTCTTGATGTGCTCCATGTCGTTCTCGGTGGTGCAGAAAACGACAACCGGCTGATTGACGTCCGGCATGGCGCGCAGTTCCTGCAGGAACTCCAGGCCGTTCTTGACCGGCATGTTCCAGTCGAGCAGCACGGCGTCCGGCATGTTGCGCTGACAGGCTTCGAGCGCCTTCTGGCCGTCCTCGGCTTCATCGGTTTCGAAGCTGAGACCTTCCAGGATCTTGCGCGCCACCATGCGCACCACCTTCGAATCGTCGACGATAAGGCAAGACTTCATTTTCTAGCTCCAGCTCACTTCCGGCGGAACGGACGGTTCAGTTCGTGCTTCGAGACCGCACCCGGCCATCCCCCAATTTCGCTCCGGCTGCTCTAAGCGGCCTGGACGCGGTCGTAGTCCAAAAGCCTATTCACATCGAGAACCACCAGCAGCTTGCCGTCGAGACGGTAGATTCCCAGCGAGTAGTCCCGGAACTTCGGGTCAAGGGTCGGCGGATTGCGCTCCCAGGCCGAACCTTTCAGCGCCAGAACCTCGCCCACCGAGTCGACCATCAGGCTGTAGAGCTCGCCCTCGTGCTCGGCGACGATGCTCATCGAAACCTGGCGGTCGCGCGGCGGCAGGCCGAGGCGAAGGCGCACGTCCATGGCCGTGACGATGCGTCCGCGCAGGTTCAGCGAACCGGCGATCTCGGGCGGCGCCAGGGGAATCCGCGTGATGTTGTGCGAGCTGAGGACGTCCTGCACCTTGAGCACGGGAATTCCGAACAGCTGCTTGGCGATGGTGAAGGTTACGAAGTCTTCCGTATCCGCAAAGGCATCCGCCAGGGCGGAACGCTCCACCGCGCCTTCTTCCTTCGGGCTGCTCATGCCGCACCTCTCAATTCGGCTAGGGTATCGTGTAGCGTGTTCAACAGGGCATCACGGTCGGTCTTGGCGACGTAGTCCCTGAAGCCGGCCTCGCGTCCGCGGGCCAGGTCGCTCGGATTGGAGAAGCTGGACAGCGCCACGATCGGCGTCTTGGACCAGCGGGTATCCGCCGTCACCTTGCGGGCGAACTCGAAGCCGTTCATGCCCGGCATCTCGATGTCGGAGATGATGACGTCGAAGTCCTCACCGGCATCGCAGAGCTCCAGGGCGGCATCGGCCGACTCGACGCAGGTCACGTCATAGCCGGCAACCGTCAGCAGCGGCTGCAGCAGATTGCGGAAGAACGGGCTGTCGTCGACCACCAGCAGGCGGCGACCCTCGCGCTCCCCGTCCGAGCCCCGTTCACCGACGAACCAGTCGTGGAACGCCTGGGTCAGGTAGTAGCCGGCATCGATGATATCGGTGGCCTTGCCGCCGATCACCGCGGTGCCGACATAGCCCTCGCGGTCGGACGAGAGCTCGATGTTCATACGGCCTTCGACGATGTCGACAATCTCCTTGACGACCAGGCCCATGGTCCGGTTCCGGTCGGCAAAGACCAGCACCGGCTGACGGCCCTCGGACTCCAGCTTCTGGGTCGGGTCCATCATCACCAGCGGCATCAGCTGGCCGCGGTACTGCACCACGTACTGGCCGTTGGAGAACTCCACCTGGGTCAGGTCGATCTCTTCGAGACGCGCCACCAGGGCCAGTGGCACGGCCTTGGGGGTGTTGTCCACCGCCCGGAAGATCAGCATCGCGACGTTGTCGGCACTGCTGGTCGTGTGGCGTCCCTTGGCCTGGTCCTCGCCGCCTTCGGCCACCGAGATCTCGCCGGTCGCAGCAGCGATGCCGTTCGGATCCAGGATCATCACGACGCTGCCGTCGCCGAGGATGGTGTTGCCCGAGAACAGCTGGATGTTGCGCAGGATCGGCGCCACCGGCTTCACCACGATTTCCTCGGTGTCGAAGACGCGGTCGACGATGATGCCCATCGAGTAGTTGCCGATCTGGGCCACGACGATGAAGACCTCCTCGTCGTCGACGCTTTTCTCGTCAGCGGCCTCGGCACCCTTCTTCGACTTGGCTTCGATCTTCTTGGCCTTGGGCTTGGACTTCGAGGCGGCAGCCTTGGCCTTCTCCTCGACGGCCGCCTCTTCGGCGCCATCCTCGCCCTCGACGGCCTTGGTCGCCTTCGCCGCCGCTTCCTTGGCGGCCGCGGCGACGCCCTCGTCGTCACCCAGCTTCAGCAGATTGCGCAGGTTGACCAGCGGCAGCAGGCGGTTGCGCAGGCGCAGCACCGGCGTGCCGTTGATCCGCTCGATGGTATGCTCTGTATGGGCGGAAGCCCGCACCAGCTCGACCACCGAAAGCTGCGGGATCGCGAAGCGCTCGGAAGCGCACTCGACGATCAGCGCCGAGACGATGGCCAGAGTCAGCGGGATCTTGATGACGAACTTGGTGCCGCGGCCCTCGACCGAAGTCAGCTCGATGGTGCCGCCGATCTTCTCGATATTGGTGCGCACCACGTCCATGCCGACGCCGCGGCCGGACACCGAGGTGACCGCCGCCGCCGTCGAGAACCCGGCCTTGAAGATGAACTGCTGAATCTGCTGCTCGCTCATCTGCTCCAGCTCGGACTCGCTGGCGAGGCCGTTGTCGACGCACTTCTGCTTGATCTTGTCGACGGAAAGGCCTTTGCCGTCGTCGGCGATCTCGATGATGATGTGACCGCCTTCATGGAAGGCGTTCAGCGTGACGGTGCCGATCTCGGGCTTGCCCGCCTTCAGGCGGTCGGCCGGAATCTCCAGGCCATGATCGGCGGAGTTCCGCACCATGTGGGTCAGCGGATCCTTGATCAGCTCCAGCACCTGGCGGTCCAGCTCGGTCTCCGCGCCCTTCATCACCAGGTCGATCTTCTTGTCGAGTTCGTGCGCCAGGTCGCGGACGATACGCGGCAGCTTCGCCCAGGCGTTGCCGATCGGCTGCATGCGCGTGGCCATCACGCCTTCCTGCAGCTCGGAGACCACATGGTTCAGTCGCTGCAGCGGCGCGGCGAACTCGCTCTCGTTCTGGCTGCGCAGGATCTGCAGCAGCTGGTTGCGGGTCAGCACCAGCTCGGAGACCATGGTCATGAGGTTTTCCAGCACGTCGACGTTGACGCGCAGGGACTGGTTGACGACGGAGCCTTCCTTCTTGGCATCGCCGGCCGCAGCGCCGGCGGGCTCGGCCGCCTTGGGCGCCTTGGGCGCTTCCGCCTTGGCTTCCGCCGGCGCGGTTTCCGCCGGCTCGGCTTCGGGCTCGGCCTTGGCTTCGGGCTCGGCAGCTTCCTCGGCCGCCTTCTCGGCCGCCAGCTCCTCGGGGCCCTTGGCCGCCTGGAAGGCCGCCTCGAGCTCGTCGAGCGAGACGTCGCCGCTGGCCGGCGCCGCCTCGGCGGTCTCGGCCGGCGCCGCAGGAGCCTCAGCCGCCGGGGCCGCTGCCGCCGGCGTCCCATCGCCATCGGCGAAGGCGTTCAGGCGGGCGATGAGATCGGAGTCGTCGCCCTCGGGCTCGGCCTCGGTCGCTTCCAGCTGCTCGAGCAGCGCCCGGATGTTGTCGAGGCACTCCAGAATCAGAGTGACCGCCTCCGGGGTGACTTCCAGCTCGCCGTCACGCAACTTGCCCAGCACGTTCTCACCGGCGTGCGCGACGCTTTCAAGGCGCGGCAGCCCCAGGAACCCGCAGGTCCCCTTGATGGTGTGCATGAGTCGGAAGATATTCCCCAGAAGCTCTTTGTCGTTCGGGTTCTGCTCCAGCTGAACCAGCTCGACGTCGAGCTCCGCAAGGCTTTCGTTCGTCTCGGTAAGAAATTCGCTTAGTAGATCATCCATCGCCGCTGTCTACTCTTGCCCGCCCGGCAGGCGCTAAGTACGGGGCGACCAGTGCTGTTAACCAATGCCCCCGAAATGACGGTGAACAGTGCCAAACATAAATTAAGAACCCCTTACTTAACTGTCGGGAACGTCAGGAGAATTGCCGGATAGAGGGCATTTACAGCAAAGCTAAGGAGCCGCAATTGCAGACTGTTTTGTTGCCCTTCGGAAGCGGCTGCGAAACCATGAGCCTGAGCGATGCGACTAGCCGGAACCGCTGGGGCTGCCGCCCCGGCCCTGCCCCGAATCGCGCCCGGCGGCGGCCGGGAACTTGCCCGGGCGGGCCAGATGTGAGACAGGACCAGGGATGACGCAGCGCTTCGCCCGGCAGCCGGCAGCAGAGAGTTAAGTGTCCGATACACCACCCCTTTACCGTTCCTTCGAGCCCGCCGGGCCGCTCGACCAGCCGCCGCGGCCGGGCCGGAGCGGCCGGCGCGGCGCGGCGCGCCGGCCGCTCGGCCCCTTGTCCTGGCTCTCGCTGGTGGTGGCGGGGCTGTTCCTGGTCCCCGTCGCCTCGGTGCTGTTCAGCCTGACCCAGTCGGGCGACGGCACCTGGGCCCACCTGGCCAGCACCGTGCTGCCGCGCTACCTGGCGAACACCGCGATCCTGGTGGCCGGCGTCGGCATCGGCGTGCCGGTGATCGGCGCCGGCACCGCCTGGCTGGTGACCATGTGCCGCTTTCCCGGCCGGCGGCTCTTCGAATGGGCGCTGATCCTGCCGCTGGCCGTGCCGGCCTACGTCATGGCCTATGCCTATACCGATTTCCTGCAGCCGGCCGGGCCAGTGCAAAGCCTGCTGCGCGAGGTCACCGGCCTCAGCTACCGGGAGTACTGGTTCCCCGAGATCAGGTCGCTGGGCGGCGCCGTGGCCATGCTGACGCTGGTCCTCTACCCCTATGCCTACATGCTGTCGCGCACCGCCTTCCTCGACCAGTCGGTCTGCGCCCTGGACGTCAGCCGGACGCTGGGCTGCGGGCCCTGGGCCACCTTCTTCCGGGTCGCCCTGCCCCTGGCCCGCCCGGCCATCATCGCCGGCACGGCGCTCGCCCTGATGGAGACCCTGGCCGACTTCGGCACAGTGTCCTTCTTCGGCGTGCCCAACTTCACCACCGGCATCGTGCGCGCCTGGATCGCCTTCGGCGACCGCACCACCGCCGGCCAGCTTTCCTCGATCCTGCTGATCTTCGTCTTCCTGGTGCTGATGCTGGAGCTGCGCAGCCGCGGCGAAGCCCGCTTCCATCACGCCACCCACCGCTACCAGAAGCTGCCCGGACGCCGCCTCAGGGGCGCCGCGGCCACCGCCGCCTTCCTGGCCTGCTTCCTGCCGCTGCTGCTGGGCTTCCTGCTGCCGGCCGGGGTCCTGCTCGCCATGGCCCTGGCAGCCGGGGACCAGAGCTTCGGCAGGCGTTACTTCGAGCTGGTCGGCAACAGCGTCACCCTGGCGGTGGTCACCGCCCTGCTGGCGGTCGGCCTCGCCACGCTGATGGCCTACGGACGTCGGCTGCAGGGCGGCCCGGCGGTGCAGATCGCCAACCGCCTTGCCGCCATGGGCTACGCCATTCCCGGCACCATCATCGCCGTCGGCGTGCTGGTGCCCTTCGCCGCCTTCGACAATGCCCTCGACGGCTGGCTGCGGGCGAGTTTTGGCATCTCCAGCGGCCTGCTGCTGACCGGCAGCATCGCCGCCCTGGTCTTCGCCTACCTGGTGCGCTTCCTGGCGGTGTCGCTCAACACCGTCGACTCCGGGCTGGAAAAGATCCGGCCCTCGATGGACGACGCCGCCCGAGCCCTCGGCGCCCGCCCGCTGGGCACCCTGGCGCGGGTGCACGCGCCGATGATGTGGCCCTCCCTGCTGACCGCCGGCCTGGTGGTCTTCGTCGACGTCATGAAGGAGCTGCCGGCCACCCTGGTCATGCGCCCCTTCGACTTCTACACCCTGGCCGTGCAGGCACACAACTTCGCCGCCGACGAACGCCTGACCGAGGCCGCGACGCCGGCGCTGACCATCGTCGCCGTCGGCATCCCGCCGGTGATCCTGCTGAGCCGCGCCATTGCGCGCGGCCGGCCCGGCGGCAAGGCCCGCTGAGCCCAGCGCCGCAAGTACAATACAAGGCAAAACGGGCCCCGCCACGCGGCGGCCCCCCCTGTCGCTATGGCCGCGGGTTCGGAGATCCCGGCGGATCAGTTCCAGCCGACGCTGTCGAAGACCTTCTGGGCCATCGCCTGATTGGCGCCGTAGACCGACACGTTGACCGGGTCGACCTTGAAGTCGCCGAGCGACTTCAGGGCCTTGTTTGGCTCGACGCCGGCCACCACGGGATACTCGTTGTTGCCGTCGGCGAAGTAGCTCTGGGCCCGCGGACTGGCCAGATACTCGAGGAACTTGATGGCCGCTTCCTTGTGCGGGGCGTTCTTCAGCACCCCGGCCGCCGAGACGTTCACATGGGTGCCGCGGTCGTCCTGGTTGGGGAAGACCCAGCCGATCTTGTCGGCCAGGCCCTTGTCCTTGTCCGACGGATCGACAATCAGGCGTACGAAGTAATAGGAATTGGCCACCGCGATGTCGCACTCGCCGGCGCCGATGCCGCGCAGCTGGTCGGTGTCGCCGCCGACCGGCTTGCGGGCGAAGTTGTCGACCACGGCCTGCGCCCACTCGCGCGCCGCCGCCTCGCCGTGAGCCTCGATGATAGAGCTCAGCAGCGACTGGTTATAGACGTTGGAACTGCTGCGGATGCAGACCTTGCCCTGCCATTTCGGATCGGCCAGATCCTCGTAGGTCTTGATGGCGCCGACCTCGACACGCTCCTTGCTGTAGAAAATCAGACGGGCGCGGGTCGAAAAGCCGAACCACAGGCCCTCGGGGTGCCGCAGGTTCTGCGGGATGGCTTTGTTGAGAACCGCGGAGTCGACCGGCTGGAACAGATCCGCCTCCTCGGCGCGCCAGATGCGCCCCGCATCGACGGTGAGGAAGATGTCGGCCGGGCTGTTCTGGCCCTCGCTGATGATGCGCTGGATCAGGGCATCGCCGTCGCCCTCGATCCGGTTGATCTCGATGCCCGTTTCCTGGGTGAAGCCGGCGTAGAGAACCTCATCGGTCTGATAGTGGCGCGTCGAATAGAGGTTCAGCACCTGCTGCGCCTGCACCGGCAGGCCGCTCGCCAGGACGGCAATACTCGCGACGGTGCCCAGGACCGTGCGGAGGCAAAGGTTCATTCTTTATCTCCTTGATATTATGAGTCTTTCTGCGCCTTGGCGACACGGGGAATTGCGTCGATCGAGCGATCGCCCAACGGCAAATCGTTCGCATTTGCATAGTAAATGAAAATCAGTCGCACATGTCAAGCGCCACGTCACCGGGACAGCGGCTTTTTGCTACCTGCCCCCGCCCGCCGGAATCGGGCACAGGTGATTGGAAAATGAAGGGTTCCAATCCCAAAGCGCAGGATCCTCGGAGGAAACAACCCGCAGAGGAATTCCGCCATGCGATGAGCAACTTGGATGCACGCAGGTAACCTTGAATTAAAGGAAGTGGTCTAGAGATCGGGTTTCGCAACTAGGCGTGAGCAGCAGCGAACGTCTGTTAGAGGAACTCTATCGGAGCCATGAAGATGTCTTATGTAAAGGGAATCGTCGCCGGCCTCGCGGGCACGCTGCTCGCCTCGGCTGCCTGGGCCGCTGAGCCCCATGTTGCCCCCATGACCGACTTCGCCAACTCCACGGTGAAGCAGTGGATCGCCAACGACACCGTCATCAACGCCATCAAGGCGCAGAACGCCAAGCACGCCGGCCTCAGCCAAGCCGACATCGACAACATGGACAAGGACTGGCGCGCCCAGACCGACGCCGGCTCGAAGCCGATGATCGACGCCGTGCTCGGCAACGCCCTGTCCGGCTTCCTGCGTCAGCAGAAGGACAGCGCCGGGGGTCTCGTCACCGAGGTCTTCGTGATGGACAACCGCGGCCTGAACGTCGGCCAGAGCGACGTCACCTCCGACTACTGGCAGGGTGACGAGGCCAAGTGGCAGAAGACCTACAGCGCCGGCCCGGATGCGATCTTCATCGACGAGGTGGAGATGGACGAGTCGACCCAGACCTTCCAGTCGCAGCTGTCCATGTCGATCGTCGACCCGGCCACGGGCGAGGTCATCGGTGCGATCACCGTCGGCATCAACGTCGACGCCATATAAGTAAGGTACTGAGTAGGTACCGCTGGGAAACCAACCATCCTGGCGTGTTGCGAGATCATCCGCCCAGGCAGAACTCTTCGGTGAGGGGGATTCAATGAGCAAACCTCAAAATTCTCAATCGGCTAAGGCCGCCAAGATTGGCCTTTCCGGAGTGAGCCTGGGCGGATTCTCCCGCCTTTCCGTGGCCCGCAAAGTCATCCTGACCGCGGCCACCACGGCGACCCTGATCCTGGTCGCCCTCGTGGCGATCAGCATCAGCCAGACCAGCAAGCTGGCGCTGCACACCGGTGAGGTGGGCTTCCAGACCATGACCCGCCTGATCGCCAACAACGCGGCCGGCGGCATCCGCTGGAAGAAGACCGATGCCATCGAGGCCGCCTACATCGATTTCGCGAACGCGGACGACTCCGTAATCGCCAACGTCGTTACCCTCGACAAGGACGGCAACGAACTGCTCCGTTTCAATCACCCGAGCCTGACCCAGGCCGACCTGGCAGGTTTCATCGGCAAAGTGACGGGTTCGGAGGAGCGCCACTTCACCGAGCTGGAGAACCACATCCTGGTTTCCAGCCCGGCCCTCAATCCGAAGGACGGCTCCTTCATCGGCACGGTGGTCATCGCCTGGTCGGTCGAGGAACTGAACAGCGAGATCCAGTCCGCCGCGATCCAGCAGGGCATCATCTCGGTGGTCGCCCTGGTCATCCTGATCGCGCTGCTCGGCTTCGTCACCAGCCGTCTGATCGGCAAGCCGCTGGCCATGATGACCAGCACCATGGGCAAGCTGGCCGACGGCGACACCTCGGTCGACGTGCCGGCGACGGATCGCGGCGACGACATCGGCGCCATGGCGCGCACGGTCGAGACCTTCAAGAACAACGCCATCGAGCTGGAGCGCTCGACCGCGGCCCGCGAGGCCGAGAAGGCCAAGGCGGAGGAGGAGAAGCGCCAGGCCATGCACAAGCTGGCCGACGACTTCGAGTCCAGCGTGCGCGGCGTGGTCGACAATGTCACCAACGCTTCCGGCCAGGTCCAGTCGACCGCCCAGTCCATGTCGCAGACCGCCGAAGAGACGTCGAAGAAGACCTCCGCCGTCGCCGCGGCCACCGACCAGGCAGCCAACAACGTCCAGACGGTCGCCAGCGCGGCCGAGGAGCTGACGGCGTCGATCCAGGAGATCGGCCGCCAGGTCGCGCAGTCGACCAAGATCGCCAGCGATGCCGCCGACCAGGCGCGCACCACCAACAGCGAGGTCGAGGCCCTGGCTGACGCCGCCCAGCGCATCGGCGACGTGGTGACCATGATTCAGGACATCGCCGAGCAGACCAACCTGCTGGCCCTCAACGCCACCATCGAGGCGGCGCGCGCCGGTGAAGCCGGCAAGGGCTTCGCGGTCGTGGCCTCCGAGGTCAAGCAGCTGGCCACCCAGACGGCCAAGGCGACCGAAGAGATCCGCCAGCAGATCAACGATATCCAGAACGCCACCGGCGGCGCCGTCGACGCCATCGCCAAGATCACCTCGACCATCGAGGAAGTTCACGGCATCGCCAACGGCATCGCCGCCGCGGTCGAGGAGCAGAGCTCGGCAACCCAGGAAATCTCCCGCAACGTGCAGGAGGCTTCGGCCAGCACCAGCGAGGTCTCCGCGAACATCGGCGACGTCACCGCCGCCGCTGCGCAGTCGGGGAGCTCGGCCAAGACCATGCTGACCGCCGCCAACGAGCTGGCCGAGGAATCGAAGAACCTCAGCAGCCAGGTCGACAACTTCCTGGCCAACATCCGCGCGAGCTAAGCCCCGGCAGACAAGCGCTCGAAACAGAAGCGCCGGTGGAGCCTCCAGGCCCCACCGGCGCTTTCCTTTTTTGCCCGGCCTGCTCCGCCGCGCCGGAGAGTAGGGGCTATCCCTCGGCCGCCAGGGTGACGTGGAACTGCACGCAGTCGGCCGCCGGCGTGTCGACGGCGAGATCGCTGCCGAGGCGCCGGGCGACCAGCCGCGTGAAGTAGCCGTGCACGCCGCGCGGGCTCAATTCCTCGAGATCGACGTCGTCCTGCAGGCCGGCCAGGGATTCCGGCCGCAGGTGCGCATCCTGGCCCTTGGCCGTGACCATGCAGTCGATGCCCTGCGGACCGCGCGAAATCCCGACCGTCAGGGTGCCGCCGCGCGGCAGCGCCTCCTGGCCCAGGGCGATCATGTTGAGCACCAGCTTGGCGATACCGTCGGGCGCGCCTTCCGGCGCCGCCACGGCGGTCCAGTCGAGCTGGGTGCGCGAGGTCTCCAGCAACGCGGCGCTGAGGTCGCGGATCGGCGTATAGTCCGGGCCGACGCGCGCCCCCGCCATGCCGTAGGCCAGGCGGAAGAACTGCAGGATGTTGGAGGCCTGGCGCGCCGACTTGGTGGTCAGCTGCATGGCGTCGTCTGCCATGCCGAATTCGTCGTCGGAGAGCAGCTCGAGGCCGTTCCCGATGGCCCCGATCGGCCCCACCAGGTCATGGCAGAGGCGCGAGGCCAGCAACTCGGCAACACGCAGGTCAGTCTTCAAATCCATAAGACGGCAACCCCATCAGTGATCGTCAACGCCGCGCCGCCCGGCCGACCGCGCGCGCCCCGGCGCCCAGCCGTGCCCCGCCGGGCGTTTCCGCGGACCGGGTTTCCTTATACACTACCTGCCGGAATTGGCCATTGCCGCGGCCGGCCGCCCCCAAGCGTCGCCGCCGCGGCCTGCGAGAGGAACGCGGTGAACGCACCACAGCATCTGGCGCCCGGCATGCGGGTGCGCCACCCCGGCCAGCCGGACTGGGGCGACGGGCAGATCCAGTCGGTCGTCGCCGACCGCGTCACGGTCAACTTCGAACATGCCGGCAAGCTGCTGATCATCGCCTCCCAGGTCGAGCTCGAGGTGCTGTCCGACGATGCGAGCTAGCCCCGCCCGCCGCTTCGCTCTGCTGCCGCTGGCGCTGCTGCTCCCGGTGCTGCTCCCGGTGCTGCTCCCGGTGCTGCTCTGGGCGCCGCTGGGCGCCGCGGCGCAGACGGTGGCCGACCAGGCGCTGCACCAGGCCGCGCGCAGCAACGATGTGGAACTCGCCAGCTTTGCCCTGGAACGCGGCGCCGGCCTGGAGGTGCGCGACCAGCTGGGCAACACGCCGCTGCAGGTGACCGCCATGAACGGCAGCCCGGCGGTCGCCGAGCTGCTGCTCGAGCGCGGCGCCGACCCCGCTGCCGCCACGCCGGACGACGACTGGACCGCCCTGCACTACGCCGCCTACGAGGGCCACGACACCGTGGCCAAGGTGCTGATCGCCGGCGGGGCGCCGCTCGACGCCCGCGAGAAGGACCACGGCAACACGCCGCTGCACCTCGCCGCGCGGCGGCTCAAGCGCCCGGTGGTGGCCGCCCTGCTGGCCGGCGGCGCCGCAGTCGACCCGCGCGACCAAAGCGACGGCAACACGCCGCTGATCAACGCCGCCTTCGATCCCCTGGGAACCGCCATCGTCGCCGAGCTGCTGGCCGCCGGGGCGGCGCCCAACCTGGCTGCGGCGGACGGCACCACGGCGCTGCTGGCGGCGGTGCGCGCCGGCGCCGAAGGCAGCCTGCAGCTGCTGCTCGCGGCCGGGGCCGAGGCCACGGCGCAGCGGCGCGACGGCTGGTCGGCGCTGCATCTGGCTGCCGCCTACGGCCATACCGCCTTCTTCAAGCCGCTGCTGGCCGCCGGCCTGCCGGTCGACCTCAAGGCCGCGGAGGGCGAGACTGCGCTGGGCCTGGCCATCGAGGCGGCCCAGATCGACAGCGTCATCGCCCTGCTGGATGCCGGGGCCGACCCGCAGCTGCCGGGCCGCTCGGGCCGGCCGCCGGTGGTGCTGGCCGCCGCGGCGGGCCAGCCGGCGGCTCTTTACGTGCTGCTGAGCCGCGGCGCCGATCCCGACGCGCGCGAGGCCGGCAGCGGCAACACCGCCCTCATGCTGGCGGCCAACCGGGCGCGCCTGGAGGAAGTCAGGCTGCTGCTGCAGGCCGGGGCCGATGTCACCCTGGAGGCCGCCGACGGCTGGACCGCCCTCGCCGCCGCCGAGATGATCGGCGACAACGAGATCGCCGAACTGCTGCGCGCGGCCGGCGCCGTCAGGTAGCGGCGACCCGGCAGCGCCCGGCGAGCGATGGGGGAAAGGCCGGGACCTGCGCCCTAGAGGCGCACGTTGGAGGTCGAGTAGACGTCGGCGCTGGTCAGATCGAGGCCCGAGAGGATCACGGCGCTGAGCACCGCGATCAGGATGGCGGCGACGGCACCTGCTACGATCGACTTCATGGTTCTATCTTCCTTACGACTTCAATGACACCTTGCCGCGAGGCCACCGCCCGAAGGAGGCCGCCCCGCCGCAGTCAGTTCGACGCCCCGTGGGCGGCGGTGATGGCTTTCAGGTAGGCGATGAGATCCTCGCGATCCTTGGCCGAGGGCATGCGCTGCAGGGGCATCTTGGTGCCCGGCGCGAACTCGTCCGGCCCGAGGTCGAAGAGCTGGTCGATGGTCTGCTCGTTCCAGATCACGTCGCTGCCGCTCAGGGCATCGGAGTAGTTGTAGCCCTCGATGGTGCCGGCGCGTCGGCCGAACACACCGTAGAGAGTCGGCCCGGCGCGGTTGCCGCCGTCGGCGGTCACCGTGTGGCAGGCCGAGCACTTGCGGAACAGCTTGGCGCCGCGCGCATCACCGCCGGCGGCCGCAGCTTCGGCCGTTTCGGCCGCCTCTTCCTCCGAGGCGCCGATCTCGCGGCGGCTTTCCAGGTCCCAGAGCCGGGTCACCTCGTCGGCGCCGGCGGACAGCAGCCGCGTGCCGTCCGGCGTGAAAGCCAGCGCCCAGATCGGCTGCTTGTGCCCGTAGAGGGAGGCGACGATGCGCTGCTCGCCAATGTTCCACAGGTTGACCGTGCCGTCGACGCCGCCGGAGGCCGCCAGGGCCCCGTCGGGGGAGACCGCCACCGCGAAGACCGGCCCCTCGTGGCCGCGCAGCTCGGCCAGCTCGACGCCGGTTTCGAGATCCCAGTGCCGCACCGTCTCGTCGACCGAGGCGGACAGCGCCTGCCGACCGTCCGGCAGGAACGCCACCGAGTTGACGCCGAAGTCGTGCCCTTCAATGACGCGCAGCAGCCGCGGCCGGCTGCCGTCCGGCGGCAGCGCGAAGTAGCGCAGCGCGGAATCGTAGCTGCCGGTCAGCAGGTAGCGCCCGTCAGGGGAAAAGGCCACGGCGTTGACGTTGCTGCGATGCTCGTCGAGCACGAAGAGCTCCCGCCGCCCCTCGAGATCCCAGAGCCTCACGGTATGGTCCCAGCCGGCCGAGGCGGCGAGGCGCCCGTCCGGCGAGACCGCGACCCCGGCGATCTTGCCGGCGTGGCCGGTGAAGACGTGGAGCAGCTTGGCGCCTGCGACGTCCCACAGCCGGAGCGTGCCATCGTCGCTGGCCGAGAGCGCCTTGCGGCCCTCGTCGAGCAGCGCCACGGCGTTGACCGCGCCGTCGTGGTCGTCCAAGACCTCCAGGGCCTGCTGGCTGTCCAGGTTCCAGAGGATGACGCTGTAGTCGAAGCTGGCGGAGACCGCGCGGCGGCCATCCGGCGTCACGGCGATCCCCTTGACGAAGCCGCCGTGACCGCGCAGTTCCGCGCGGACCTGCGGCGCCCAGGGCGACGTTGCCAGACAAAGCGCCAGGGCCGCCGCGCCGGCGACGGCCACCTGCCTCAAAGCTGCGAACCCATAGACAGACACTGCTTGCTCCGACCCGATGCTATGGCCGCGCACCCCCCGGCGGCAGTGGCGGCAGGGTGTAGCCGCTGGAATGGTGCTGGAAGGACGACACCAGCTCGCCGCTTTCCCGGTCGACCGCCAGCACGTGCACCTGGAAGGCGCTGTTGCGATTGCCGCCGGGCTGCATGACGGTCACGAGCCAGACCCTGCGGCCGTCTCGCTCGCCGGCGCGCACCCTGAGGACCTCGACCGCGTAGCGCTCGGCGATCAGCTTGGCCACCTCCGCCTCGCTGACCGCAGCCTGCGCCGGGACGGCCGGCAAAGCCAGGAACAGGCCGGCGGCGAGCAGGAGCCCCGGTCCGACGCGCCCCACAACGTGCTTCAAGCGCTCCGCGGCCATACCGCCCTCCTATTCGGCTGGTTGCTGTGCTGCGGAGCCCTGCTCCACCTCCTTGACCCAGAGGGAGTGGTGCTCCTTCGCCCAGTTGAGGTCGACCTGGCCGCTGCCCATGGCCTCGAAGGCGCCTTCCATGCCCAGTGAACCGATGTAGATGTGGCCGATGACGATGGCGATGAGGATCAGCGCGACGATGCCGTGCCACAGCTGCGACAGCTGCATCTCCTGCATCATGGTCAGCTCCGTCGGCAGGCCCGCCCCGAAGATGTTCAGGAACTCGAAGGTGCCGGCGAAGAAGGCGAACTCGAAGGGGAAGAGCAGCGCCAGGCCCGACAGGCTGATCGAGACGCCGCCGATGATCACCGCCCAGAAGATCAGCTTCTGGCCCGCGTTGAACTTGGCCGCGACCGGATGCACGCCCTTCTTGAACAGGCCGCCGCCCACGGCGAGCCACTTCAGGTCGTTCATGTTGGGAATGTTGTGACGCACCCAGAGCACGAAGATCAGCACCACGCCGACCATGAAGGCGAAGGCCAGGAAGTTGTGCGCGTATTTGCCGGCCATGGTGATGGCGGCGAAAATGTCCGGCCCGAGGACCGGCAGCAGCACGTGGCGGCCATAGAGGATGTTGAGGCCGGTCAGCGCCAGGACCACGAAGGAGATCGCGGTGATCCAGTGCGCCGTGCGCTCGAGAAGATTGAAGCGCTCGATGGTCGTGCCGGCTGGGCCGGCGTCGATGCGGATGCGCCCGCGCACGGCAAAGAACAGCGCGATGATCGCGACGATGCCGAGCATGGTCCAGGCGCCGTAGACCGTCAGCGGGCCGTTGCGCACGGCGCGCCAGTTGTCGCCCTCGGACTGGATCAGCTGTCCGGCCTGCGCATTGGGGATGGAGACCGAGCCCCACTCGCCCTGGCGGATGGCGCGCCAGAACTCGCTGTCCGCCTGGTTGCCCAGGACGTTGCCGGGCACATTGCCGCCGACCGGGGACTCGGAGGCTGTCGGGTCGGCCGCCTGGCCCCAGGCCGGTGCGCTGGCACCGCCGGCGGCTGTCAGGGCCGCGGCGAACAGCACCACGAAGCCGAGGAGACAGGAGAAAAGATTGCGCCGCAGGCGCATGACAGAGGCGGTCATGGTCGTTCCTCTCACCAAGCTACTTCTCATTCCAATTGACGGCATGGAAAGGTCGTTGTCGTCGGACGGATCAGCCGCCCTGCAGGGTGGCGCGGGCGCGCAGCTCTTCGCGCTGTTGTTCGGTCAGACCGCTATCGCTCTGACCGAGGTAAGTGCCCTTTTCATAGCGCAGGATCCGCCCCTGCTCGGCCTCGTCGCAGGCCGCGAGGGTCAGGACCAGGCCGGCGCCGGCGACGATCGGTATCAGCTTGTGCAGAACCATCAGGTTTTCTACCTCCAATCGAGGCGACAAGAACACACGCAATATGGTTAATATTTCGTTGCGGAACCGCAATGTCCATCGGAAACGGGGGCGGCGCTCAGCGCCGCCCCCTTTCCAGGATGCGTATCCTGCTACCAGAGAGTCAGGCTCAAGAGCCGGACTTCTGGTCGTAGGCCGTTCCCCAGCCCCAGGCGCCGGATCCGAAGCCACGGGCGACGACGCGCTCGCGGTAGATATCCGACACCAGATCACCGTCGCCGGCGAGCAGGGCCTTGGTGGCGCACATCTCCGCACAGAGCGGCAGCTTGCCCTCCGCCAGACGGTTGCGCCCGTACTTCTGGAACTCGGCAGAGGAGTGGTTCTCCTCCGGCCCGCCGTTGCAGAAGGTGCACTTGTCCATCTTGCCACGGCTGCCGAAATTGCCGGCCTGCGGATACTGCGGCGCGCCGAAAGGACAGGCGTAGAAGCAGTAACCGCAACCGATGCAGAGATCCTTGGAGTGCAGCACGACACCGTCGTCGGTCTCGTAGAAGCAGTCCACCGGGCAGACGGCCATGCAGGGTGCATCGGAACAGTGCATGCAGGCCACGGAGATGGACCGTTCACCGGGCTTGCCATCGTTGATGGTCACGACCCGGCGCCGGTTCACGCCCCAGGGCACTTCATGCTCGTTCTTGCACGCTGTAACGCAGGCATTGCACTCGATGCAGCGCTCAGCGTCACAGAGGAATTTCATACGTGCCATAATTCAACTCCTCCCTTATGCCGGCTCAATACGGCAGAGCGTGGTTTTTGTCTCCTGCATATTCGTCACGGAGTCATAACCATAGGTCTGCGCCGTATTGCTGGCTTCACCGAGTACGTAGGGATCGGCGCCCTTCGGATACTTGTGGCGTTGATCCTCACCCTGCCAGTGACCGCCGAAGTGGAAGGGCATGAAGGCCACGCCGCGTCCAACGCGTTCGGTCACCATCGCCTTGACCCTGACCTTGGCACCCTCAGGACCGTGCACCCAGACCATGGCTCCGTCGCGGATGCCGCTGTTGTTGGCATCCACCGGATTGATCTCGACGAACATGTCCTGCTGAAGCTCGGCCAGCCAGGGGTTGGACCGGCTTTCGTCGCCGCCGCCCTCGTACTCGACCAGACGGCCGGAGGTGAGGATGGTCGGGAAGTCGCCCGAGAAGTCCTTGTCCTGGATCGACTTGTAGAGGATCGGCAAGCGGTACATCTTGCGATCGTCGTAAGTCGGGTAGTCGGCCACGAGGTCACGCCGCGGCGTGTAGAGCGGCTCGCGGTGCAGCGGCACCGGATCCGGGAAGTTCCACACCACGGTGCGGGCCTTGGCGTTGCCGAAGGGCGCACAGCCGTGCTTGATGGCGACGCGCTGGATACCGCCCGAAAGGTCGACCTTCCAGTTGGTCTTGTCGCCGGCAACGGCTTCGATGGCCTTGCGCTCCTCGTCGGTCAGGTCCTTGTCCCAGCCAAGCTCCTTGAGCATGGCCATGGTGAACTCGGGATAACCATCTCTGATTTCCGAGCCGACCGGATAGGAACCCTCGGCCAAGAGGTTGTCGCCATCGCGCTCCACGCCGAAACGGGCGCGGAAGCAGAGGCCGCCTTCGGCCACCGGCTTGGAGGGATCGTAGAGCACAGGTGTGCCCGGATGCCCCAGTTCCGGCGTGCCCCAGCAGGGCCACGGCAGACCGTAGTACTCACCGTCGGCAGGACCGCCGCGTGCCTGCAGCGTCGTCTTGTCGAAGGTGTGCTGGTTGGCCATGTGGTTCTTCAGGCGCTCCGGCGACTGGCCGGTGTAGCCGATGGTCCACATGCCGCGATTGATCTCGCGCAGCGTGTCCTCGATCGAAGGCACGTTGTTCTCGACCGCGATGTTCTTGAACATCTCGTCGGCGAAGCCGAACTTCTTGGCGAGGAGATACATGATCTCGTGATCGACCTTGCTCTCGAAGAGCGGATCGACGACCTTGTCACGCCACTGCAGCGAGCGGTTGGACGCCGTCACGGACCCGTAGGTCTCGAACTGCGTCGCCGCCGGCAGCAGGTAGGTGCCGTTCTTGCGGTCGTTCATCACCGCCGCCATCGTCGGATAAGGATCGACGATGACCAGCAGGTCGAGCTTCTCCATCGCCTTCTTCATGTCGGGCAGACGGGTCTGCGAGTTCGCCGCATGCCCCCAGAAGACCATGGCACGGAGATTGTCGGGCTGGTCGATGTTCTCCTTGGCTTCGAGCACAAGGTCGAACCAGCGCGAAACCGGCACGCCCGCCTTGGACATGAAGTCCTTGTTGGCGAAGCGGCTGGCCAGCCACTCGTAGTCGACGTCCCAGACCCGCGCCCAGTGCTTCCACGAGCCCGCGGCCAGGCCGTAGTAGCCCGGCAGGGTGTGGCACAGCACGCCGAGGTCCGTCGCACCCTGCACGTTGTCGTGGCCGCGGTAGATGTTGGTGCCGCCACCGCTGGTGCCGATCACGCCGAGGGCGAGACCGAGGATGCAGTAGGCTCGGGTGTTGTTGTTGCCGTTGGTGTGCTGGGTACCGCCCATGCACCAGATGATGGTGAAGGGACGGTTGTTGGCCAGCGTCCGCGCGACGCGCCTCAGCTGGGAGCCCGGCACGCCGGTGACACGCTCGGTTTCCTCCGGCGTCCACTTGGCGACCTCGGCCTTGATCTGGTCCATGCCCCAGACGCGCTGGCGGATGAACTCCTTGTCTTCCCAGCTGTTCTCGAAGACATGCCACAGAATGCCCCAGATCAGCGCCACGTCGGTGCCGGGACGGAACCGCACGTATTCATCGGCATGCGCGGCCGTGCGCGTGAAGCGCGGGTCGCAGACGATGAAGGGCGCGTTGTTCTGCTCCTTGGCCTTCAGCATGTGCTGCATGGCCACTGGGTGGGCTTCCGCGGGGTTGCCGCCGATCTGGAAGATGGCGCGCGAGTTGTGGATGTCGTTGTAGCTGTTCGTCATCGCGCCGTAGCCCCAGGTGTTGGCAACACCTGCGACCGTGGTCGAGTGACAGATACGCGCCTGGTGGTCACCGTTGTTGGAGCCCCAGAAGGCGTAGAACTTGCGGAAGAGATAGGCCTGCTCGTTGTTGTGCTTCGCCGAGCCCAGCCAGTACACGGAATCGGGACCGGAGGAGCTGTAGATTTCCAGCATCTTGTCGCCGATCTCGTCGACGGCCTGTTCCCAAGAAATCCTGGTCCACTTGCCATCGACCAGCTTGGTCGGGTGCTTCAGACGGCGTTCGCCGTGAGCGTGCTCGCGCACCGAGGCGCCCTTGGCGCAGTGCGCACCGAGGTTGAAGGGGCTGTCCCAGCCCGGCTCCTGGCCGGTCCAGACGCCGTTCTGCACCTCCGCCAGCACCGTGCAGCCCACCGAACAGTGGGTACAGACGGATTTGACGACCTTAACATCGCCGCTCGCCGTGGCCGCGCTGGCCTTTTTGACCATTCCCATGGGAACCGAAGCTGCCGCGACACCACCTGCCGCCAGTCCGGATCGCTTGAGGAAGGTACGGCGGTCAATGGCGCTACCAGCAATGCCGGCTACCGCC
Source organism: Kiloniellaceae bacterium (assembly GCA_041565695.1). GTDB lineage: Bacteria > Pseudomonadota > Alphaproteobacteria > Kiloniellales > Kiloniellaceae > Pelagibius. The sequence continues at coordinate 27,554 of JBFGUI010000002.1, forward strand.
TTTGACAAACGGGGGCCATTCGCAACCCCATTCGTCCGTTTGGTAAGCATTGACCTCTCCCTATCAGAGTTGGTTGGTACGTTCGGGCCGCTTCAGAAGGTTCCTCGGGGACCCGGACAAGCACACGAACAGGCCGCCTAGAAGCGGGCGAGGTCGTAGTACTTCCGTACGTGGTCGGTTTCCGTGTAATCGGACCCCTTCGCCGGCTTCGCCGCCTCGACAGCGCCCGCTTGCGAGGCTGTCATGGCGATCGCCGCCGCGCCGGCACCGAAGCCGGCTTTCTTGAAGAAGTCGCGTCGACCGGAGTCGATCTCTTCCTTCTTGCTCATACGGTCCACCCTCCTTTTATCGTGGTGACCTTATCGTTGCGGCAGCTGGACCTAGGGGACTGCCGCGAACCCCGAATGCCGGCCCCGGGCAGGGGCCGATGACGCTAGGCCGCCATATCGAAAGCCTGGGTCTCGACCGTCAGGAACAGGCGTCCGATGGTTCCCACAGGCATATAGAGCACGGCGGATTGCGCAGCCTGCAGGTCCTCGAAGAACCGCGGCGCCCAGCAGCCGATGTGCGTGTCGAAGAATTCGCGCTGCACCGAGAGGTCCGCCGGCGCACCGAAGCTGCCGGTGATCAGCCCGGACATCATCTCGCAGAGCGCGGCGATGTGGTCCTCCGGCTCCTTGACGTCGTCGGCCCGGGCGATCTGCAGCTTGGCCATGTCGCCGCGCAGACGCATCAGGGGCTTCTCGTGCAGGAAGCCCGTCAGATAGTAGGAGGCGTAGGGCAGCAGCTCGCCCTGGCCGATGCCGATGAAGAGGTCGAAATATTCCTGGCGGGCGTTTTCCACCGTCGTCCCGCGGGCCGCCGCCGCCAGGGCCTTGATGCCCTGCCCGAGCTCCGACTCGTCGCCCTGCAGGCCGCGCAGCATCTCCAACAGCTGCGCGCTGGGTTCGCGCGAAAGCAGCTGTGCCAGCAGTGCGTACCATCCGGCCCGCAGCTGGTCTTCTTCCGATATCTGAACCTGCGCCGCCATACTACCCAAGCGCGACACCTCTCCCAACCTTCTGCCAGGGCTGCACCTGATGTCGCCGCGCCGAGTACCGATCGGTACTTCCAAAGCCCCGCGAGGTCGGCCCTGTCGGCTCTATATCCCTGATTTTCCCAGGGTTTTTTTCTTAGAACCTACCGAATTAGACCCCCTTTGCGCAGCGATTGTCAACAAAATCGCATGCTGCGCCGCACAATTCGCGTCTCCGGCTAAAGTGGTGTTCAGGGCATACCGGTGAAACCGGTTTCCAGATAGTGGAAGGGTGGAATTTCTACTTTTTCGGGAATTTTGCGCGCCGTCAGGCGTCGCCGTCACCCCAGCGCCGGCTCAGGGCCGAGCGTCCGCCCCTGCGCGCCGGGCTGCTGCGCCGAGTCGTCGTGCCGGCGACCACCGGATCGCCGGGATTGCGCGGCTTGGACCTGGCGGTCGGGGCGGCTTCGGCCAGCGGCAGCGCCGCCTCTGCCTGGCCCTCCGCCAGCGCGGCGGTCTCGGCCGGGCCCGCCGTCTCGGCGGACGCGCCCTCTGCCGCGGCCGTGCCCTTGGACTCGGCGCCCTCGGCCGCCTCGGCGGCCTTTTCCGTTTCCGCCTCTTCTTCCCCCGGCAGCACCATGCCTTTGCCGACCTGGTAGATGGTCTTCAGGTTCTCCACCACCGTCGCGGCGTTGGTGTAGTCCAGGTCGTAGTCGTTGAGGCCGTCGAGCTGGCCGAAGACCGGATTGAGCCGCCACAGCTTGCGCAGGGCCTGGCGCTGCAGGGCCTCGGGCACGCCTTGCTTCATGAACACGGAGAAGTCCGATCCGGCCTCGAGGGAGTCGATGTCCGGCAGGTCGGCCGGGTCGATCGCGGCCGCCGCCGCCGGTGCGCCTTCGGCTTTCGCCTCGCCCTCGGCCGCGCCCTTGCCGGCTTCCGGCCGGGCGTCGCGTACCGGCTTGTCGTCCTCCGGCTCGGCGGCGCGCTTGCGCTGTGACCAGCGGGAGAGAAAGCCCTGGGTGTCGTCCTTGTCGCTTCTCGCCATGCTCTGCCTCAGTTCCGCCTTGGCCGTGGCGGCAGTTCGACCCGCGGGCGCGGGCTGAACAGGTCATCGCCCGCGCTGGCCTTCTTGCGCTTGCGCTTGGTGAAAACCTCTTCGACGTGATGGGCCTCGACGAAGGCCTGGGTGAAGGCGATCACCTCCTCCGGCATGGCCACCGCCTCGACGATCTCCTCGCCGCTGTCCAGGTAGTCCTGCGCCTCATAAGGGCTGGCCGTGACCAGGAAGGGAACATAGTCGTGCGCGCTCTCCGGATCGTCCTCGCGGCGCAGCAGCACGAAGATGCGCGGCGGGGTCTGCGCCAGGTTGACCTTATAGGCCTCGGTCTCGGCGCGGAACAGCTCCAGGGTCAGCGTGCCGCTGTGGAACTGCACCCAGCCCTCGCCCTCGCGCAGCTGGGTCCACGCCCCCCGGGGATCGAGGGCCGGCGCGCCGGCAAACACCGCCACCGGGCGCCAGATGTAGTTGCCCCAGCGGTGATCGGAGCGGCGCCGCTCAATCACCACGCCAAGCGGCATGGCTTCGCTCTTTTCCATAACCTCCGCATTCCAGCCCTGTTCCCTGCCCCGGCGGCCCGTCGCCGGGGTCAGGTGTCACCTCCCCGGAGATAGCCCGGATTCCGGAAGGCGCAAGGCCGCCCGCCACCGGACCCGGGGTCCGGCAGCCGACGACGCTGCAGAGAGTATGATGTTGCCAGGCGCTTGGCCAGAGCCTCGCGGCGGCTGCCGGGACGTCAGTCCCAGGCGGCGGTCTGGATCGCCCCGCTGACCTCTGCGCCGGTCATCTTAGCGGAGTAGGAACGGGCCAGGCGGACGTAGTAGGCCACCTCGGCACTCTTCGACTCGCAGCTGTCCATGGCGTTGAACACCGCGATCTGCAGCAGCCCGCTCAGCTCCTCGCCTTCGATGTGGCGACGGCCGGCCTCCTGCAGCGCAGCACAGGCCTCGTTGAGCTGCTCCTCGACGTTATAGAGCGCATCGAGCAGCGGCAGATCGTGAGACTCCGCCTGGACGATGGTTTCGGCCAGCGCGGCCGAAACCTGGTTCTGATAGGTGAACACCGCCGCCGCACGATCCTCGATGGTCTCGTCGATCAGCATCGGCACCACCAGGGAATGCGCCGCACTGATTGTCGTGCCGATGGCGGCCATCGCCACCACCGCGGCCAGCGCGCGCTTCTTGAAGCGACCCTTCTGGTTGAAGCGGTTCCTCTTGCTAGACATACCCATTGCTCTGTCCTCGCCTGAAAGCCTTCGCATCGCATCGCAGTGCCGGATGGACCCTTGTTGTGACGCCGCTTGCGCGGCCGGCCTCTGGCGGCACTTTCTCTCGCAGGAAACAGTCTGGGCAGGCAGCCTTTCGCATTTCTTACCCGCCCTCAGAGGACTTGGCGATGTCACAGAAGCCTGGAAATTGATGAAAAATGGACGCCTCGGGGCGCGGAAAACCGCGCCTGCCGGCGCCGCCGGACGGCTTGCATTGGCGGGACATTTGAGGCAAGTCCGCCTCGCGGGCGGGCGGCGGCGCGGGCGGGTCAGGACGTGGCGCGCAGCTTCAGCTTCAGGCCGACCACGTCATAGATGTCGAGACCGGTGATGCTGGCGATCTCGCGGAACGACAGCGAAGTCTCGCGCAGCAGCGTGGCGGCGTGGCGGCTCGGGTTCATGCGCCGCCGGTTGACGCGCCCGGCCTTGACCGCGGACGTCACTGCCCTGCGCAGCTCCTCCGCGTCCAGCCCGCGCGACTGGGCGGCCCGCAGGGCGGCCTCGCGCCGCTGCTTGTCGTGCAGGATGAAGTTGTCCATCAGATGCATGGCGCGGGCGAAGCGGTCCAGCGTCTGGGGATGGAAGCCGAGATCCTCGGCCAGGTGCTCGTCGCCGCGCGGCGCGGCCTGCGGCGGTTCCTCGGCGCTGCCGCCGGCGGCCGCCTCGTCGAGAGTCAGGCCGAAGCGCGCGGCGAGCCGTTCGGCCGCCGCCAGGGCGTTGCTGCGCTCGCCCTCGTAGGGGCTGTCGGCGGCCAGCTGCAGCAGGTTGTGGAAACGCTGCCGCTCGGCCTCTGTGAACTGGGCTGAGATGATCAGCCTCCTCGACGGAAAAAAGAAATCAAACGGCTCAGTATATCACCAAGGGTTAGCAAAGCCCAAAAGGCCGGCGCGCCTTTGTGATCGCCGGCCACCGCGGTTTCATGACTTTCGGAGCAACCTGTCCGCTGCCGGCCACTCAGTCGCGCCGGTTGACCTCGCGGATGCGGTCCCGGAGCCGCCGCGCGAAGGCACCCGGCTGCTTCAGCGGATCGGCCTCGCGGGCGAGGTCGCGCAGCTCGTCGCGCGCCGCCGAGAGGCGCGGCTTGACGGAGGTCTCATAGGTCTCCGCCGCGCGGGCCTGGACCTCGGGGTCGGCGGCGATGCGCCGGGCGGCCCTGACCAGAAGATTGCGCAGGAGCGGCACGTCGGGTCCCTTTCCTGGGGGTGCGACTTACAGGCCTAGTTTGAGGCCACGCCCGCCCGGCCTTCAAGGGTCTTTTCCAGGCGCCGCACGGCGCGGCTGACGGTGGAGTAGTGGACCCCGAAGTGGCGGGCGATGCAGGCCTGGCTGTAGGCGCCGCTGAGATAGGCCCGGGCCATGGCCTCGGCCGGGCTGTCCGCCGCGGCGGTGAAGCTCTCCAAAGGCGGCGGGGGCGCCTGCCACTGGGCCCGCGGGATCTCGGCCAGGCTGCCGCGCCGTTCCGCCGCGGCGCGGGCGCGCTCGCGCATCTCGGCGGCGAAGGCCTCGGAGCCGAGGAAGACCTGGTGGCGCAGGTGCTCCCAGAGCGGCGGGCGCCCGTCCTCGGCCACGTCTGCTGCATAGCGCCGTCGCGCCACGGCCGGATCCGGGTCGTAGAGCGCCAGCAGCGCCGCGACGGCCAGCCAGGGCGGCGCCGCGCGGTCCGGCGGCAGGCGCCCGAGCACCGCCCGGTGGCTGCTCCAGCGCCAGGCCGCCGGCTCGGCGGCGAGGCCCAGTTCGACCGGCCGGCGCAGCACGTCGCGGCAGGCCGCGGCCAGGAAGGCGGGCTGCTCCACCATGACCGCCCGGTAGCGGCCCTGGAACAGGTGGCCGCCGATGCCGTGGCGGCGGTTGAAGGCCTGGGTGTAGCGCCCGTTGATCTGGCGCATGCCGCGGGCCAGCGTCGGCTGCCCGGTCTCGACCAGCAGGTGGTAGCGGTCGGGCAGCAGGCAGTAGGCGTAGCAGCGCCAGTCAAAGCGGCCGCAGGCCTCGCCGACGATCTCCAGGAACAGCTCGGATTCCGCGGCCTCGCGGAACACCGCCTGGCCGGCGTTGCCGGTGGTGGTGACGTGGTAGACCGCGCCGGGCAGCTCGAGACGTAGGGGTCGGGCCATGGCCGAATCATAGCGTGTTCTATGCAAATTCCAAGACCTGACCCTTTACTCTCCGATCGGGAGTGCGACGCCGGCGGGCCGGATTCGCCGCGGGCAGGAACAGGAAACGGGATCGAGTACTTGGCTGCGGCGCGCCGGCCGCCGGCGGGAAAGAGCGATGGGGCGCCGGATGGGCACCGGCGCCCCATCGATCCAGGGACTGGGTGATCCCTGGCGTTCCGGAAAGCTGGGAGGTGGGGTTAGCCCTCCGGAACGGGGCAGGTCAATGCGGGAAAAACTAGCCGCCGCTTGTTTCTGTCGGATGTCGCGCCCCGGCTTTTTTTGTTTCTATCGCTTCACCGCCCGGTTTCCCGCCCCCAACCGTCCCCCCGGCGCCGCCGGCGCCGGCGCTTGAACCTTCCCGCCCCGCGGCACGACTGACGGTCTGCAGGTCACGCCCCGCTTTCCAGGACGGAACCGCCAGATCATCCGAAGGAGATGGATCATGACCCAGTCCGCCACGCGAACCGCCGCTCCCCGCTACCTCGCCGCCGCGCTGACCATCCTGGCCGCCGCCGCGCTCTACGGCGCCGGCACCGGCATCGGCCATGCCGAGGAACCGCGGGCCGCCACGCGCCTGCAGGCCAAGCCGCAGCCGCCGCAGCCCGCCAAAGAGGTCTTCGTGCGCTCCAAGCCGCACGTGAACGTCGGCGCCCAGCATCCCGGCCTGTCGAAGATCAGGCTGCGACCCGGACGCCCGGGCGGCCCCGGCAAGCTGACCGCGCCGCGCCCGCAGCTGGCCGACTGGTACTGCGGCGAAGGCGCCGGCCCCGGCGGTCATGCCGTGTGCACCCAGGATCTGATCGACTCCTGCAGCGGCACCTACGTGCCGCCCAAGACCAACGGCGAGCATCAGACCTGGGGCATGTGCCACGAGTCGACCGGCTGATGATCATGCCGGAAGCCGGTTGAAGGGGGGGCGCCGCAGATCTGTGCGGCGCCCCTTCGCTTCGACGCTCCCCCGGACCTATTCGAACTCCATCTGTTCGAACACGCGTCCGGCGTTGCGCTTGGCCAGCTCGTCGAAGGTGTCGAGGTGCGCAAAGGGCGACTGGTCGACGTAGTAGGAATCCTCCAGGCCCTTGCCTTCCTCGAGCAGCCTGGCGATCTGGCCGCGCAGATAGACCAGGTAGTCCTTCGTGTAGCGGCGCACCTGGTCCATGTTGGTCGGGTGGCCGTGACCGGGAATCACGTAGGTCGCCCGCAGCGCCTCGAAGACCTCCCAGCTTTCCAACCAGTCCGCCGTGCCGGTGTCCTCGAAGATCGGCAGCAGGCGCTCGTGGAAGGCCATGTCGCCGGAGATCACCAGGCTCTGCTGCGGCAGCCAGACGACGATATCGCCGGGCGAGTGGGCCGAGCCGAGGTTCTTCACCTCGATGCGGAAGCGCCCCATCTCGATGACCTTTTCCTCTTCGAAGGTCTCGCTCGGCCCCTGCAGCACCGTCCCCGCCGCCTTGTCGCCGTTGTAGCGCTGCATCTGCTCGAGGATCTGCGGACCGCGGTCCGCGAACGCCGCGGCGGCATCGACATGGGCGAGGACCGGCACACCCTGCTCGACCCAGTAGCTGTTGCCGAGCATGGCATGGCCCTGGCCGTTCTCGTTGATCACCAGCTTCACCGGCTCGTCGGTGATGCGCCTGATCTCCTCGTGCAGGGCCTTGGCAAGCTGGTTGCAGGCGCCGCCGTTGATCACCACCACGCCCTCGCCGGTGACAATGAAGGAGAGATTGTTGTTGTGGCCGGAGTTCTCGTAGGTGGGCGGCGCCGTCGCGCCGATCGCCGACCAGACATAGGGAATAACCTCCACCGGTTTGCTGTAGAGCACGGACTGCGGATACTGGTCGGGAATATCCTCGCTGGCGGCAAGCGGCGCGGCCGCGGCGATCGTCAGAGTCAGAACCGATGGGAGCAGGCGCATTTCAGAGTCTTTCCGGTCTGGTTTTCCGTCGCGTTCAAAAAGGTTGCCGCGGCCGTGCCGAGGGAACGGCAGCGGCCGCGGCTTATGGTCTGTTCGGCCTTGCCAGCCGCGATTAAAGCGCCTGGTTCAGGTCACGGCCGGATGTAGGCGAAGCCCTCTTCCTGCAGCTCGACCAGGCGGATGACGCCGGAAGGCACCATTCTCGACTCGGAGACAAGCTCGATCTCCTTGCCTTCCTTCTTCGACATGCCCGCCTGGGTGTTAGCGCAGGCGGAGAAAGTGAGGCCTTCGATCTCCAGCGACATCGCGGAGATGCGCGCCTTCACCGGCGAGGTGTCGGCGCGGAACATGTGGAGGCCAGGCCCGTAGGCCACCACCTCGATCTCCACCTGCTCGCCGACGGAGTCATAGTACGCCTTGACGTTCTGAACGTTGTTGAGCGCCAGGTTCATGCGCTTCGGATCGTCCTCGTCGACATGAATGGCAATCTTGTGCACCTGCTCACCGGCCATCGCGGATGGGCTCTGCGCGAGCTGTCCGGTAATGAGGCATCCTGCGACCAGCAGGCCCAGAACCAGGTTGAAGAGTGACTTGGGCAACGTGTTTCCTCCCATGTTCTTGTTTCTCGTTTGCGGCGAACGCCGGCATGTCCAGGGCGCAAATGTAGACAGTTTCGACGGCATTATGAGATAACATATTCGTGCATTCAAATATTACTATAAGAACGCCGGCCGGGGCTGTTTCATAGGCCGGGGTGCAGGGAGGTTGCGGCCTGTGCAGGCATGATGGGATCGGCAATCAGGATTGACGGGCCTTCAAGTCCCGACGGCGGCCTTTCCCCTCGGCGCGGGAGGCCGGATCGGCGATCGGCTCTGCCCGATCGTGCCCGGTTGGCCCTGTCTGCGCTGGTTCTTCTGCTGTCGACCTGCACCGCCGCGGCCCAGACCGACACCCTGACCGTCGGCGTGCTGGCCTATCGCGGCGAACAGCACGCCCTGGACCGCTGGCAGGCCACGATCGACTATCTGAGCGAGGTCGTGCCCGGCTGGAAATTCCAGATCGAGCCGCTTGCCCTGGAGGGCGTCGCTGCGGCCTTGGAGGAAGACAGGATCGACTTCCTCTTCACCAACCCGGGCAACTACGTCGCCAGCGCCGATCGCTACGAACTCGCCCCCATCGCGACGGTCCGCACCGACGCCGCCGGTCAGCGACAGACCGGCAATCGCTTCGGGGCCGTCATATTTTGCCGCAGTGACGCCGAAGACATACATGCGATCGGCGACCTTCGGGGAAAGACCTTGGCGGCTGTGTCACCCGACGCTTTCGGCGGCTTCCTGGTTGCCGCCGGCACCCTGCTGCGGCAGGACATCGACCCTTTCCACGATGTCGAAACGCTGAGGTTTCTGGGGCTGCCGCAGGATCAGATCGTCGCGGCGGTACTGTCCGGTGCCGCCGATGCCGGGGTCGTGCGGACCGGCGTGATCGAAGCCATGGCGGCCGAAGGGACAGTCGATCTCAGCACCATCAGGATTCTCAATACCCAGTCGGTCGTCGGCTTCGACTATCTACTCTCCACCGAGCTGTTTCCCGAGTGGGTCTTCGCCGCAACGCGAATGACCCCACCCGACCTGCGAAATGCGGTTGCCGTGGCCCTGTTGGCGATGGAGTCCGACCACGCGGCGGCCCAGAGCGGCAGCTACGCCGGCTGGACGACGCCGATGAACCATGGCGCCGTGCGTCGCCTCTTCGCGGCGGTGGAGCAGGCTCGATCCGGTGACACGGGCTTCTCACAGGGCTTCATGCTCGCCACTGCACTACCGGCCGTCGCGATCGTTGTCGGTATTGCGGTCTGGTTGTCGCGCCGCAGGCCGTCACTTCAACCGGCCGCTTCCGTCGAACCCGGCCCGCAGCCGAACGACAAGGCACAGCTCGCCGCGTACCGACTGACTCCGCGCGAGCAGCAGGTGCTGGGTCGAATCCTGGCAGGGGATACCAACAAGGAGATCGCCATTAACCTCGGAATCAGCCCCAAGACAGTGGAGTTCCACCGCACCCACATCATGCAGAAAACCAAGGCCGGATCTGTTGCCCAGCTCGTGCAGATCGTCCTTGGAACACCCGAACACCCCGAGGATTCCAGGGCAACCTAGGGAATTCCCTGGCAAAGCGCGGTATCGCCCGAGCTATCCCCGATCAAGCCACCCCTCTCATACTCGACGACATCGCGTTCGATAGAGAATCGACGATCCAATCAAGAAAAGCGGGAGGAACCTAATGACACGTCAACTCGCAGTGCTGGCGATATTCGCCCTTGCCCTGGTTATGGGTTTGGCGGGCCAGATCGAAGCCAATGAACGCTACGGCAAGCAGAAGGTCGTGTATCACATCAATTACAACGGCGGCGAAGACGACAAGGCCTACCGAGGCGCCCTGCGGAACATTCAAAACCACATCAACGCCGTGGGTGCCGACAACATCGAGGTGAAGGTCGTGTTGCATGGCAATGGCGTCGGCCTTTTGAAGAGCGCGGTCAGCAGCGAAAAGGTGCAGTCGGCCGTCCTGAATCTGAAGGGCCAGCGCGTTTCCTTCCACGTCTGCAACAACACCCTGGTCGGACGCAAGATCGACTACGTGAACGATCTCTTCGAGGTTTTCGAGGAAGACATCGTGCCTTCCGGCGTAGCGGAGCTGAGCTACCTGCAACAGCAGGGCTATACCTATATCAAACCGTAAGCGCCTGTGATCGCCGGCGTGAACAGTGGGAAGGGCCGCATGCGGCCCTTTCCTTTTGCCGGCAGAGATTTCGCCTGTTGTTCGCGCTTCGGCTTCGCGGCACCCTCATCCTGAAACACCCCTCACGTATCTCGGGACAGCCGCCGCATCATGGTCAACAAGCCCCGCTCCTATAAGCCGGTGTCCGGCTTCGTGCTGCCGCGCTTTGCCGGCATCCCCACCTTCATGCGGCTGCCGCTCGTGCCGCTGGAAGACCTGGCGGAGGTCGGCGACGTCGACATCGGCCTGATCGGCGTGCCCTGGGACGGCGGCACCACCAACCGCGCCGGCGCACGCCACGGCCCGCGCCAGATCCGCGACCTCTCGACGCTGACGCGCAACGTGCACCACGTCTTCGGCATCTCGCCCTTCGAGCTGGCCAACTGCGCCGACCTGGGCGACACGCCGTCGAACCCCATCGACCTGCACGAGTCCATCGCCCTGATCGAGCAGTTCTATGCCGAGGTGCACAGGGCCGGCGTGATCCCGCTGTCGGCCGGCGGCGACCACTTGATCACCCTGCCGATCATGCGCGCAATCGCCAAGGAGCGGCCGGTCGGCATGGTGCACTTCGACGCCCACAGCGACACCAACGACCGCTATTTCGGCGAGCACAAGCTGACCCACGGCACGCCGTTCCGCCGCGCCGTCGAGGAAGGGCTGCTCGACCCCAGGCGCACGGTGCAGATCGGCATCCGCGGCTCGCTCTACACGGCCCGGGACATGGACTGGGGCCGCGCCCAGGGCATCCGCGTCATCACCATCGAGGAATACTTCGACCTCGGCGTCGCGGCGGTGATCGCCGAGGCGCGCCGCGTGGTCGGCGACGGTCCCACCTATCTCTCTTTCGACGTCGACGGCCTCGACCC
>JBFGUI010000003.1:0-36610 GCA_041565695.1 Kiloniellaceae bacterium
CGCCGGGCGATGACGATCTTCGGCCTGAGGAGGCGGTGACATGGCGACCGCCGACCTCTATCTCGTCACCCAGACCCTGACCCGGCTGCTCGACCTCAACGTCCGCGCCCTGCTGTTCCGCCAGGGCCTGGCGACGACCCTCAGCGTCACCGCCATGCCGCCGGAGCGCGTTGGCGCCCAGCAGAACACCCTGAACCTGCATCTCTATCACGCGATGGAGGACGCCTATTACCGCAACCAGCCGCCGCCGGGGCGCGGCGGACCGCCCGTCGCGCGCCAGCCGCTGTCGCTGTCGCTGTTCTACATCCTGACCGCCCACCACGAGATCAACGACAACTTCGACGCCGAGATCCAGCAGCGCAACTTCGGCCTGGCGCTGAAGACCCTGCACGACCACTCGCAGATCGACGACGATCTGGCGATCTCGCCGGACGCCGGCCCGCCGCAGACCGTGATGGTCGCGGGACTGCAGGGCGGCGACAACCGCATCGAGATCTCGCCGCGCCCCCTGACGCCCGAGGAGGCCATCACCTTCTGGTCGGCCGAGCAGAGCGCCACCACGCGGCTCTCCGCCTACTACGAGGTGCGCACCGTGTTCATCGAGCCGGAGCTGCCGACCGGGACCTTCGGGCGGGTCTTCGACCTGGGCCTCTTCGTCTTCCCGATGACCGCGCCGGTGATCCAGCGGGTCTCGGCGCTGGCCAGCTTCACGCCGCCGCCGGCCAGCGGCCTCGGCCCGCAGCTGATCGAAACCGTGCCGGCGCGCGCCACCCTGGACCCGGCCTCGAGCCCCGAGGTCAACCGGGTGCGGGTTGCCGGCTCGGCGCTGACCGGCGACGGCCTGCCCGGCTCGGCGCGCTTCGTGCTGCGCACCGCGGCCTGGCGCGACCTCGTGCCGCCGCTGCGCTCGGCGGCCATCGACCCGGCGCTGAACCCGGCCTGGGCCGTGACCATGACCGAGAGCGAGGGCCAGTTCGACCTGCAGGGCAGCCTGATGGTCGATACCGGAGGCGGGCCGTTCCCCGTCGAGGTGACGCCCGGCATCTACGCCCTCTCGGTGCAGGCGACGCGGCGCGCCATCACGCCGGGCGGCACGGTCCGCACCTCGACCACGGAAAGCAACCAGGTCGCCTTCTCCGTCGGCGCGCGCATCGTCCAGATCACCCCGCCCAACCCCGCCGGCCGCATGGTGGTCCAGCTGGTCAACGTCTTCGACATGACCGCCGCCGGTCTCGACGTGCAGCTGGCCATCGGCGGCGAGCTCTACGACGAGACCGCGGCCTTTTCCGGCGTCGCCGCCCAGGACCGCGGCCTGTTCCAGCGCCAGGCCGGCCAGATCGAGTTCCACCCGCTGTTCGACCCGACGCTCGCCGGTATCCACCCGCTGCGCCTGACCATCAACGGCGCCGAATCGCAACCCTTCTGGATCGAGACGCCATGACCGCGCCACACCCCGAAACCGCCCCGCGGATCCTGGCCAGCGCCGCCGAACTGCTGGTCCACCGGGCCCGCACGCCGCTCGAGCGGCGCCTCGCCGCGCTCGATGGCGGCGGCGGCGACACAGCCGCCGGCAGCACGGCAGCTCTCGACGAGGAAAGCTTGGCGCATCGCCTGGCCGGACCGGAAAGCCGCGCCTGGACGCGCCTGGTGGAGCTCTTCGGGCTTAGCGAAGCGGAGGCCGACCTGCTGGCGCTGGCCCTGGCAGTGGCGGCAGAGCCGGCGCTGGGGCCGCTGGTCGCCCGCGCTCAGGGGGCCGAGGGCCGGCTGCTGCCGGGCGAGCCGCTGGTCAAGCTGCTGCACGGCCACCCGGCGCGCCCGATCTGGCGGCCGACCAGTCCGCTTGCCATGTGGCGTCTGGTGACGCCGCGCCGCCTGGCGCCGGGCGAGCCGCCGGGCTTCGAGGCCGATGCCCGGCTGGTGGACTGGCTGTTCGGCCACCTGGCGCTCGACGCCGAGCTGGTGCTGGCGGTCGACACCATCCGCCCCGGCCCGGTGCCGCCGGAATGGCCGGTAGCCGAGACCGCAGAGCGGCTTGACCACGCGCTGCGCCAGGGATCGGAAGCGCGCCTGGTGATCGAGGGGCGCGCCGGGGCCGGCCGGCGCGGCTTCGCCGCCGCGGTGGCCCGCGAACTCGGACGCGAAACCCTGGTGGCAGATCCGGCGGTGATCCCCCAGGCCGACTGGGCCGAGGCCTTCATGCTGGCGCAGCGTTTTGCCCTCTACGGCGACGCGGCGCTGGTCTGGCGCGAGGGCAGCCCGCCCTGGCCGGCCAAGATCCCCATGGCGCCGCTGCAGTTCGTCTGCACCGCCGAGGACGCCGCGCCGCCGGCGCGCGACGGGGCCGCGGACCTGGTGGTGCGCCTGCCGGAGCCGGGGGTCGAGAGCAAGGCGGCGATCTGGGCTGCGCTGGCGCCGCAGCTGGCCGAGGCCGGCCCGAAGCTGGCGGCGACGCCGGGTCTGCTGCTGGGCGACCTGGCGGAGGCCGGCCGTGCCGCACCGCGATCCATCGAGGAGGCGGCGGCCTACCTGCGCGCCCGGGCCCGCGCGCGCATGCAGGGCGCCGGCCGCGTGGTCGATCCGCTTTTCGACTGGGACGATCTTATCCTGCCGGACGCCGTCCTGCGCCAGCTGCGGCGCATCGCCTTCGAGGCACGGCTGCGCCCGCAGCTGATGGAAAAGCCGGAAACGGCACGGCTCTTCGAGCGGGCGGCCGGGCTCTCGGCGCTGTTCTCCGGCCCGCCGGGAGTCGGCAAGTCGATGGCCGCCCAGGTCATCGCCGGCGAGCTGGGAGCCAACCTGCTGGTGGTCGACCTGGCGGCAATCACCTCCAAGTTCATCGGCGAGACCGCAAAGAACCTCTCGAACGCCTTCGCCCGGGCCCAGGCGACGGGCGCGGCGCTGATCTTCGAGGAAGCCGACGCGCTCTTCGCCAAGCGCACCGAGGTGCGCGATTCCAACGACCGCTACGCCAACGCCGACACCAACCACCTGCTGCAGCTGCTGGAGGCGCACGACGGGCTGGTGATCCTCTCGACCAACCGGCGCGCCAACGTCGATCCCGCCTTCGTGCGCCGGCTGCGCCACGTGGTCGACTTCCCGAAGTCGGGCCCGGCCGAGCGCCGCCGCCTCTGGCCGGTGATGCTGGCCGCCCTCGGCGTCGACCCGGAACCGCTCGCCGAGAGCGTCGCGCGACTCGCCGAACGACACGATCTGACCCCGGCGCAGATCAAGGGCGCGGCGCTGTCGGCGCTCTACACGGCACTGGAGGCGGAGCAGCAGCTCACGGCCGCGGACCTGGAAGCCGCCGCGCGCCACGAACTGACCAAGGAAGGCCGCTCGGCCCCGGCCAGTTCGACCCCGCCGCGCCGTCCGCGCAGTCCGCAGAGGAGCCCGAAGCATGGCTGAGACCGGTAATCCGCTGACCCCGCCGGTGATGCGCGGCGCCATCGTGCAGCTGGCCGAGGACTTCGGCGTGATCATGCCGAACATCATCCCCTTCCAGTACAACCCCGGCAGCGCGACACGCGGCCTGAAGCCCTGGGACCCCAGCGAGGTCGATCCGACCAACCGCGGCGCGCAGTCGCCCATGGTCCAGCCCTACGACCCGGAGGAGACCTACAAGTTCACCCTGGAGCTCGACGCCACCGACGACCTGGAGGACGGCGACCCCATCGCCATGGCGACCGGCGTGGCTTCGCGCATCGCCGCGATCCAGAAACTGACCGAGCCCTCGGAGGGGCTTTTCGGCGACCTCATCGCCAGCGCCCAGGCGCTGGCCGGCGGGCCGGAGCGCCAGGCGACGCGCCCCTCCGTCCCTGTTTCGCTGCTGATCCTCGGGCCCGGCGTGATCCTGCCGGTGCGCGTCACCTCGATCACCATCGAGATCAAGGAGTTCACGCCGCTTCTCTATCCGCATATGGCCGAGGTGCAGATGGAGCTGCGCGTGCTGACCCCGGAGGTCTTCAAGTGCAAGACCGGCCCGGCCATCGACATCGCCATCGCCGCCTATGAGATGACGCGCCTGCAGGAGGACGCACTGGCCATCGCCAACTTCGCCAACGCGCTGAAGGCGGCGCGCTCCATGCTGCCGTTCTAGAGGAGAGACCGCCACTATGTCCGTCTTCGACCCCAAGAGCCGCTACGTGAAGCACGCGCAGGTCACCACGGCAAGCGACCGGCGCGGCCGCGAGGTGGCCTGCGTCACCCCCGCCCTGGTGCCGCCGCAGCGCGAGCTCGGCCGCCACCGGCTGCGCCAGGGCCAGCGCCTCGATCACCTGGCCAACCACTACCTGGGCGACCCGGCCGGCTTCTGGCGGGTGGCGGAGATGAACGACGCGATGACCGCCGAGGCAGCGCTCGACACGCCGCTGGTGCGCATCCCGACCAAGGCCTGAAGGAGGAGAAGGAAGGCACATGGGCTTCGGCCTCGTCATAACCTCGGGCGACGATCTGGCACCGCTGCCGGACGGCATCATGCAGTGGCTGGTCGAGGCGCGCGTGGAGATGGAGCTGTCCAAGCCGACGCGCTTTGCGCTGCGCTTCGAGGACGACATCTGCGACGGCCAGCCCGCCGTCGAGGGCGCGCCTGAACTCGCCGCCAACCGCAAGATCGGCATCTTCACCCTCCAGGACGATGAGACCCTGGACTGCCTGGTCTACGGCCCCGTCACCGAGGTGAAGTCCTCGACGCGCCTCGGCGGCGCCGGCTCCTGGGTGGAAATCCACGGCGAGGACCGCCGCGTCGAGATGGGGCGCGTCGGCGTGCAGGCAACCTATACCGGGCGCGCCAGCGCGGCGGCCGCCGGCATCCTCTCTGCCTACCAGTTCACGCCGGAGACGCAGGAAACGCTGATCGAGCACGACCAGCAGCGCAACCAGCTGAGCCAGCGCGGCCCTGACCTGGCCTTCCTGGAGGAGATCGCGCGCAAGAACAACATGGAGTTCTGGATGTCCTACGAGGCCAGCCGCGCGCCCCTGGTCGGCACCATCACCCTGACCGAAACGGCCAATCTGCGCACCTCGCCCCAGCGCGCGCAGCCGGGCGACGTCCCGCAGATCCCGGTGCTGTCGCCGCCGCCGGACCGGGTGCTGGCGGTCAACCCGCCACGCCGCGACTGCCCGGGGATTAACCGCTTCGAGGTGCGCATCGACTATGAAAAGCCGACGGCGGCGCGCGGCTTCGCCATGAGCGATGCCGGCGACAAGGAGATCGTCGAACAGATCGTCAGCGACGCCGAGCCGGTCGACCCGGGCCGCCCCGTGCAGGTCGAGGGCGTCGAACGCGAGGCCATCGCGCCGCCGACGGTAACGCCGGAGGAGGCCTTCCTCGCGCAGGACGCCATCGTCTTCGAGCAGTCCTGGTTCGTCGAGGTCGACTGCTCGACCACCCTGGAGCAGTCCGGCTTCGTGATCCGGCCGCACCAGATCATCCAGATTTCCCACGCCGGCGACCGCCTCTCCGGCGCCTACCAGGTGATGAAGGCACTGCACGTCGTCACCGCCACCGACCACTTCACCGATTTCACCGCCCGCGCCAACGGGCTGGGAGGAGCCGCCTGATGCCCGATGCAGACCTGGAACGCCTCGTCGAGGAACTGGAAGGCCGCTTCTTCGGAAAATTCCGCGGCAAGGTCACCGACAACAACGACCCGCTGGGCGCCAACCGCATCCAGGTCAACGTGCCCGCCGTGCTGGGGCGGGAGACCTACTGGGCCATGCCCTGCGTGCCCTATGCCGGCGCCGACATCGGCTTCCACGCGCTGCCGCCGGTCGGCACCAGCGTGTGGGTCGAGTTCGAGGGCGGCGACCGCAGCCGGCCGGTGTGGACCGGCTGCTTCTGGGACGAGGGCGAGCTGCCCAGCGATGCCAACCCGGAGACGGTGCTGCTGCGCACCCCCGGGGCCACCATCCGCATCGAGGACGGCGGCACCGTCGAGATCGAGACCACGGCGGGCACCAAGCTGGTGATCTCCGGCACCGAGATCACCCTGGAGGCGCCCAGCATCAAGCAGTCGGCCAACGGCGGCGCGACGGAGCTGAGCGCCGCCGGCTTCGACGCCCAGAACGGCGCCTTCAAGGTCGTGTAGAGGAGGAAGCGCGATGACTCTGCCCGTCTCCGTCCTCGCCAGCGGCGTGCTCAACGCCACCGCGGCGCCGGCCACCGCCAAGATCACCGCCAATGCGCGGGTCACCGCGGCAGCGGGGCCCATCGGTATCATCACCGACGTGATGCAGTTCTCGGGCCCGACAGTGGTCGGCAACTGGATCGTCGGCTCGAGCCGCGTGCTGGTGAACGCGATCCCCCTGGTCAACCAGGCCTCGACCGGGATCAGCATCGGCCCGCCACCCACCTTCCTGCCCTCCGGCCCCATGACGGTGTCCCAGGGCGATCCCCGCATCAAGGCATTGTGAGGCGGCCATGGCGGAAACCCTGCACGCCCTCAAGTACCCCTTCGCGGTCGACCGCGGCGGCGGCCGCGCGGCCGAGGAGGGCGACTACGAGGCCTATATCCGACAGCTCATCCGCCAGGTGCTGATGACGGCACCGGGTGAGCGCGTCAACCGGCCGGAATTCGGCGCCGGCATCCGCCGCATGGTCTTCGCGCCCAACAACCCGGCCGTCGCCCAGCTCACCCAGACCTTCGTCTATCAGGCGCTGACCCGCTGGCTGTCCAGCGTCATCAGGGTCGAGGAGGTCGCCGTCGCCGCCGAGAACGAGAAGCTCAACATCACCGTGCACTACCTGGTGATCCAGCGCGGCGAGACGCGGGTGCTAAACGAGGAGGTCACCATCTGATGGCCGGCATCGACCGCCTCTCCGCGCTCTGCGATCAGACCGCCCTCACCGGGATCGACTTCATCCAGGTGGTCGAGCCCAATGTGCAGGACCGACTGCGCGTCTTCTTCGTGGTCGAGCCGACGGCGCTCGACACGCCGATGGTGAACCTCGCCGCGCTGACCCCGCCGACCCCGCCGGACGAGGCCGGACCGCCGCTGGCCGAGACCACGCTCGCCGTATCCATCGTTTCCGAGGAGAGCGGAGTCACGGTCGAGGTGGAGAGCCTCGCCTGGCGGCTGATCGCCGCGCCGGCCGGCCAGCGCGTCGCCCTTGAGGTGACGGTCGCCGATCCGGGCGACTTCTCGATCCACCGCCTGACCATTCACGACGCGCGGGTCGATCCTTTCTTCAACACCACCCGCTTCTCCTACAAGCAGGGCTGCCCCTCGGTCTTCGACTGCCGGCGCGACTGCGAGCCGGAGCCGCCGGAGAGCCGCGACTATCCCGTCGACTACCTGGCGCGCGATTTCTGGTCGCTGCGCCGCGCTCTGCTCGACTTCGCGGCCGAGCGCTACCCGCAGTGGTCCGAGCCGCTGGAGGCAGACCAGGCGGTGATGCTGATGGAGATCATGGCGGCGCTGGGCGACGAATTCGCCTATACCCAGGACCGCTATGCCCGCGAGGCCGCGCTTTCGACCGCGACCCAGCGGCGCAGCCGCGCCGCCCTGGCGCGGCTGGTCGACTACTTCCCCGACCCCGGCCTCGCCGCCGAGACCGAATTGGCCGTCTGGGTCGCCGCCGGCGGCGGCGGTGCCTTCCCAGACAGCGGCGCGCGCGCCTGGGCGCTGCCGGAAGGGCACGATCCCATTCCCTTCTCGGTCAGGCAGCCGGTGTGGCACCACGAGGCCTGGAACGAGATCCCGCTGCACTGCCCGGACAGCGACGTCGCCTGCCTGCCGGAAGGATCGACCGAGGCCTTCCTATTGACCGACGCGCCAACGGCCGCGCAGCTGCCGCCTGGATCGCCGCTCTCGCCGGCCGAGTTCTGGCGCGGCCGGCGCGCCATCCTGCGCAGCCGACCGAGCGATCCGGCGGAACCGGCGCGCGCCTTCGCCGTCACCCTCACCGAGGTCGAGGCGCTGGTCGACAGCCTGGCGCCGACTCCCGGTGTGCCGACGCCCATCGCCCGCATCGCCTGGGAGGAACCGACGCCCTGGCCGCTGCCCCTGGCCGAGACCGCGGCGCTGCTCAACATCGTCACCGTGGTCGCCGGCGAGGAGGTCAGCGAACGCTTCCGCGTCGGCCCCGACAGCGCCGTCGCCGCGCGCTTCCCCGCCCTGGCGCCCGACCAGCTGGCCGCCGTGCTGACCCTGCCGCGCGCGGTGGAGCGCCAGGGACCCTACGAGGTCGAGCGCGAAGCGCGCGGGCGCCTGCTGCGCTATGGCCTGCGAGGATCGGAGAGCCGGGGCCTGGGCTGGATCCACCCGCCGGAGGCCGAAGGGCTAGAGGGCGAGCGGGCGCGCGACCCCCTGCTGAGCCTGCAGGAGGTGGTGCCGCCGCTGTTCGATCCGGACCCGGGCGGCGCTGCCTGGATCTTCTTCCGCGACATCCTGGGCAGCGACCTCGACAGCCCCGCCTACACCCTGGAGGAAGGCCTGTGGCGCGAGGTGGTGACCCACCAGACGCCCTTCGAGGACGTGGTGTTCCAGGACTACGCCGGCAACGAGGGCTGGAGCCTGCGCTTCGGCGACGGCGCCTTCGGCCGGCCGCCGGAGGACGGCACGGTGATGGAGGTGCGCTACTTCACCGCACCGGGCAGTGCCGCCAACCTCTCGCCCGACAGCGTGATCCACCTCTCGCCGCCGCCTGAGGCGCCGCCCGGCGCGCTTTTCGGCTATGCCAGCGCGGTGACCAATCCGCTCACCATCACTTCCGGCAGCGACGAGGAGACGGCGGAGTCGATCCGCATCTCGGCGCCCGAATACTTCCGCGCCCGTCCGCGCCGCGCCGTCCGGCCGGAGGACTTCAGCAGCATCCTCGGGCAGCTCGACTGGGTGCAGCGGGCCAACGCCACGGTGCGCTGGACCGGCAGCTGGTCGACCTACTTCATCGCCGCCGATCCGCTGAACGGCTTCGCCCTGACTCCCGAGCAGCGCCAGGACCTGGCGCTGGAGATCGAGTGCATCCGCCAGGTGACCCGCGACGCACGCGCGGCCGACCCGGAGTACCTCGACATCGACCTGGAGGTCGAGGTCTGCGCCAGCCGCGACGCCTATCCCGGCGAGGTCGCCGAGCGGGTCACGAAGGCGCTCGCCGCCCCCGGCTTCTTCGCGCCGAACAACTTCACCTTCGGCCAGCCGCTGCGGCGCTCGGCCCTCGAGTCGGCGGTCCAATGCGTGCCTGGCGTCAAAGGCGTCGAGGAAATCCGCCTGCGCGTGCGCCGACGCCTCGACTGGCAGGACTTCACCCAGCCTGAACTCAGTGTCGAGCCCTGGCAGATCGTGCGGCTGCAGAACGATCCGCAGTATCCGGGCCGCGGCTCCCTGACGGTGAAGGCACATGGAGGGGCGACATGAGCGACCCGCGCGACGAGAGCTGCGGCTGCGGGCCACTGCCCCATCCGCCGCCGCCCGACATCCCCGCCGGGCTTTCGACCCTGGCCGAGCGCCAGCAGGCCGGTTTTCCGGAATACCGTGCCGCCATGCTCTCGGCTATTCCGACACACCTCGCGCTCGACGGCTGGCGGGCCCGCGGCGAGGGCGACCTCGGCGTCATGCTGCTGGAGGCCTGGTCCGTGGTGCTCGACACCACCGGCTTCTACGACGCGCGCATCGCCGAGCGCAGCTACCTGCAGAGCGCGCCCGACGACGCGACGGCGCGGCGCCTGGTCGACCTGATCGGCCACCGCCCGCGCCCGGCCATGGCCGCGCGGGTGAAGCTGGCGGTCGAGGCCGACGGCGCCGATCCGGTGACCCTGCCCAGGGGCACCGCCTTTCGCTCCGGGCCCTTCGACGACCAGCCGCCGCAGATCTTCGAACTGGCGGCCGAGACCGTGATCTGGCCGGAGCGCAACCGCTGGCAGCTGGCCCCAGTGCGCGAGCCCGGCTTTGACGGCACCCTGCGCTTCCTGCCGCGGCGCGCACCCAGCGCCGGCGCTGTGGTCGCCGCCTGGACCGCGAGCAAGGCGGCGGCGGCGCGCATCGCATCGGTCGAGCCCGAGCCGGCGCCGGACGGCGAGACCTACCAGCGCGCCACGCTGGACGGCGAGAGTTCGCCGGGCCTTGCCGGGCTCATCGGCGATCCGCTCAGCAGTCTGCAGGTCGCGATCCTGCGCCTGCCGCTTGCCGAGACCACACTGACGCCGCCTTCCACGCCGGAACTTACCGCCACCACCGGGAATGCCGTGGTCACCTTGGACTCGCTCTATCCGCAGGTGCGCGCCGGCCAGCGTGCCGCGGCGGAGATCGGCGATGCGCTCCACCCGGTGACCATCGTGAAGGTCGCCCGCGTGCTGCGCGCCATCGACAGCGCCAGCGGGGCCCAGCAGGCGCTCACCGCCGTCGAGTTCAGCCCGGCGCTGAGCTGGACCGCCGAGCAAGGCTTCCGCCTGCACGTGAACCCCTTCCTGCTCGGCGCGCCGACGCGCATCGCCAAGACCGAGATCGACCTCACCGACCTGCAGGCCTCCGGACGCCTGGTGGCGCCGGTAAACCTGGGCGCGGCGCCGGCCGGCGGCGGAGTCATCGCCGTGGGCGCGCGCAACAAGGGCGCCGAGCTGACCGGCAGCGTGATCGACGACGGCGACGGCCAGGCCCACTTCCAGCCGGACGGCAGCGTGCAGGCCTTCGACAGCCTGGCAACCCCGGTCTCGCTGCGCGGCAACGTGGTGGAAGCGGTGCGCGGCGAGACGGTGATCGACGAGGGCCTGGGCTCCGGCGACGCC
Source organism: Kiloniellaceae bacterium (assembly GCA_041565695.1). GTDB lineage: Bacteria > Pseudomonadota > Alphaproteobacteria > Kiloniellales > Kiloniellaceae > Pelagibius. Next base: position 10,722 of record JBFGUI010000003.1, read on the forward strand.
GGCAAGGCCTTCAACAGCTTCACCCTGAAGAAGAAGCCGTTGGCCTGGGTCGAGGACGCGAGCCAGAGCGACGGGCGTCGCCCGGAGCTGACGGTCAAGGTCGACGGCCTGGCCTGGCAGCGGGTCGACAGCTTCTACGGCCGAGCGCCGGAGGAGCGCATCTACACCCTGGGCCTGGAGCCGGACGGCGGCACGCGCATCACCTTCGGCGACGGCCGGCGCGGTGCGCGCCCGCCGAGCGGCGTCAACAACATCCGCGCCGACTACCGCTTCGGCGCCGGGGCGGCCAAGCCGCCGCCGGGCTCGATCAACCAGATCGCCGGGCGGGTCAAGGGCCTCGCCGCCGTCAGCGGACCGCTGCCGGCCCGCGGCGGCGCCGACGCGGAGGGCGCCGAGGAGCTGCGCGAGACCGCGCCGGGCAGCGCGCTGACCTTGGGACGCGCCGTGTCGCTGGCCGACTTCGAAGCGCTCGCACGGACCTATGCCGGCATCATCAACGTCGCCTCCGCCTGGGCCTGGGACGAGCGACGCCAGCGCGCCGCGGTGAAGCTGTGGATCATCGCCGACGGCGGCGACCCGAGCGTGGAACTCGCCGCTTGGCTCTCGGCGCGCGCCGCGCCCGATCTAGAGATCGCGGTGGAGGAGGCCGCCGCAGCGCCCTTCACGAGCCTGTCGATCACGCTGGCCTTCACCGAGGGCCACGACCCGGATGTGGTGCGCGCTGCCGCCGAGGCCGCGCTGTTCGACGCCAAGACCGGCCTCTTGGCAGCGGCCCGCCAGCGCATCGGCGGCGCCCTGTTCCGCAGCGCCCTGGTGCACCGCCTGCATCAGGTGCCGGGCGTCGCCGCGGTCAACGCGGTGCTGCTCGACGGCCTCGCCATGCCCTACGCGGTCGGCGCCGGCCAGGGCCGCTGGTTCGACCTCGAAACCGGCACGACCATAACCTGAGATGGGGTGATTGAGAGATGGCAGAGACCGACAGCCTTCCCGCCACCCCCGCCGACGACGGCTTCGAGCGGCACTACGCGGAAAAGATCTGGGCGCTGATCCCGGAGGTCTACCGCAATGCCGACGGCCTCGCCGAGCGCCCGGGCCAGCTGCGCGCGCTGGTCGAGATCCTGGCCGAGCAGGCAGCCGTCGCGCGGCGCTCCGTCGACCGGCTGTGGAGCGATACGCGCGCCGACGAGGCCGACGACTGGGCGATCCCCTACATCGGCGCGCTGATCGGCGCGCGGCCGGTCAACGCCCTCAACCGGCCGGGCCAGCGGGTCAACCTGGCGCGCACCATCCTCTACCGCCGGCGCCAGGGCACCGCCCGGCTGATGGAACTGCTGGCCGACGACATCGCCGACTGGGATGCGGTCGCCTCGGAAGCCTTCCGCCGGCTGATCCGCCACTGGCATATGCTGGACAGCGGCCCGCAGCCGGGGCCGATCACCCGCTCGCCGCTCTGGGGCTATGCCGACCTGCGCGCGACGCGCATCAGCGACGTGCTCGACGGGCCGCACGACGACCTGTCGCACTTCCCCGATGTGCGCCGCCACCGCGGGCTTTCCGGGCGCTACGGCATTCCCAAGGTGAACCTACACCTGTTCCGCCAGTACGCCTTCCCGCTCAGCGGCGTGACGCCGCGGCTGATCGACGACGAGCTCTATACTCTCGATCCCTCGGGCCGCGACGTCGCCCTGTTCCAGGTCGGCGGCCGGGTGATCGAAGACAGCTGCGCGGCGGCGCGGGAGTGGGAGATGCGCGCGCCGATCCCTTGCCGGCGCCTCAACTTCGCCGGCTTCCGCCCCGAGATCGGCCACGCTCCGCCGGGTCTCGCAGCCCTGCTGGCGCCGATCTACGGCCGGCGCTTCGCCACCGAAGCGGGGATGCTGGAAGCGGCGGACGCCGCACTGGCCGCCGACCCGGCGCCGCCGAATTCCCTGAGCGACACCGAGGCGGCCCTGCTCATCGCCGCGGCCATGGAGCCGGACACGCCGCGCCGCAACCTGCTGCCGGGCGGCGACCCGGCGGCGCTCTCGATCGCTCTGGCCGTTGCCGCGGACTTCGACGACCCGCCGCTCGGCCCGCAGGTGCTCTACGGCGCCAACCTCGCCGAGTGGGGCATCGACCACGGCCCGCCGGGCTGGGTCGAGGCGCTGGTCGATCCGGCGCGCGGACGGGTCCGGCTGTTGAACCCGCTGCCGCCCGACCGCGACCTCCACGTCCAGCTGATCTACTACGGCGCCTTCTGGCCGGTGGGGGCCGGCACCCACGACCGCGCCTCCGGCCTTTCCGACGGTCCCTTCACGCTGATCGACGTCGACCAGCCGGACTTCACCGCGCCGCTTTCCGGCGAGCTGCGCTTCCGCGACAGCCGCACCTTCCGCCCGCTGCTGCCCGGCGACGGCGTGATCCGGGCCGACGGCGACCTCACGCTGAGCGCCTGGAACGGCGAGCGCCCCTTCGTCGAAGCGACACCCGCCGGCGGCGTGCTGACCCTGCGCGCCGTTGCACCCGGCCTGACCCTCACCATTGACGGCCTCTGGCTCGGCGTGCTCGGCGCCGCCGCGACGCAGCTGTTGATTGACGGCACCTGGGCGAAGGTGGTGCTGCGCAACGTCACCCTCGACCCGGGCGGCGAGCGGGCCGCGGCACCGGCCGCCGCGCCGGAGTCGATCCCGCCGGTCACCCTCGCCTTCGGCGGCGCCATCGACGACATCCTCATCGACCGCTGCGTCACCGGGCCGATCCTGGAGCAGGTCACCGCGCTCGACCCCTGCGCGGTCGACACCATGACCCTGTGCAACGCCATCATCTACGGCGGCGGGCCGGAGCCCACGATCCTGCTGCGCAACGCCCGCCTGCGCCTCGACCGCTCGACGGTCTTCGGCGACCTCGTCACCGGGCGCCTCGATGCCAGCGAGGTGCTGGTCGACGGCCAGGTGCGCGTGGAGGACGTCCAGTCCGGCTGCTTCCGCTTCTCGGCGGCGGCCTCGGGCGGGCGCGTGCCGCAGCCCTACGAGAGCCATTTCTTCACCGGCGGCCTGCCGCCGCAGACCTTCGTCTCGCGCCGCTTCGGCGATGCCGGCTACGCGCAGCTCTCCGAGGTCGCGCCGCCGGAGATCCGCGAAGGCGGCGAGAACGGCACCGAGATGGGCGCCTACAACGCGGCGCTCGATCCCATCAAGCGGGCCGACCTGCGCAGCAAGCTGGAAGAGTTCATGCCGATCAATGCAATCGCCCAACTGGTCTTCGAGACCTGAAGGGCGGGGATAAGGGAGCCAGACCATGACCGCCGACATCTCGCGCCACGCGCTGCGACCGCTGCAGAAGTTCACCGGCGTCGTGCGTCAGCAGGGCCGCCTGCCGCTCGATGCCGAGGAAACCGAGTCCGGCGATATCGCCGCGCTGATGCTGCGCGAAGCCCTGGCGGAGACGATCTGCGAGAAGGGCGCGCCGGGCGACGGCTACCGCGTCACCGGTGCCACGGTCACGGCCGACGACGAGCTCGACTTCACCCTCGATGACGGCAGCTTCTACCTGGCCGGGCTGCGCAGCAGCACCGCGGTGATCCCCGGCAGCGGCGATCTCCACATGACCTACCGGCGCCAGCCGGACTGGCTGACCTTCCCGCTCGACACGCCCGGCCCGCCGCTGCCGGCGGGCGGAGTACAGCGCACCGACCTGGTCTACCTGCAGGCCTGGGAGCAGACGGTCACCGCGACCGAGGATTCGGAGCTCTTCGAGCGCGCGCTGGGCGGCGCCGACACTTCGGCGCGGCGCCGGGTGATGAGCCGGGTGCAGGTGCTCGACGACGTGCCAGCGAACTGCGATGCCGCGCTCGACGACCTGGTGGCCCGCGAATATCCGGGCGGGCAGCTGGACGCGGCACGCTGCGAGGTGCTGTCGCCGGCCACGTTGACCATTGGCTTCACCCAGCTCGACCCGCTGGAGGACCTCTGCCGCCCCTCGGCGCTGGCCGGCTTCCTGGGCGCGCGCAACGAGACCTTCCGCGTTCAGGTGACCACCCCGGGCCGCTTCGTCTGGGGCCGCGACAACGCCGCGCCGCTCTACCGCGTGCAGGTCGAGGAGCATCCCGAGGACGGCACCCGGCGGCGCATCGTCTTCCTGACGCGGCCGCGCGACGAGTTCGGCTGGCCGCTGGCCGGCATGACCGTCGAGGTGCTGCGCTGGGGCGCGCTGCTGGACAACCGCGAGAAGGTCGCCGAGCCGACCGGCCTGCTGCTGTCCGTGGAGAACGGCTTCGACCCCTCCGACGGCTCCATCCTGGTCTCCGCCGAGGTGCCGGCCGCCTGGAACGCCTGGTTCGCCACCCCGCAGGGCCAGGAGGCGATCAACCCGCGCGACGACGCGGAAGCGGGCCTGGAGACCTACTTCTTCCTGCGGATCTGGACCGGCGGCGGCGAAGGCAGCGCGGTCGATCACGACATGGACGTCGGCAACCCGGTGGAACTCGGCGAGACGGGGCTGACCGCCACCTTCTCCGCCGACGGCCTGCCCGGCGACTACTGGATTGTCTCGGCGCGGCCCAATACGCCGACCGAGGTGACGCCCTGGGACCTGCTCGACGGCGCCGCGCCGAACGGCCCGCGCCGGCTGCTGGCGCCGCTTGCCCTGCTGCCCTGGGACGGCCCCACCCCCGGTCAGGCGATCGACTGCCGCCACCGTTTCCGTCCGCTCTGCCGCGTCGGCGGCTGCTGCCGCGTCACCGTCGGCGACGGCCACATCAGCCACGGCGACGTCACCTCCATCCAGGAAGCGGTCGCCCGCCTGCCGCTGGACGGCGGCGAGATTTGCATCCATCCCGGCGACTACACGGAACACGTCACCATCACCGGGCGCAGCAACATCACCATCACCGGCTGCGGGCGCGACACCCGCTGGTTTGGCGAAGCGGCACGCGCCGATCCGCTGCTGCGGTTGACCGACTGCAGCGGCATCGTGGTGCGGCGCATCGCCATGACCGCGACCGCCGCCGAGGCGGTGCTGAGCGAAAAGACCGCGGAGGGCGCGCACGGCGACCTGCTGCTGGAAGATCTGCGCGTCACCATCTCCGACGCCGGCGCCGTCGCCGCCTTCGAGATCGACAGCGCGACGCTGCGCCGCTGCCGGGTCGCGCTCACAGCCATGTCGGCGGCCCTGTCGCAGGACGACATCCTCGGCCGCGCCGCCGCCTTCTTCCTCAGCGGCAACGACCTCACCGTCGAGCACTGCCGCATCGAAGCGCCGGACCCGCCGGACCGCCTGCACCTGCCGGTCGGCGGCATTCACATCGGTGGCGGCACGGAGCGGGTGATCATCCGAGACAACGTCATCGCCGGCGGCAACGGCCACGGCATCACCCTGGGCTCGGTGCAGTACGTCAGCGACGATGACGGTGCCGTGATCAACGGGCCCAACGACTTCACCGGCAACGCGCCCAAAAACGCGCATCTCTACCAGTCGCACGTCAACGACGGCATCGGTTCCTACGGCCTCAACGTCTACATCGACGAGGCCGGCTGCATCCGGATTCCCGGCACGCCGGGCGGCGGCGAGATTCCCGAGGACACGCCGCTGTTCCCCGAGTCGGCGGGTGTCGTCAAGGAGGTGCAGATCCTGCGCAATGCCATCACCGGTATGGGATTCAGCGGTATCTCGGCACACGTCTTCGCCGGGCTCGGCCCCGGCGGCTTCGATGACATGGTCGCCGTCGAGACCATCGAGATCTCCGACAACCGCATCACCGGCTGCATGATCAACGAGGTCGGTGCGACGACGCCGCTGCTGCGTCAGTTCATCGGCTGGGGCGGCATTGCGCTGTCGCTCTGTTCCGACGCCACCCTGCGCGACAACCTCATCGCCGGCAACGGCGCCGGCTCGACCGAGCCCATCGTCGGCGTCTTCTTCGCCATCGCCGAGGATGTCCGCGTCGAGCGCAATCGCATCGAGCGCAACGGCATCGAGCCAGAGCGCGATACCGCCTTGGCGCCGGGCCGGCGCGGCGGCATCATCGTCGGCATTGCGCTCGGCGGCGTGTCCACCTTCGGCGAAGAAAGCGATGCGCTGCGCGAGGTCGACCGCCCCGCCCTGCTGGTCGCCGGCAACACGGTCGATGCGCCGGGCGCCCGCGCCCTCAAGGCTATCGCACTCGGCCCCGTCATGGTGCTGGGCAACCGACTGACCGGCGCGGGGCGCAGCGCCTTCGCCTCCAACGTCTTCGGCTCCCTGGTGGCGGGCGGCTTCGCCCTTAGCCGTCTCGGCGGGCGGATTTTCCAGCCCTCGGCCGAGATCGATCTCTTCGACTACGTGCTGCTGGAAATCCTCTCCGACGTGCTGGGCGGGGACGCCGTCAACTTGGTAAGCCTCTGTGTCATGGAGGACCTGGTGAGCCGCAACGCGCTGGACGGCAAGTTCTCGCCGCAGCGTCTGCGCGGCGGCGAGATGATGGTCAACGACAACCAGATCAGCCTGCAGGCGCACTCGCCGGCCCTGCCCTTCACCCTGTCCTCGGTGATGCTGCTGGGCGCCGACGACATCTCCTTCTGCGACAACCAGTCGGAGATCGAGAACGAGGTGGTGCTGGCGCTGACCGACCTGCTGGCGATCTCCGCCAGCCTGCGGGCCAGCAGCAACCGGCTGCAGAAGCGCGTCAACGCGGGGCTCATTTCGGCGGTGACCTTCGCCTTCATGAACCAGACATCGGCCAACCAGTCGACGCACTGCATCTTTGCCATCGGGCCATCGACGGCCCGCGTTGTCGCCGGCAACCGAGATGTGCTCGGCCTCTTCGGCTTCGCCTTCTGCGACACGCTGGACGAGATCGCCGCCGCACTCTCCGCGGCACTGAGCAAACGCTTCGGCTTGAAGGGGGGATGAACCATGGCTGAGCGCAAGGAGTTCTTATGCAAGGTCGACCTCGACGACCTGGCGGCGGAGGTCGGCCGCGTCGAGGAGATCGGCGACCGGGTTCGCCTGGCCGGCTACGGACTGGCGGCGCCGCTGGTCAAGGCGCGCGAAGGCCAGCTGCGCCGCGAGGTCAAGCGCACGGCCAACCGCAAGGGCGCCAGGCACCCGGAGGTGGCCCGCCGTGAGGCCGACCTGGCGCGCGCCGAGGCGCGCTTCGCGCTGTTCCGCGAGGAGACCGAGCGCGCGCGGCTGACCCGCCCGAGCCTGGAGACCGAGACGGGGGCGGCGGTCTGGGGCCGCGTGGTCGACGACGGCCGGCCGGTTACCGACGTCACGGTCAGCGTAGTCGCCAAGGGCGAGCGACTCGATTTCCGCTGCACCGACGACGTCGGCGGCTTTGCCATGGAGGTGCCGCCGGCGGTGGGCTTCGTGCTCTCGGTGCGCGCCAAGGACGGCGGCGAGCTGTTCCGCGACGGCGAGCCGCAATCGCTCAGCGAAGGCCAGGTGCTCTATCGCGAGATCGATCTCAGCCGCGCCGCCGAGGAGCCCTGCCCGGAGCCGCCGCCGGAAGACGGCGGCGATGAGGAGGACGAGGCCTACCCAATGGTCGACCTGGTCGGCCGGCGCGAGGCCGACGCCCTGGCGCTGATCCGCGGCCAGGGGCTGAAGCTGGAAGACCGCAAGGAGCAGGAAGTCGAGGGCCAGGCCGGCCTGGTGATCGCGCAGCAGCCGGCCGCCGGCACGCCAGTGCGCCGCGGCGACGGCGTTTCTATCGTGGTCGGCGCCTCTGGCAGGGTGCGCGTGCCCGACGTCATCGGCCTCAAGCTGAAGGAAGCGGAGCAGGCGCTCAAGAAGGCCGGGCTGGGCCTCGGCACGGTGAGCGAGGTGCCGGTGACCGGCGAGCGCGGCGGCCTGGTCGTGGCGCAGGATCCCAATGCCGGCGCCGAGATCGCGCGCGGCGACAAGGTCGCCCTCTCCGTCGGCAAGGCGAGCGAGGATCGGGGCGGCGATGAGGTTCCCGTCCCCGATGTGGTCGGCATGAAGCTGGAGGAAGCCCAGGTCACCCTGAAGCGCGCCGAACTGCGTCTCGGCGAGACGAAGAAGGTGCCGGCCGAAGGCGACAAAGTCGGCCTGGTGCTCGAGCAGGATCCGGCGGCCGGCAAGCGCGTTGCCGTCGGCACGCGGATCACCCTGGCCGTCGGCATGGCGCGCGAGGACAGCGGTGACGACCAGCGGGTCCGCCGCATCGCCGGGCTCGCCGAGGAACGGCTGCGGGAAGCAGGCGTGATCGCCGCGGACCAGCCGCAGGGAACCGTTGCGCAATGGCTGGGGCGCGCCGGTGTTCGCAAGACCACCGACGTGGACCGCCTGCTGACGGTCGATCGCCAGCGGCTGCGCGAGCGGTTCGGCCTGCGCACCCTGGCCGACACCGACAAGGTCATCGCGGCGCTGAAGCGGGCACGCAGCCAGGTGCCCGACTGAGGCCCGCGATGGCAGGCACCGCCGCTCCCCTGGCTCGCAAGGCCGGCGCGCCGAAGTCGGTCGCACCGGCCAGGGGACCGGCTGCTCTGCAGCGCCGTCTGGCGGTCGGGGCCGCCAATGACCGCTTCGAGCGCGAGGCGGACCGCATCGCCGAACGGGTGGTGAGTGCCGCGCCGCTGCCCGCGGCGGCCCCGCCGCCGGTGATCTCGCCGCTCGGCGTGCAGCGCAGCCCGGCGAAGCCGGCAAAGCAGGAGGAGGAAAAGACCGGGCCCGAGACTCCGGCCCAGCGTGCCGCACGGCCGGCCGGGCCGGAAGCGCGCAAGTCGGAAGAAAAGCTGGAAGACCTGCTGGGGGCCGCGCCCGCACAGCGTTCCACGCGCCTGGCCGGCCCGGAAACACGCGAGCCGGAGCCGCTGCCGGAGAATAAGGAGCCGGCCGCCGCCCAGCGGGAGGCCGCCCCGGGCGCGGCCGGTGGCAGCGCCCCGGCCGCCGTCGAAGCGAGCGTCGCGCGCCTGCGCCAGGGACCGGCCCCCGGGCTCGCTGCGCCGCTGCGCGGCCAGATGGAACAGCGCCTCGGTCTCGATCTGGGTAACGTGCGCGTCCACACCTCGCCGGCGGCCGGGGCCGCCGCGACGGCACTCAATGCGCGCGCCTTCACCCTCGGTCAGGATGTCTTCTTCGCACCGGGGCAGTTCGATCCCGGCACCACCGCCGGGCGCCGGCTGATCGCCCACGAGACGGCGCACACCATCCAGCAGCGCGGCGGCAGCACCGCTGCCCAACGCATCCAGCGCACGCCCAAGGCGGCCGGCAAGTCGGAGGTCAAGGAAGATCCCGCTGCCGCCAATACCCCGACCTCCGTCGACAAGCTGAGCGGCAAGGACTGGGCGGTCGACCTCACCGCGCCCGACGGCCACGCCGGCACGGTCACCCTGCCCAAGCTGGAACTGCCCAAGGTCGCCGGCGCCCTGAAGGGCGCAGCGGGCGGCGAGACCCAGCCCCAGGCACAGGCCGGCCGCTCGCTGCCGGCCGAAGGGGCGGCCTTCAAGCTCGATCCGGTGCCCGCGCGCCCGGAAGGCAAGGCCTTCGAGATCTGGCTCGCCTATGCAGAGACGAATTTCGCCGGCCCTGCCAAGACGGCGCTGGAGGCGAAGCTCGCCGAGCAGAAGGACGCGGCGCCGATGGCGCGCGGCGGCAACAAGGTCTACGTGCTCTACACCTCCGGCAAGAAGGCGGAGTCCGCCAAGACCATGCTGGTCGGCACCACCGAGCAGCTCGCCAAGCACGACTCGATGCTGCGCCCCATGCTGGGGCCCAAGGGCGGCGATGCCAGCCTCGATGCCGACCACATCCTCGAGCTGCAGCTCGGCGGCCTCGATGCGGCGGAGAACATGTGGCTGCTGCAGAGCAACTACAACCGCTCGGTCGGCGCCTCGATCTCCGCGAAGATCAACAGCTCGATCGACGGGGTGCTGGAAAACGCCCGCAAGGAGCTGAAGAAGACCCCCGACGCAAAGACGCCCAAGCCCCTGCCCGCCAACGCCACGGCGGTGCGGCGCGACTGGGTGCTGCGCTTCGAAACCGTTGCCGCCGGAAAGTTCGGGTCGACGCAGACCTACTGGACCAAGAACCAGATGAAGGCCGGCGCGCAGGTGAAGTTCTTCGAGGCGATGACCGAGAAGGACCTGATCCAGCAGGGCTTCGTGTTCAAGGAAGGCGAGGTGCCGAGCCACATCAACGTCTTCCCCGGGCCCACCGGCGGGCGCATCGCGCGCTTCAAGGTATCCGGCGACGGCACCAAGCTTGAGAAACCGTCGTTCTTCTACCGCGGCATCTACATCATCGAGGACGCGCCCTTCAAGGCGCCCAGCGCCGAGACCAAGAACAGCGTCATTTCGTCGATCCGGGTACGTCGCACCAAGAAGCAGTCGAAAGACTCCGACGTCATCGTTTTTGCCGACAAGACCATCGACCTGAAGCACGACGAGAATCTCGGCTTCGGCGCCTACATCACCCGCGACAGCCTGGTCGCCGCCTTCAGGGACGTGAAGTTCGGGCCGCTCAGCCCGCTCACTTTCGCCGACGTGCAGATCACCCCCGACGGCGAGCTTTTCGCCTCAGGCTCGATCCTCTCGTCGAAGGCGCTCTTCCCCGAGCTCAACATCCCGATCCTGCTGCGCGGCGACGAGATCGTGGTCAGCTTCCCGGTGCCGACGGAGAAGCTCAGTTTCGGACCGGTCAGGGTGACCGAGGCAGCGCTCAACCTGGGTGTCGGCGAGAACGGCTTTTTCATCGAGGGCGAGGCGGGCATCGCCGTCGACCAGCTCGGCAGCGGCCGGCTTTCGGCCAAGACCACCAAGGACGACACCATCATCGCCGGCAAGTTCCTCTTCGACTTCAACTTCGTCGAAAAGGCCGAGGTCGACGCCAAGTACTCCCTGGCCAAGGACGACTTCGAGGCCAAGGGGACGCTGGCCGTCAAGAAGGACAGCCTGCCCGGCGTCGAGTCCGGCACCATCGAGGTGGCGGCGACGCGCGAGAGCTTCGGCGTCACCGGCAGCCTGATGCTGGGCGGCGTGCTCGCCGGCTCGACCATCACCGTCGGCTACATGCCGGAGACCGGCCTCAAGATCGAGGGCAAGGATCTGCCTCTGCCGGTCGACAAGCTGCCGGGCGTCTCCGACGCCAAGGTCACGGTGCGCGCCCTGCGCAGCCCGGACAGCGGCGAGTGGGCGGTGAGCGGCGGCGGCAAGGCCTCCCTGGCCGCGGCCGGCGCCACGGGAACGCTCGAGATCTTCTTCGACGGCGAAGCGGTCCTGCTGAAGGGCCGGGTCGACGTGGCCAAGGGGCCGGCTTCCGGCTGGCTCGACGTCACCGCCACCAACCGGGCGACCGACGAGGCGGGCCAGCCGGTCGAAGGCGGCCCGGTGGGCGAGCTGAAGATCTGGGGCAAGGGCGAGGCCTCGATCACCTTCGGCAAGGTGCTGACCGGGACAGCGGGCATCGAGTACACGCCGGAAGGCAAGGTGATCATCTCCGGCGAGATCGCCCTGCCGCCGACCTTCGATCTTTTCGAGAAGCAGACCTACGACAAGCCGATCCTGCGCGTGGCGCCGCCGGACTTCCCGATCTGGGGCGTCAAGCTCGGCCCGGTCGGTGTCGGCATCTTTGCCTTCGTCGACGCCAACGTAACCTTCTCCGCCTATGTCGGGCCCGGCCAGCTGCGCGATACCAAGGTCAAGGCGGTGATGGACCTGGACAAGCCGGAGGATGCCACGGTCGACGGCAAGGCCCAGTTCTACGTCCCGGCCTATGCCGGCTTCACCCTGGATGTCGGCGGCGGCCTCAAGGCGCAGGCGGCGGTCGCCTACGTCAAGGGACGGGTCGGCCTCGACGGCACGCTGGGCCTCGGCGCCGAGGGCAAGTTCGACGTCGGCGTGAAGTGGAACCGGGCCGAGGGCTTCGAGGTCGGCGCCACGGCGGAGATCGCCGCGCGGCCGAAGTTCGAGGTCGGCGTCAACGCCTCGGTTTCCGCCGGCGTCGACCTGGGCCTCTTCGACATTTCCAAGACCTGGGGCCCGTGGCGCAAGAAGCTGGGCGAGTTCGGACCCGACATGGAACTGAGCGCCACCTTCCCGGTGGCCTGGTCGGAAAAGAAGGGTCTCGACCTCGACCTCAACAAGATCACGGTGAAGAAGCCCAGCCTCGACGCCAAGGCGCTGATGAAGAGCGCTTTCGATACGCTGGTGTGAGCCGAGCGGGAGGGATTGACGGCGGTCCGCTGGCCGCCGCTACCAAAGCCGCTTGTTCGCAAAAGCTTTGCCGGAACCGGATTTCAAGTAGTACTCAAACTCCCGGGCACGTCGCTCGTCTTCGAAAGCCAAGTAGCAGACGAGCTTCCAAGGCTTGAACTTGGCGGTATGCACAGACCCGCCTGAGTTATGAGTTTTGAGTCGTGACTTGAGGTCTGTAGTAAAACCAACGTAACGCTGGTTGGGATGCGCTTCGCTCTGGAGAAGATGAACGTAGAACATCCTGGACTTAAAGCAGGAGGCCCTCCTACGCCAAGGCTACGGAGGGCAGCCTCGCTCTAGACTCGCACCGGCTGGCTCACTGGCGTGAGCCAGCCGAAGCTCTAAAGAGCGAAGGCTGGCGGAGAGGGTGGGATTCGAACCCACGAGGCGGTTTCCCGCCCACACGCGTTCCAGGCGTGCGCCTTAAGCCACTCGGCCACCTCTCCTCAAGAACGGGTCCCCCGTCCTACCGCAGCCGGGTTTCGCAATGATGAACCGGGCAGCGGGAGCCGGGAGACGCGGGCGGGAAACTAGCCGAGGCGGCGCCGCGATGCAACGCCTACGCGCCCGGCGCGACCGGGCCCCGCAACCGCCCACCCGGGGTCCTGCGGCGCAGCATCCTCGCCCGGCGGTTGGCTGCGGCCGCTCCCGGCTGCTACTATTGCGTCTTTCACGGCCGCCGCGGAAGCCCGGCACCGCCTCGGAGGGGCGGGCCGCACAACGACCGGGCTGGAGTCGCAGGGCGGCAGAATGGGGGCTTGATGATCGTAGGCCGCTTACTCGGCTGGTTACTGCTGTTCTGCGCCCTGGTGCTGCTCGGCTGGGACGCCGTCGCCGCGCTCGACAGCGGCACCTGGAGCCTGGCCGTGCTCGGCCAGCGCTGGTTCGAGATCGATCAGGCCCTGGGCAGCGCCACGCTCAACACCCTGCAGGCCGGCATCGAGCGCAGCATCTCCGTCGACCTCTGGGACAACGTCTTTGCTCCCGCCCTGCAGTCGCCGGCCGTGATCGTCTTCGCCGTGCCAGGGATCGTCCTGGTGCTGCTGTTCCGTCGCTGGGGCGGCCAGCGGGCGCCGCGCCGCTTTTCCGGCAAGCGCTAGAAGGGGCAGCCTCGCCTAGTTGTCGCTCATCTTGAGGGCGGCGAGGAAGGCCGACTGCGGGATCTCCACGTTGCCGACCTGGCGCATGCGCTTCTTGCCCGCCTTCTGCTTTTCCAGCAGCTTGCGCTTTCTGGTGATATCGCCGCCGTAGCACTTGGCCGTCACGTCCTTGCGCAGGGCCGAGATGGTCTCGCGGGCGATGACCTTGCCGCCGATGGCGGCCTGGATGGCGATCTTGAAGAGCTGGCGCGGGATCAGGCCCTTGAGGCGCTCGCAGAGCATGCGCCCGCGCGATTCCGCCTGGCTGCGGTGCACGATGATGGCCAGGGAATCGACCGGCTCGGCGTTCACCAGGATCGAGACCTTCACCAGGTCGCTCTCCCGGTAGGTCTCGATCTGATAGTCGAAGCTGGCGTAGCCGCGCGACACCGACTTGAGACGGTCGTAAAAGTCGAAGACCACCTCGTTGAGCGGCAGCCGGTAGACCAGCATGGCGCGCGAGCCGGCGTAGGTCAGGTCGAGCTGCTCGCCGCGCCGGTCCTCGCAAAGCTTGAGGATGGGGCCGAGGAATTCGTCGGGCACCAGGATCGTCGCCTTGATCCAGGGCTCCTCGATGTGGTCGATCTTCACCACGTCGGGCATGTCGGCCGGATTGTGCAGCTCGATCATCTGCCCGTTGGTCAGGTGGATCTTGTAGACCACCGAGGGCGCAGTGGTGACGAGGTCGAGATCGAACTCGCGCTCCAAGCGCTCCTGCACGATTTCCAGGTGCAGCAGGCCGAGGAAGCCGCAGCGGAAGCCGAAGCCCAGCGCGGCGCTGGTCTCCGCCTCGTAGATAAAGGAGGAGTCGTTCAGCGCCAGCTTGGCCAGCGAATCGCGCAGGTCTTCGTAGTCCGCGGCGTCCACCGGGAAAAGGCCGCAGAAGACCACCGGCACGGAGGGCTTGAAGCCCGGCAGGGGCTTGTCGGCGGGGCGGCGGTCGTCGGTGATGGTGTCGCCGACGTTGCAGTCGGCCACAGACTTGATCGAGGCGTTGATGAAGCCGAGCTCACCGGGTCCGAGTTCCGGCAGGTTGACCATCTTGGGGGTGAAAGCGCCGACCTTGTCGACCAGGTGCGTGGCGCCGGTGCCCATCATGCGGATCCTGGTGCCCGGCTTCAGCCTGCCGTCGATCACCCGGACCAGCGCGATGACGCCGAGATAGCTGTCGTACCAGGAGTCCACCAGCATGGCCTTCAGGGGCGCCGCGGCGTCGCCCTTGGGCGGCGGCAGGCGCTTGACCAGGGCCTCGAGCACCGCCTCGACGCCCTTGCCGGTCTTGGCCGAGATCTCCAGGGCGTCGCTGGCGTCGATGCCGATGACCTCCTCGATCTGTTCCTTGACGCGCTCCGGCTCGGCGGCCGGCAGGTCGACCTTGTTGAGGACCGGGATGATCTCGTGGTCGTTGTCGATGGCGAGGTAGACGTTCGCCAAGGTCTGGGCCTCGACCCCCTGGCTGGCGTCGACCAGCAGCAGCGAGCCCTCACAGGCGGCCAGCGAGCGGCTGACCTCGTAGGAGAAGTCCACGTGGCCCGGCGTGTCGATCAGGTTCAGCTCGTAGGTCTCGCCGTCGGCTGCCCGGTAGTTGAGGCGCACCGTCTGGGCCTTGATGGTGATGCCGCGCTCGCGCTCCAGCTCCATCGAGTCAAGCACCTGCTCCTTCATCTCGCGCTCGCTCAAGCCGCCGCAGAGCTGGATCAGCCGGTCGGCCAGGGTCGACTTGCCGTGGTCGATGTGGGCGATGATCGCGAAATTACGGATATGGGAAAGATCGGTCATGCTGGTCTGCGAGCTGCCTCGAAAAAATTCGCGCCCGGGCAGCGGCCCGAGGCGGCAGGAAGATAGGGCGCGCCGCCCGGCTAATCAACGCCTGCCGTAGCCCGCCGCCGGCGGGCCCCTGGTACTGGCCGGGGCATTTGTCCCGAAGTCGTCACACACCAGGCGCCGGGCGCCGTGTTAGCCCTCGGGGTGGCAAGTTGAAGGGAGGATCCTGTTGAAAAGCCACAATATCCTGATCGAGCCCTGGCGGGAAACGTCGTCCTTCACCTATGAGAGGGGAGAGCCGCTGTTCCGCTGGACGGTGACCTACGCTGTCGAGGCGGAAGGCAGGGCCGCTGCGGCAGGGGAGCACAAAGAGGGCGGCAGGGTCTGCCTGCGCTACGGCCAGGGCACGGCGCGCACCCACGCGGAAGCACGCAAGGCGGCGGAGGCCTTTCTCGCTGAGCGGGGCATCGAACTGCGCTGGCAGCCGCCGGCCAGTTCCACCACGCGCATGCTGACGCCGCGCTCCGGCCGGCCACGATTTCTCTACCTTTGAGATCGCAGTATTATTTGTTAATCTGCCCGGGATTTGGGGGGCATTGTCCCGGTTCTTCACGAAATTTCAACGCCGGGAGAGAAGAATCGGGGCCTCAGAACTCTGAGGACGAACGATGCGGAGAGATTCCATGGGAAGTTACTTCATGTCCGTGGGTGGCGGACTACGCTTGGCAGCCTGCCTTGCTACCGCGGGCGCCATCTTTGCGGCAACGACGTCCCCCGCAGCGGCGGCCCGCAACGAGGCCCGCTGGTACCAGCAGAACTACTGCATGGTGAAGGCTTACGAGGCCCTCGGTAAGAAGGACTACGCGACCTACAGCAAGAACGCGCGGCAGTCCCGCAACACGCTGATCCGGGCCGGCGTTCCGGAGCATCACATCCGCGAGCTCGAGGCCTTCATCAACAAGACGATCCGGCAGACCAAGGCCGGCAACAAGGCGCATCAGGGCCCGCGCATCTGCATGCAGTGGTACAGCACCTGATTGCCCGGCTCCAGATCCGGCCAGAGTTCGGGTGACCTTCTGAGGGACACCGAGCCGAAGGCCACGGGATGAGCTTCGAGGCCCGGTCCGTCATGGACCGGGCTTTTTTCTTGCCGGTTCCGGCAGCTGCCCGCCCTTCATCGCGGCCGGCTGTTGCATCTCTGCAACGTCGAGTGCCGAAATACCACAGCGCTGTGGATGTTAACCTTTCGTTAACCATGGCCGTCCGACCCTGGGTTTAATCGTCAAATCCCATGGTTGTTGGGCAGGAAAAGCGCCATATGGACCGGAGAATCAGTGAAGCCGAGGCCCGTGAATACGCGGCCATGACCTGGGCCCTCGCGGCGAGGGCCGAAGCGGCCGGCAACATCAAGCTGGCCAGGGAACTGGTGGAGCGCGCCCGCAAAGCCGACGAAGTCTGGGCCCGCAACAGCGAGGACAGCGAGCGGCGCCTCGCCCGCTGAGCCGAACAGAGACAGCTTCACCGGGCGACGCATCTTCCCGGCGACCTGCAGCCCCGCCCCGGGGCCGCGCGGAAGCCGCTATCCCCTGAGAACTCCCCCCGTCGCCTTGCTCACCTGGGCGACGACTTTTTCCGCCACCGCCTCGATCTCCTGGTCCGTCAGGGTCGCCTCACGCGGCTGCAGCGTGACGGCGATGGCCAGGGACTTCTTGCCTGGCGCCACCCCCTTGCCCTGATAGACGTCGAACAGCGAGACCTCGGCGATCAGCGCCTTGTCGGCGCCGCGCGCGGCGCGCAGCAGCTTTTCCGCCGGCACGTCCTCATCCACCAGGAAGGCGAAGTCGCGCAAAACCGGCTGGAAGGGCGAAAGCTCCAGCAGGGGGCGCTTCTGCCCGCCGGCGCGGGACAGCGGAATGGCGTCGAGGAAGACCTCGAAGGCCGCCGCCGGGCCCTTGAGGTCCAGGCGGCGCAGCACCCGCGGATGCAGTTCGCCGAACTGGGCCAGGACCTTGGGGCCGAGCCGCAGCACGCCGGAGCGGCCGGGGTGGTACCAGCCGGGCGCATCGCGGGTGACCTGGAGGTTTTCCACCGGCGCCTCGCAGGCCGTCAGCACCGCCTCGGCATCGCCCTTGGCGTCGAACAGGTCGACGCCGCGTGCGGCACCGGCCCAGTGGCGCGGCTGGCTTTCGCCGACGCGCAGGCCGGCCGCAACGGTCACTTGCCCCTCGGGGGTGTCGTCGAGGTACTGCGGACCGACCTCGAAAAGCGCCAGGTCGCCGAAGCCGCGGTCGGCGTTGCGCACCGCTGCGGTCGCCAGGTTGACCAGCGGCGTCGGCCGCATGACGTCGAGATCGGCGGAGATCGGGTTGGCCAGGGTCAGGAGATCGGCACCGCCGCCGAACAGCTCGGCCTCGCGGCGCGCGACGAAGGAGAAGGTCACCCCCTCCATCATGCCGCGCCAGGCCAGCGCCGTGCGCGCCGCCGAGACGCGGCGCTGGGCCGGCGTCAGCACCGCGCGCGGGAGGTAGCTGTCGCGCGGCAGCGCGACCTCGGGAATGTGGTCGTAGCCGTGCACCCGCATGACCTCCTCGACCAGGCAGGCTTCGGACTCCACGTCCGGCCGCCAGCTCGGGGGCACCGCGGCGATGACTTCGCCCTTCTGCTCCACCGCAAAACCGAGCCGCTGCAGGATCTCGGCCTGGCGCGCGCCGTCCACAGCAATGCCGCCCAGGCTGGCGATCCGCGCGGGATTCAAGGCGATGCGCCGGGTCTCCGGCGGGATCTCGCCGGCGGTGACGACTTCGCTGGCCTCGCCGCCGCAGAGGTCGAAGATCAGGCGCGTGGCAATCTCGACACCCCAGACGGCGGACTGCGGGTCGAGGCCGCGCTCGAAGCGGAAGCGGGCATCGGAGTGGACGCCCAGCTTGCGCCCGGTAACGGCGACCATGTCCGGGTCGAACAGCGCCACCTCCAGAAAGACGTTGGTGGTGTCGGCCTGGCAACCCGAAATCTCGCCGCCCATGACGCCGCCGATGCCTTCCGGCCCGTTGTCGTCGTAGATCGTCACCATGTCGTCGTCGAGGCTGTAGGTATTGCCGTCGAGCGCCAGGATTTCGGCGCCCGACTCGGCAAAGCGCATGACCACGTCGCCCTTCACCTTGTCGGCGTCGAAGACGTGCAGCGGCCGGGCGAGGTCGTAGGTCACGTAGTTGGTGATGTCGACCAGCGCGGAAATGGGCCTGAGGCCGATGGCGCGCAGGCGGTCCTGCATCCACTTGGGGCTGGGCCCGTTCTTCACACCGCGGAAGTAGCGCCCGGCGACGTAGGGGCAGGCGTGCTGGCGGTCCGCCGGCAGGTCGCAGCGCCACTTGATCGGGCTCTCGAAGCTGCCGGGCCGCGCCGCGGTGTCAAGCGGCTTCAGCCTGCCGAGGCCGACCGCCGCCAGATCGCGGGCGATGCCGCGCACGCCGAGGCAGTCGCCGCGGTTGGGCGTGATGGCGATCTCGATGACCGGGTCGTTGAGACCCATGACCTCGGCGAAGGGTGCGCCCAGCGGCGTGTCCTCCGGCAGGTCGATGATGCCCTCGTGCTCGTCCGAGAGGCCCATCTCCCGCTCGGAGACCAGCATGCCGTTGGACTCCTCGCCGCGGATCTTGCCCGCCTTCAGGGTCAGCTCGATGCCCGGCACATAGCTGCCGACCGGCGCGAAGACGCCCTTCATGCCGGTGCGCGCGTTGGGCGCGCCGCAGACCACCTGAACCTCTTCCCTGCCGGTATCGACGATGCAGAGCCTGAGGCGATCGGCATTGGGATGCGGCCGCGCCTCCTTCACGTAGGCGACGGTGAAGGGCTTCAGCGCCTCGGCGCGGTCCTCGACCCCCTCGACCTCGAGCCCGATCATCGACAGGGTGTCGGTGATCTCCTTCAAGGAGGCCTCGGTCTCGAGGTGGTCCTTGAGCCAGCTCAGCGTCAACTTCATGGCGCTACATCCCCCCTCTACATCCCACGAACCATGGAGGGGATCTCCAGCGGCACGAAGCCGTAGTGCTTCAGCCAGCGCAGATCGGATTCATAGAAGATGCGCAGGTCCGGAAAGCCGTACTTCAGCATGGCGATGCGTTCGACCCCCATGCCGAAGGCAAAGCCCTGGTACTCCTCCGGGTCGATGCCGCAGTTCATCAGCACCTTGGGGTGGACCATGCCGCAGCCGAGGATCTCCAGCCAGTCCTTGCCCGGGCCGATCTTCAGCTCGCCGCCCTCACGGCTGCAACCGATGTCGACCTCGGCGCTGGGCTCGGTGAAGGGAAAGTAGCTGGGCCGGAAGCGCAGCGGCAGGTCGTCGACGCCGAAGAAGGCGCGGCAGAAGGCCGTCAGGGTGCCCTTGAGGTGGCCCATGTGGCTCGCCTTGTCGATCACCAGACCCTCGACCTGGTGGAACATGGGCGAGTGGGTGGCGTCGTGGTCGGCGCGGAAGGTGCGGCCCGGCACGATGATGCGGATCGGCGGCTTCTCGGACAGCATGGTGCGGATCTGCACCGGCGAGGTGTGGGTGCGCAGCACCTTGCGGCTGCCGTCGGCGGCCGGGCGCATGTAGAAGGTGTCCATCTCCTGGCGCGCGGGATGCACCTCGGGGATGTTGAGGGCCGTGAAGTTGTGGAAGTCGTCCTCGATGTGCGGGCCCTCGGCCACCGAGAAGCCCATCTCGCCGAAGATCGCCGTCAGCTCCTCGAAGGTCTGGCTGATCGGATGAATGCGGCCAACCTCCGCCGGGCGCGCCGGCAGGGTGACGTCGACCGCCTCCGCAGCCAGCCGGGCCTCCAGCGCGCTTTCCTCGAGGTCGGCGCGCCGCGCCTCGATGGCCGCGGCGACGGCGTCCTTCACCTTGTTGAGGTTCTGGCCCGCCGCCTTGCGCTCGTCGGGCGAGAGGCTGCCCAGACTCTTCAGGCGCTGAGTCACCTCGCCCTTCTTGCCGAGCGCCTGCACGCGCAGACTCTCCAGGGCCTCCAGATCGCCGGCCGCGGCCACGCGATCCAACAGGCTGTTCTGCAGTTCCTCGAGGTTCTCCATCGCCTACACGTCCGCCTCCGGCTTCCCGTCCGGCGCGCCTGCCCGTCCTGGGGGCGTACCTCAGCTGACGGGTTCGGTCACTGGTCTATCGGGAAAGCTTCAGGCCTGGGCGGCCTTGGCCTGCTCCACCAGGGACTTGAAGGCATCGGGCTCACGCACCGCCAGGTCGGACAGCACCTTGCGGTCGAGCTCGATACCGGCCCGCTTGATGCCGTTCATAAACTGGGAGTAGGTGAGGCCGTGCTGGCGGGCGCCGGCATTGATGCGCTGGATCCACAGGGCGCGGAAGGTGCGCTTCTTGGCGCGGCGGTCGCGATAGGCGTACTGCAGGCCCTTTTCGACCCGCTCGATCGCGACGGTGTAGACGTTCTTGCCGCGGTCGCGATAGCCCTTGGCGCGCTTCAGGACCTTCTGATGACGGGCGTGCGTGGTGACGCCCCGCTTGACTCTTGCCATGCCGGGCCTCCCTTACTTCGCGTAGATCAGAAAATTGCGGCGCACGATCTTGGCATCGGCGTCGCTCAGGACGGTCGTGCCGCGTGCATTGCGGATCATCTTCTGGGGGCGCTTGCGCATGCCGTGGCGCTTACCCGCCTGGGCCGTACGCACCTTGCCAGAGGCGGTGAGCCGGAAGCGCTTCTTCGCTCCGGACTTGTTCTTCAGCTTGGGCATTTTGCATCCTTTCTGAACGAAACGAGACAGTTGGAGCGGCTGGGCATGCCCTTTCGCCGGACCGCTCAATCAAGAACGCGGGGTTATAGCCCTCCGACCGGTCGAATGCAAGTCCGCCGAGGACAGGGGCGCGATGCAGCAAAAACCCCAGAAAACCGGGATTTTCTGGAGGCAGCCGGGGGGCGCAAAGCCGCCCCGGAAGCAGCGGCCGCCCGGGCGGCCGGGCGGCCTGGCAGTGCGGAGCGGGCAGCGTCGCGGCTTCAGCGCGGCGCCATCACCATGGTCATCTGGCGGCCTTCGATCTTCGGGAACTGCTCGACCTTGGCCTTTTCTTCCATTTCCTCGCGGACCCGGTCGAGCACCTGCTTGCCGAGGTCCTGGTGAACCATTTCGCGGCCCCGGAAGCGCATGGTCACCTTGACCTTGTCGCCTTCGTCGATGAAACGGTTGATCGCCCGCATCTTCACCTCGTAGTCGTGGGTGTCGATGTTGGGGCGCATCTTGATTTCCTTGACCTCGATGACCTTCTGCTTCTTGCGGGCCTCGTTCTTCTTCTTCTGGGCCTCGTAACGGAAGCGTCCGTAGTCGAGGATCTTGCAGACCGGCGGATCGGCGTTGGGCGAAACCTCGAGCAGATCGAGGCCGGCATCCTCGGCGCGGCGCAGAGCGTCGGCGACGGATACCACTCCGACTTGCTCTCCGTTTTCGTCTACGAGGCGTACCTGGGGCGACGTGATCATGTCGTTTACACGCGGCCCGTCGCGGGACGGCGTGGCGTCAAAGGGTGGGCGTGCTATCGCTTAAGCTCCTTTTTCCCGTTGCAGGGGTGCCTTTTCAGGTCATTCACTGGCAGCGCCGCGGCTGGCGGCGACCTTCCCCGTCTCTCTCGGCCGGGCCGTCCGGGTTTCTCCCGGTGCCCCGCCCCTGAACATCGCTGCATCTAAAAACAACAGTCCCGCGGCGCTTTCCCGCGCCCAGGACCGACGGCTACGCGGCCCCGGTTTCCCCGAGATCGGGGGCCTGCGCTTCCGCCCTGATCCTAGCCACTGCTTCGCCGAGCGCAAGATTCTCTTGGTCCTTGCTGCCCAGGCGGCGCAGCGCGACCTTGCCTTCCTCGGCCTCTCGACGCCCGACCACGGCGATCACCGGCACCTTGGCGAGGGAGTGTTCTCGCACCTTATAGTTGATTTTCTCATTGCGCAGATCGAGCTCGCTGCGCAGCCCCCCCGCCGCCAGGGCGGCCTGGACCTGTTGAGCATAGCCGTTGGCATCGGAGGTGATGGTGGCGACCACGGCCTGGATCGGGGCCAACCAGAGCGGGAAACGCCCGGCGTACTGCTCGATGAGGATCGCCAGAAAGCGCTCGAAGGAACCGAGGATCGCCCGGTGCAGCATCACCGGGCGATGCTTCTCGCCGTCTTCGCCGATGTAATTGGCGCCGAGCCGCTCGGGCAGCACGAAATCCACCTGGAAGGTGCCGCACTGCCAGTCGCGGCCGATGGCGTCGCGCAGCACGAACTCCAGCTTCGGCCCGTAGAAAGCGCCCTCGCCCGGGTTCAGGCTGTACTCCAGCCCGGCCTGTTCGACCGCGTCCTTCAGAGCCTGCTCGGCCTTGTCCCAGGTGGCATCGTCGCCGGCGCGCACCGCCGGGCGGTCGGAGAACTTCACCACCAGCTCGTCGAAGCCGAAGTCCCGGTAGATCGAGCGCAGCAGGTCGCAGAAGATCACCGTCTCGCTGTTGATCTGGTCCGGCGTGCAGAAGATGTGGGCGTCGTCCTGGGTGAAGGCGCGCACCCGCATCATACCGTGCAGAGCGCCCGAGGGTTCGTTGCGGTGGCAGGAGCCGAACTCGGCCATGCGCAGCGGCAGGTCGCGGTAGCTGGTGATGCCCTGCTTGAAGATCTGGACGTGGCCCGGGCAGTTCATCGGCTTGACCGCCAGCGAGCGCTCCTCCGACTCGGCGATGAACATGTGCTCGTGGAACTTCTCCCAGTGGCCCGAGGCCTCCCAGAGCGAGCGGTCGATCAGTTGCGGCGTTTTCACCTCGACGTAGCCGGCCGTCTCCAGGCGGCGGCGCATGTAGCTCTCGACCGTGCGGTAAAGGGTCCAGCCCTTGGGGTGCCAGAACACCGAACCGGCCGCTTCCTCCTGCATGTGGAAAAGGTTCATTTCCCGGCCGAGACGCCGGTGATCGCGCTTTTCCGCCTCCTCCAGCATGGTGAGGTAGGCCTTGAGCTGCTTTTCCGTCTCCCAGCAGGTGCCGTAGATGCGCTGCAGCTGCTCGTTGCGCGCATCGCCACGCCAGTAGGCGCCGGAGATCTTGGTCAGCTTGAAGGCGTGGCCCAGCTTGCCGGTCGAGGGCAGGTGCGGACCGATGCAGAGGTCGAGCCAGTCGCCCTGGCGGTAGATCGAGATCGCCGCGTCGTCCGGCAAGGTCTCGATGTGCTCGGCCTTGTACTTCTCGCCGATCGAACTGAAGTGGCGGATCGCCGCGTCCCGGTCCCAGACCTCGCGGACGATGTCCTCGTTGCGGTCGACGATCTCGTGCATGCGCTTTTCAATGACCTCCAGGTCATCGGGCGTGAAGGGCTCGGCCCGCGCGAAGTCGTAGTAAAAACCGTTCTCGATGGCGGGGCCGAAGGTCACCTGGGTGCCGGGGTAGAGCTCCTGCACCGCCTCGGCCAGAACGTGGGCGCAGTCATGGCGCAGCAGCTCCAGGGAGTCCTCGTGGCCCGCGGTCACGATCTCGATGGCGGCGTCATGCTCGATCGGCCGCGACAGGTCGCGCAGCTCGCCGTCCACCTTGACTGCCAGCGCCGCCTTGGCCAGCCCCGGGCCGATGGCGGCCGCGACCTCGGCGCCGGTCACCGGCCCGTCGAAGGCGCGCGTGGAGCCGTCGGGAAGCGAGATAGAGAGCGTGCTGTCTGTCGTGACTGCCATGATAAATCCCGGAAATCCGGGCCCTGGTTGAAAGCGGCGGGAACTTTAGAAGGATTAAAAGACCTGTCAAGCAGAGGGCCGGCCGCGGCCGCGAATCAGGTCAGGTTCGGCTCGCCCCGGCTTGGCGCGGCGCGCGGCTGCCGGCCCCGGCGCGGATGACCTCGCGATAGAGCGCCAGGGTGCGGGCGCACATCTGGTCCTTGGAGAATTCCGCCCGGACCCGGGCGATGGCCTGGTCGTGCAGCATGGCCCGGGCCGCCGGGGTCAGCGAGAGGGCCTTGCGCAGTCCCGCCGCCAGGGCCTCGGCATCGCCGGAGGGAAAGAGGAAGCCGGTGCGCTCGGCGATCAGCTGCTCGCGCGCCCCGCCGTGGTCGCTGGCCACCACCGGACGGCCCATGGCCTGCGCCTCGCCGACCACCCGGCCGAAGCCCTCCGGATCCGTCGAGGCGGAGACCACCACGTCCGAGAGCATGTAGGCCGCCGGCATGTCGTTGCATTCGTCCATGATCGAGACCCGGCCGTCGAGGCCGTGCGTGCTGATCAGGGCCTCGAGTTCCCGCCGGTAGCCGGTGCGCCCCTGGTCGGAGCCGACCATGACGCAGCGGTAATCGATGTCCCTCAGGTGGGTCAGAGCCTCGAGCAGGACCGCCTGGCCCTTCCAGCGGCTGAGCCGCCCGGGCATGAGGATCAGCGGCACGCCGTCGGGCAGGCGCCAGCGGGTCGAGAGCTGGATCATGCGCTCGGCCGAGACCCGGTCCGGGTCGAAGCGGGCGAGATCGATGCCGCGGCGGATGACGCGCAGGCGCGCCGGCTCGACGTTGTAGTTCTCGCGCACGTGCTGGGCGATGAACTCGGAGATCGCGATGACGCGCTCGCCCTCGGCCATGATCTGGTTGTAACGCTTCTTGATGGCGTTGGAAAAGTTGTAGGGCGCGTGGAAGGTGGTGATGAAGTGCCGTCCCGTCCGCTGTGCGGCAGCGCGCGCCGACCAGGCCGGCGCGCGCGAGCGGGCGTGCACCACGTCGACCTTGTAGCTTTCGATGACGCGCTGCAGGCGGGTGATGTTGCGGTACATCACGATGGGGTTCTTCGAGGCGACCGGCAGCTTGATGTGCAGCGCGCCGGCACGCTTCAGGTCGTTCTCCATCGGCCCGCCCTCGGAGACCACGATGGCGGTGCCGCCCGCCTGGACGATGGCCGCCGCCACCTCGACGGTGCCACGCTCCGCACCGCCGGTCACCAGTTCGGGCAGAACCTGCAGGATCACCGGTCCGTCGGCGGGCGCGGCCCTTTCGACCTGCGTCATCTCGATGTTAACTTCTTGGGCGCTCATACGACTGGGCGTTCCCGCATCATGAGGGCTTCATGCCAGAGAGAGTGGTGCCACAGCAATCCTTGATTGAGCGTTAGCATGCCGCATTCCGGACTGCCGGTCGACCCGCCGCCGCGAAATCTGACCCGCGAAGACGGCACCAATCTGGCCTATTACAAGACCGAGGGCCGAAAAGCCAGCGGCGAGGCGGCGGCCCCGGCGCCGGGGCTGGTGTTTCTCGGCGGCTTCATGTCGGACATGAGCGGCACCAAGGCGGTGGCCCTGGAAGCCTACGCGCGGCGCGCCGGGCGGGACTTCCTGCGCTTCGACTACCGCGGCCACGGCGCCTCGAGCGGACGCTTCGAGGACGGCACGGTGGGGCTCTGGGCCGCCGACGCCGTCGCCGCGCTCGACGCCCTGACCGACGGGCCGCAGATCCTGATCGGATCCTCCATGGGCGGCTGGATCATGCTGCTGGCCGCCCTCGCCCGCCCCGAGCGTGTCGCCGGGCTGATCGGCATCGCGGCCGCACCGGACTTTACCGAGGATCTGATCTGGCGCCGGGCCACGGCCGAGCAGCGGGCGACGCTGCGCCGCGACGGCCATATCGACCGCCCCTCGGCGTACAGCGAAGCGCCCTACCGCATCACCCTGCGGCTGATCGAAGAGGGCCGCGACCACCTGCTGCTGGGCGCTCCGATCCCGCTGAGCTGCCCGGTGCGCCTGATTCACGGCATGGCCGACGTCGACGTGCCGTGGCAGACCAGCCTGCGCCTCGCCGAGGCGCTGCAGAGCGACGACGTGGAGGTCACGCTGGTCAAG
>JBFGUI010000004.1:0-35909 GCA_041565695.1 Kiloniellaceae bacterium
ACCTCGCGCCAGCCCTGCCGGCTGCCGATCATGCCGCTCATGACCACGGTGGCGCCCGGGCTGCGCTTCAGCCAGTCGCCAAGATGCCCCTGCAGGGCCGCGGCGAAATCGCCGCCGCGCACCCTGAGGATGCCGTCCGCCGATTCCTGGCGGTCGAGGATTTTCCCTTCCGAATCGAGCGCGTAGGCGCGAAACGATGAGGTGCCCCAGTCGATGGCGATGACGGCAGTGGATTGCGCGGCGCTCACAGGTAGTCCTCGATGTAGTTCTCGACAATGGCGTCCAGGCTAGCGTCCTTGGGCAGGCCGAGCCGGGTGGCGCGCTCGTAGGAGGCGTCCTTGGGCCAACCGTTGCAGATCTGCTGGATGAAGGGGTCGGGCTCGAACACGATCTCGCCCAGCTTGCGGTCGCCGGCGACGCGCATCAGGGCGTCGATCATCTCCCGCACGGTAACCGTGAAGCTCGGCAGGCTGACCGCCCGGTCGTCGCCCAGCGCCGCGCCCTCGGCCTCGTGCAGGGCGATGAGGCCGCCGACGATGGAGCGATAGCCGAGCACCGGCATCACGGTGTCTTCGGCGACGGGAATCTTGCAGACCTCGCCGTTCAGCGGCTCGCGGAACAGGCCGCTGACGAAGCTGGAAGCCGCGGCATTGGGCCTGCCGGGCCGCACGATGACCGTCGGCAGCCGCGCCGAGCGGCCGTCGAAGAAGCCCTTGCGGGTGTAGTCGTTGACCAGCAGTTCGCAGATCGCTTTGGTCGCGCCGTAGGTGGTCTGCGGCGTCTGCTTGGCGTGGTCGCCGACCACCGGCGCCATGCCGGAGCCGCCGAACACGGCGATCGAGCTGGCGAACACCAGCCGCGGCAGGCCGGCCCCCGATGCTGACCGGGCACGGCAGGCCTCGAAGACGTTGAGACCGCCGGTCAGGTTGACCCGCAGCGCCAGGTCGAAGTCCTTCTCGCCGCCGCCGCTGACCACCGAGGCCAGGTGGAACACCGAGATGTCGTCGCGGTCGATCAGCGCCCTCACCTGCGCCGGGTCGGAGATGTCGCCGGTGCGGATTTCGACCCGCTCGTCCGCCCAGGCCGGGCGCTGCGGCGGGGCCGCCACGTCGAACAGCAGCAGCGCGTCGATCGGCGCCGGCGCGCCGCTGGGCGCCGTGAGCCCGCCCTTTTGCAGCAGGGCCTGGGCCAGCCGCTGACCGATGAACCCGGTCCCCCCGGTGATGACTACCTTCACGCTTCCTCCCCCTGCATCGCCGCCCGCGGCCGAAGATCGCCGGATTCTCAGCGGTTGCACGCGATTGTGGCGGCTGCGGGCGCATTCCGCAACGCAGCCGGCGGCGGCGCGGCGCCGGCCGTCCGGCCTTCCTGCCAACTTGGCGCTTCGCTCCATGTTTGCTATTGATGGTTAGCGCTGTCCAGCCAACAAGGCCAGCGATCCAACAACAATCACACGCGCCCCCGTGCGGATCTCCTCCAAGCGGGTGCGGACTGTGTCCTGTCCCGGGGCGTTCAAGCAACTGGAGAAAAGCGTGAAGCCGGAACTCGTTATGGTCGGCCCGATGATGCCGCACGTCATGGAGGCGCTGGACAGCGACTTCACCGTTCACCGCCTGTGGGAGAGCGCCGACCGCGAGGCCCTTCTGAAGCAGGTCGGCGGGAAGGTGCGCGCCATCGCCACCAGCGGCAACCTGGGCGCCGGCGCCGCCATGATGGATGCCCTGCCGAATCTGGAGATCGTCTCCTGCTACGGCGTCGGCGTCGACGCCATCGACCTGGCGCACGCCGCCAAGCGCGGTATCATCGTGACCAACACCCCAGAGGTGCTGAACGACGACGTGGCCAACATGGCGATCGCCCTGCTGCTCGCCACCACGCGCCAGATCTGCACCGGCGACCGCTACGTGCGGGCCGGCAAGTGGCTGGAAAAGGCCATGCCCCTGACCCACGCGATCCGCGGCCGCCAGCTCGGCATCCTCGGCCTCGGGCGCATCGGCAAGGACATCGCCCGCAAGGCCGAGGTCTTCGGCATGGAGATCGCCTACCACGGCCGCGCCAAGCAGGACGTGCCCTACAAGTACTATGCCGACTTGGTGGCCATGGCGCGTGATAGCTATGTGCTGGTCGCCATCTGCCCCGGTGGCGCAGTGACCGACAGGATCGTCAACCGGGCCGTGATCGAGGCCATCGGCCCGGAGGGCGTGTTCATCAACGTGGCCCGCGGCTCCGTCGTCGACGAGCCGGAGCTGGTCGCCGCCCTCAAGGACGGCCGGCTCGGCTGTGCCGGTCTCGACGTCTTCGCCGAGGAGCCGAAGGTCCCACAAGAGCTCCTGGCCTTGGACCACGTAGTGCTGCAGCCCCATGCGGCCAGCGCCACCCACGAAACCCGCCGCGCCATGGGCGACCTGGTGGTCGACAACCTGCGCGCCCACTTCGCCGGCAAGCCCGTGCTGACGCCGGTGTGACCCGGGCCGGGCGCCCGACCGAAACGAAGAGACAGACGAGACATCCCAAGGGGGAACAAGCATGAAGCTGCTGCGCTATGGGGCCGTGGGCCAGGAGAAACCCGGTCTGGTCGACCGCAAGGGCAAGATCCGCGACCTCTCCGGCAAGATCGACGACCTCGCCGGCGCCGCCCTGCGGCCCGACAGCCTGGAGAAGCTGAAGGCGCTGGATCCGGAGAACCTGCCGGCCGTCGAGGGCGCACCGCGCCTCGGCCCCTGCGTCGGCGCCACCGGCAAGTTCATCGCCATCGGCCTCAACTACGCCGACCACGCCAAGGAATCCGGCGTCGAGGTGCCCAAGGAGCCGGTCATCTTCATGAAGGCGACCAGCAGCATCTGCGGGCCCAACGACAACGTGGTCATGCCCCGGGGCTCGAAGAAGTGCGACTGGGAGGTCGAACTGGCCTGCGTCATCGGCAAGCCGGGCAAGTACATCGCCGAGGCCGAGGCCCGCGATCACATCGCCGGCTTCTGCATCGTCAACGACGTGTCCGAAAGGTCTTTCCAGCTGGAAGGCACCGGCCAGTGGGTCAAAGGCAAGAGCGCCGACACCTTCGGTCCGGTCGGCCCCTGGCTGGTCACCACCGACGAGGTGCCGGATTCGCAGAACCTGCACATCTGGCTGGAGGTCAACGGCCACCGCTACCAGGACGGCAACACCAAGACCATGGTCTTCACCGTGCCCTTCCTGGTCAGCTACGTGAGCCGCTTCATGAGCCTGCAGAGCGGCGACATCATCACCACCGGCACGCCGCCCGGCGTCGGCCTGGGCCTCAAGCCGCCGACCTACCTGAAGCCGGGCGACACCATGGCGCTGGGCATCGAAGGACTCGGCGAGCAGCGCCAACACGTGGTCGCCGCCGACTGACGGCCCGGTCACCGGAACCGCAAAGGAGCTTCATCGTGAGCAGCAGCAAACAGCGCGTCGGCTTCATCGGCGTCGGGCTGATGGGCCACGGCATGGCCAAGAACATCGTCGAGAAGGGTTATCCCCTCTCGATCATCGGCCACCGCAACCGCAAGCCGGTGACCGACCTGGTCAGGCGCGGCGCCCGGGAAGCCAAGAGCCCGGCCGAGATGGCGAAGCACAGCGACGTGATCTTTCTCTGCGTGACCTCCTCGGTGCAGGTCGAAGACCTGATCCGCCGCAAGGACGGCATCAAAGCCGGCGCACATAAGGGCCTGATCATCGTCGACTGCTCGACCGCCGATCCCAACTCGACGATCGCGCTGGCCGAGGAACTGGCGCCGCTCGGCGTGCGTCTGATCGACGCGCCGCTCGGCCGCTCGCCCAAGGAGGCCGAGGAAGGCCTGCTCAACACCTTCGTCGGGTCGGACCCCAAGACCCTGAAAGAGGTGCGCCCGATCATCGAGACCTGGGCCGAGAACATCATTCATGTCGGGCCCGTCGGCGCCGGCCACAAGATGAAGCTGATCAACAACTTCGTGGCCATGAGCTACGTCGCGATCTACGCCGAGGCCTTCACCGCGGCAAAGAAGACCGGCGTGCCGCTCGACAAGTTCCGCGAGGTGATCTCCGCCGGCGGCCTCAACAGCGGCATGTTCCAGAACGTCTGCAAGTGGGTGGTCGACGGCGACCCCAAGGCGCACGAGTTCACCATCGCCAACTGCAACAAGGACGTGCGCTACTATAACCAGCTGGCCGACGCGGAGATGCTGACCACCACGGTGGCCAGCGCGGTCAAGCAGAGCTACACCATGGCCATGGCCATGGGCCGCGGCGCCGACAACATGCCGATGCTGGCCGACGCGGTGGCCAACTTCAACGGCCTGACGATCCAGCCGGAGAGCCTGCGCAGCGGCAAGAAGAAGCCGAAGAAGGCCAAGAAGGCGAAGAAGAAGAAGTAGCGGCGATCAGCCGCCGAACTGTCCGGCCGGCCGGCCCTTCACCCCGGGATCGAGGACAAAGAGTCCCCCTGCCAGAGGCTGCTCGGCCAGTTCCTCCTCCGTGATGTTGACGCGGGCCGTGGTCACAAAGAGCCGGTCCAGTTCGGGCCCGCCGAAGGCGCAGCGGGTCACCTGCGAGACCGGCATCTCGATCTCCCGGTCCACCGTGCCGTCCGGCAGAAAGCGGGAGACGCGCCAGCCGCCCAGGTGCGCAACCCAGAGACCGCCGTCGACATCGCAGGTCATCCCGTCCGGATAGCCGTCGCCCTCCGGGATGGTTGCGAAGACGCGCTTGTTCGACAGCTTGCCGCTATCCGAGAGGTCGAAGGCGTAGATTTTCCCCTCGTAGGTGTCGTTGTGATAGAGCGTCGCACCGTCGGGGCTGATCGCCGGGCCGTTGGCCACCCCGTAACCCTTGTCCATGCGGTGCCAGTCAAGATCGGGATCGAGGCGGTAGAGCGAACCGCTCTTCTCGCGCTTGTTATCGTCCATGGTGCCGGCCCAGATGCGTCCCGCGGCGTCGGCGGTGGCGTCGTTGAACCGGTTGTCGGGGTAGTCCGGTTCCGGCTGGCCGATGACCTCCGGCGCCATGGTCCCCGGCGTCAGAAAGACGAAACCGCTGTGCTTCAGGCCGGCCACCAGACCCTCGCCGTTGGCACGCTCGATGACCCAGCCGATCGGCTCCGGCATGCGCCAGGAGGTGCGGTCGCCGTCTTCCAGCCGCAGACGGTGCAGGGCGGGCGCCTTGATGTCGACCCAGTAGAGCGCAGCTTCGCGCGGCGACCACAGCGGCCCCGCACCCAGCATCGCGGCTGCTTCCCAAACACACTCAACGTCCGACATCTGTTCTCCCGGCAGAGCATTCATCGGGAGGCGCAGCATAGAAGCTTTCCGCGGCGATCAAAACCGTCATCTGCAGCCGGATTTCTCCAACCCGCAGAGCGTCAGGCAAGATAACGCTGGCGGTAGTAAGCATCGAAACGGGCGGCATCGCCGCCGACGGCGGTCAGGAAGTGCAGGATATCCGCGGCGGCGCGTACGCCGCTGATATAGGCGCCGTGCACCGCCAGCGGCTGGTAGCGGCGGTCATAGGCGGAGGCGACCGCCTCGCCGGCCCAGAACAGCGGCAGCGTCTCCCGCGGGTCCTTCAGCGCCTCGCGCGCCTCCTTGGCGAGCATCCGGTCGCCGCGCCGCGCCGCGTAGGCGAGGTAGGAGTTGCCGCCCTTGGCGAAGGGATCCTTCGACCAGTCGGCGCGCAGGTAGTTGGGCCTGAACCTGCCGCCGACGGTCCTGCCCGCCAGCACGGCCTTCTGGGTCCAGCGCCGGTTGCGTCCGTAGACCCTGCCGATGGCCTCGAAAACGTGGGCCACCGCCTCCTCATCGCTCATGCCGGCGATCTGGTCGTGGTCCTGGTTCATCAGCAGGCCGGTCAGCACATGGGGACCGAGATGCTCCTTGGGGAAGGAGGAGAAGAAGGTGCGCGCCTTGCCGAGGGGATTGCTGAGAACGGTCATGTGGCCGGCGGACTCGCCGCCGTCGTCGATCCACACCCGCTCCTTGAACTCCAGGGCGAACTTGGTGATGGCGCCCATGCGCACCAGGCCCAGCGCCGCGCGCTTACGGCCGGTCAGCAGCGGCCCGAAGATGGCATCGCCTTCGCCGCTGACCGGATTCAGCATGCCCGCGGAGAAGGTGCAGAGCGCGGCCCGCCCGGCATAGCTCTGCCCGCCCTGGGTGGTGACGACCACCTTGCCGTCGCTGCTGCGCGCCACCTTCACCACCTTGCGCGCGGTCGAGCCGGCGCGGCTTTTCTCGATGTGCCCGCCGGCGGCCTTGAACTCCTCGGCGATCCTCGCCGGCAGGGAGTCGAAGCCGCAGAGGCCGAAAGGCTGCACCGCCTCGTGCTCCATGCGCAATTCCTTGCGCTCCATGAGCTGATCGACGATGGCGTCGGTCTGCAGCCCGGCGACGGAGATTTCGTTCAGGGGGCCCGGGGTGTGCGCCGACAGCGTGTAGCGCAGCAGCGCACGGCCGCGCGGCGACATGTCGTTCTTGGCAGCATAGCGCTCGCAGAACGACTCGGCCGTCATGTCCGCCTTGGTCTCCGCATCGAAGTCCTGGATCTCGCCCAAAGCCTTCGGCAGGTCCCAGAATTCCGGCTGCACGATGACCTCGGCGAGCATCTTGGTCCGCGCCCAGGGGCTGAAATACATCCGGTTGCGGGGAATCTTCAGGAAGCCCATGCCGCACTTGTGCAGCGGCGAGGCGGAAAAGCCGTGCCTGCGCACCTCGCGCCAGAACTCGAGGTAGCGGTCCTGCTCGGCGATGTGGATGTACTCGGCGCCGGCCTCGACCGGCACCGGCTTGCCGCTTTTCCTGACGAAGTTGCGCACCGACTTCATGCGTCCGCCGATGCGGTCGGAGCCTTCGAGAAGCAGCACCTTGAGGCCGGACTGTTGCAGGTTGCGCGCCGCCGTGACGCCGCTGATCCCGGCGCCGAGAACGATGCAGTCGAAGAGCGTATCGGAAAGTGCGTTGGGCATCTGTCGACCTCCCATGGCGGAAGGCGGTCGCAGGGAACTGCGCGGCCTTCCCGTTCGCCGGATTCAGTCGGGCCTGCCTTCCTGGAGGATATCCCCGCCGTCTTCGGCGGGTGGGAACCGTAACCGCTACGCCCGGTTCGCAGGGCGGCGTCACGGCAAGCCTACGCCAGCCGTCCCCCGATATCCATCGCCCGCCTGTGACTATTCGGGGGAATAACCGAGATTTTCCGCCCATCTGCCGGTGGCCTTTGCAGGGAGCTTGCCCATAGAATGCGCGGCGAGGGAGAGCGGCGCCGCGCCGCGCAGGAGAACGGTTTCGTCATGGTACAGCCGGATCCGAGTGAGCCGCGAGACGCTGCGCGTCTCAAGCTGCGCGAGTCCCGGGCCGAGCTGGAAGTCACCCCGGCCGGCGGCTGCATCACCGCCTTCCGCTGGCAGGAGGGCGGCCAGACGATCGACTGGCTGCGCCCGGCCGCCGGGCAGGGCCCGGTCGCCGCGGGAGACAGCGCCTGCTATCCGCTGGTGCCCTTCTCCAACCGCATCCGCGACGGCCGCTTCAGCTTCGAAGGACGGGATTTTCAGCTGGCACGGAACTTCGCGCCCTCGCCGCACGCCATTCACGGCCACGGATGGGAGGGGCTCTGGCAGGTCGCCGGGCGCGGCGACGACCACCTGACCCTCAGCTTCGCACACGTCGCCGAGGACTGGCCCTCGGCCTATCGGGCGGAGCAGCGCTTCGAGCTGCAGGACGGCAGCCTCGCGGTGACCCTGACGCTGACCAACAGCGGCCGCCAGGCGATGCCCGCCGGCCTCGGCCTGCATCCCTACTTCCCGCGCAGGCCGGGCTGCCGCCTCACCGCCCCGGTCGGGCAGATGTGGGCGACCGACGCGGAGGTCATGCCGACCGAACTGGTATCCCCAACAGCGGGGGCCGATCCCGCCGCGGGCCTGCTGCCGGACGAAGCGGCCCTGGACAACTGCTTTACCGGCTTCGCCGGCCGCGCCGTCATCGACTGGCCGGAGCAGCGCCGCCGCCTGACGCTCGAGGCGGACGCGGCGCTGCGCTTTCTGGTGGTCTTCACACCGCCGGGGCGGGACTTCTTCTGCGTCGAGCCGGTCAGCCACTGCACCGATGCCGTCAATCTCGCCGCCGCCGGACGCGACGACACCGGCCTCAAGGTGCTGCGGCCGGGCGAGAGCTTCACCGCGCGCCTCTGCTTCCGGCCGCAGCTGGACCTCGCCGCGTGAGCGAACCGCAGGCGCCCCTCTCCGCAGTCCCGCCTGCTCCGCCCGGCGGCGCGGGGCTCAGCCGTCCCGTCGCCGAGCCGGACCTGCTGCTCGGCCCCTGGCTGGTGGCGCTGATGGGCTGCGAACTGCTGGCGCTCTTCGCCCAGACCGCGGTCGCGGAGATCGCCGCCATGGTGCTGCTGCTGGGCGTGCCGGTCATCGCCTGGCGACGGCTGCGACTGCGCGAGGCCTACCTGCTGAGCTTCTGCTTCGTCCTGCTCGTGCTGGCCTGGCTCTACGATCCCGAACCCCTGGACCTCGTGCTGCACGGGCTCGAGCGCTCCAGCTTTCTCGCCGCCTTCATTCTGCTCATGGGCCTGCTGCGCGAGGGCGGCATCACCTCGCCCGCCGTCCTGCAGTGCGGCACCTACGTCACCCAGCAGCCGCCGCAATGGCGCTTTCTCGCCGTCTTCATGGGCAGCCACTTCTTTTCCGTGCTGATCAACCTAGGCTCGCTCAGCCTGCTGGCGCCGATCATCCAGCGCGGCGTGCGCGGCGACGACCGGCAGCGCGAAGACCTCGACGAGATCGCCCTGGTGCGCGAGCGCCGGCAGCTGACCGCCCTGCTGCGCGGCTTCGCCTGGATCCTGGTGTGGGCGCCCACGGCGGTGACCCAGGCGATCCTGCCGACCCTCGTGCCCGGCGTCGATGCCGCGCGCCTGATCACCATCGGCCTCGGGGTCGCCGTGCTGATGCTGGCCGTCAGCCTGGCCGAGGACGCCCTGCGCTGGTGGCCGCTGCGCCGGCGCCTGCGCTCCAGCGGGCGCCTGCCGCAGCGCCAGCACCTGCCGCTGCCGCGCGCTGCCCTGCTGCGCCTGGCGGCGGTCAGCGCCCTGCTGTTCGGCCTCACCCTGCTGTTCACGCGCTGGGGCGGCGTGCTGCTGGTCGGCGGCGTCATGCTGGCCGCGCCCATCGTGCTGCTGGTCTGGGTGGTGATGCAGCAGCCGGCGCGCGGGGCGGCGCGTTACGCCGCCGCCGTGAAACGACTCGGCAGCGTCACCACCGTGGGCCTGCCGTCCTTCGTGCGGGAAGTGGTCTCCCTCGGCGCAGCCGGCTTCATCGGCACGCTGGCCGCCGCCCTGGTGCCGGCCGACGACATCGCCGCGGCGCTATCTGTCGCGGACATGCCCGGATGGATCTTCCTTTCCCTGCTGTCGCTGCTGGTCTGGCTCGGCGGCCAGGTCGCCCTCAGCCCGATCACCACCGCGGTCTTCCTCGGCAGCCTGGTGACCGAGCTCGGGGTGATCCCGGTCGATCCGACTTCGGCGGTGCTGGCCATCGCCGCCGGCACGGCGATCTGCACCGTCGGCGCCCCCTTCGCCTCGGGAACGCTGATGCTGGCGCGCGCCTCCGGCTACAGCGGAGTCGAGCTGACCTGGCGCTGGAACCTGGCCTATACCTTCGTCTCCATGGCGGTTCTGGCCGGCGTCTACATGGCGCTGACCTCTGGTGTTTTCACGTAGCCCGACTTTTCATGTAGAATGCGACGAGAACCCGCGTGATTGGCTCAACTAATGGGTCAGAAAAGCGGGCAGGCTTTTCGGCTGAAGGGCGTCATGTCAGGTCACAGCTCACTCCGCTTTGCAGGTGCCGCCATGCCGTGCCGGTCCCGGCGTCCGGCAGCGCGTGACGCTGCGCCCAGCGGCCGGCGACCCGGCTAGCAGCCCGCATGATAGGCCCGGAACTCATCGCGCCCTTCCAAATGGGCGTCCTCTTCCTGCTGATCGTGGTGGCGCTGACCATCTTCGCCACCGAGGCGCTGTCGATCGAGCTCACCGCCCTCTCGGTGATCGCCGTCCTGCTGGTGATTTTCCACTTCTTTCCGGTGATCGGCCCCGACGGCGAAGACCTGCTGGACCTGCGCCACCTGCTGTCCGGATTCGCCAATCCGGCGCTGATCGCCGTGCTGGCGCTGCTGGTGCTCGGCGAAGGTCTCACGCGCACCGGCGTGCTGGACGAGGCGGCCAACACCGTCATCCAGTACACCAAGCAGAACCGCGCTTTCGCCGTCGCGCTGATGCTGGTGGTCGTCATGGCCTTCAGCGCGGTGCTGAACAACATCCCGGTGGTGGTGCTGTTCATCCCCATCATGCAGGCGCTGACCCGGCGTTTCCGCCAGTCGCCGAGCCGCTACATGATGCTGTTGAGCTACGCTTCTGTGCTCGGCGGCATGACCACGCTGATCGGCTCCTCGACCAACCTGCTGGTCTCGCTCGAGCTCGACGACCTCGGCGAGCGGCCCTTCGGCTTCTTCGACTTCACCATTCCCGGACTGGTGCTGGCCGGCTGCGGCCTGATCTACCTGTTCTTCGTCGCGCCCCGCCTGCTGCCGGACCGGGCGCCAATGGCCGGCGTCGTCGAGGAACGCAGCCGCCACTTCATGGCGCAGGTCTCCGTCACGCAGGGTTCCCACCTGGTCGGCATGAAGCCGGTCGGTGGCATCTTCCCGGCCCTCAAGGACGTCACGGTGCTGATGATCCAGCGCGGCGAGCGTGCCATGGTGCCGCCCTTCGAAGAGCTTGCGCTGCAGGCCGGCGACCTGATCATCCTCGCCGCCACGCGCCAGGCGCTGGGCGCGCTTGCCAAGGGTAACCCGGAGCTGCTGCATCCCGAACTGATGGCCGACGCCTTCCGCGGCAGCGAGGAGAACAACGAAGGCGAGGGCCAGGACGAGCGTCCGCCCTGGACCATCAGCGGCCAGGTGCAGGCCGAGGTCATGGTGCGACCGGAGTCGGAGTTCGTCGGCCGCACCCTGGAAGAGATCGGCTTCCGCTACAAGCACCACTGCATCGTGCTGGGCATCGAACGGCGCAGCCGCATGCTGCGCGAGCGCATCACCCGCATCCCGCTGAAGGACGGCGACGTGCTGCTGATCCAGGGGCGTCCCGAAGATGTCGACCGCCTGCGCGGCGAGCGCAATATGGTGCTGATGGAGTGGTCACGCCAGCCGCTGGTCACGCCGGAGTACCAGCGCATCGCCGCGATGATCTTCCTGCTGGTCATCGCCGCCTCCGCCACCGGCCTGGTCCCCATCGCGCTGGCCGCCTTCTGCGGGGCCACCGGAATGATCGCCGCCGGCATTCTCTCGCTCGGCGACGCGCTGAGGGTGCTCGACCGCAAGATCGTGCTGACCATCGCCATGGCGCTGGCCCTGGGATCTGCCATGCAGGAGACCGGCGGCGCCACCTTCCTGGCCGAAGTCCTCATAACCGCCATGGCGGGCGCCACCCCGGGGCAGGTGCTCTCCACCTTCTTCCTGCTGCTGGCGCTGCTGTCCAACGTGCTCAGCACCAAGGCCACGGCGGTCCTCTTTACGCCGATCGCCGTCGACCTCGCGCATGTCCTCGGCCTGCCGGTGGAGCCCTTCGCGGTGGCGGTCATCTTCGCCTCCAACTGCTCCTTCGCCTCGCCGATCGGCTACCAGACAAACCTGGTGGTGATGACGCCTGGCAACTACCGCTTCATGGATTTCGTGCGCGTCGGCACGCCGCTGATCCTGCTGGTGTGGCTCGCCTTCACTCTGTTTGCCCCGTGGTACTACGGCCTGCCGCTGTGATGATCGGCGCGCCCGGGGCGACCAAGGCAGGCGGAATTGTCCTCTGAAAGTTGGCCAGTTCACGACCCATGGCCCTCTCCCCCGGGTCCGAAACGTCTCTTGGCACCTCAATCGACAACGATGACTGTACATCAAAAGCGAAAAATTCGGTGAGCTCCATCAACCTCCGGTAAAAAACGCA
This sequence comes from Kiloniellaceae bacterium, assembly GCA_041565695.1. Classification (GTDB taxonomy): domain Bacteria; phylum Pseudomonadota; class Alphaproteobacteria; order Kiloniellales; family Kiloniellaceae; genus Pelagibius. Next base: position 11,980 of record JBFGUI010000004.1, read on the forward strand.
TCACAACAGATGCCGCACAAGACTCTGAAGTCATTACTGGTTGAATGAATGGGGAAGGTCTCGTAAAGGGAAAATTAATCCAATTCTGGCGAGGTAGTTGCTCATTCCTGTTGACGTAAAGCAGTCACTCACTTCGGCCCCCACAATGTCTTTAAGAATTGTCATACTGGCGGAGGACAACGACAAGCTTCGTCGCTTGTATTCGGACATGCTCCAGTCAGTCGGTTACAAAGTCATGGAAGCCAGCGACGGCGAAAAGGCCGTCGGCTTGCTTCATAAGGTCACCAATCCGCATCTCATCATTCTCGATGTGATGATGCCCCGGCTGAACGGCATCGACACTTGCATTCGAATGCGCAAAATGCAGGGGCTGCGCCCCTGTCCTATCCTGTTTCTGACGGCGTTGGATAGTCCGGAGAACATTCTGGAGTGCCTGCAGGCAGGCGCCGATGACTATCTGATGAAATCAGCCCCGATGCACGATTTCCTCGACCGGGTAAACTACTGGTCCCAACGCAAATCCCTGGAAGACGGCTCTGCCCGCCGCAACAATGCGATCAAGGAGCTTGAGTTCCTGATATCCCGTGGTAGCGGCGGGACGAGGGAAAGCAAAGAGGGTATATCGGCAGAAGATCAGGTTCACCTGAAAAATCTCGCCGCATTCATCAACAGCCTGTCCAGTACCTTCATGGAAGACGAGGACATCCTGCTGCGGTTTGGATTCATGGTCGGGCTGGTTGAGGCCGTCGCGCCAAACGCCTGCAAGAACCAGGAATGCTTCAGCCGTTTCCTGCGCACCCTTGTCTTCAAGACCTCCATCATCGAGCGCAAGAGCATCGAATCGCTGCTGGAGAACTACCAGCGCATCCTCAGTCAGAGCCTGTTCCAGGAGGGCTGGGAACGCGGTCAGGACGAGTCGTCCCGGGTGCCCGGGACGCAAGGCGTGACGACCGCATCCGCCGGCTAGCGCAGGCGACTCAGGCCAGTCTTCCGCCGCTGCCTCTCCGGTCTCCCGGGTATCGGACGCGCGCTTCGGCCGTAGGGCCGGATGCAGGCGGCGCCAATGACTCGAGCAATTCGCCGACTTCCCGGCGAGCTTGCCGCAGGCTGGCATGGCTGCCCTGGGGCACATCTTCGTCGGTCAGGTCGAACAGGGTCAGGCCGCGGAAGAACAGGCCACGAAACACCACCCGTTCCGAGAAACCCGGCTGCAGGCGAAAGCCCAGCCGCCGCGACAGCACGGCAAGCAATTGGGCCATTTCGCGGGAGTTGCGCGTGTCCAGATGGCCGATACGGTTGCGCGCGACGATCCAGTCGATTTCGGCCCTGCCCGCCCGCTTGCGGCGCTCCCGTTCCTGCCAGACCAGACGGCAGAAGGAACTCGGCGCCTTGACCTCGCGCCGTTCGACATCGATGTCGGCCAGGGCATCGACGTCGATGAAGCTGTCGTTGATCGGAGTCAGGAGCACATCGGCGACGCCATAAGCAAGCGGCGCCAGGCGGCTGGCATAGCCGGGCGTATCGACCACCACCACGTCATGTCCGGCGAGATCGGACAGGGCGGCGCTGAAGCGGCTCTGCTCCTCGGGCGTCGCCCCAGCGGTGTCGACCGGCGCCATGAGATCGAGGCGATGACAGCGCGGCACCTTGATGTCGCGATCCTGCAGCTGCCGCGCCGCCGCACGATTGGCGAGAAAGCGCGACAGCGTTGCCTGTCGGCTGTCGAGGTCGAGGCAGGCGACCTTGAGACCCCGCTCCGCCAGTCCGACCGCCAGGTGGATGGCGGTGGTCGACTTGCCGGTGCCGCCCTTCTCGTTCCCGATGACGATGACCCGGCCCGGCAGCCCGCCGCCCTGCGCGTCCGCCGCGCGCGGCACGTCGAGTTCCGGCGGCGCCTGCCCCAGGCTCGCGGCGATCTGCACGACCATCGCCTCGACCTCGCGGCTCGGCGCGCCATCGGCCAGCGCCACCAGCTGGGCCACGCGCAGCACCAGATCCACCGCTGCCGAGTCCGTTGCCAGGCGCCTGAGGCTGGCCAGCGCAGCGGCGCGTGCCGCGGTTCCGTCACCCCGCAACCGATCAAGGCTTCGCTGAAAGCCCTGGACCGCCTTGTCGAGGTCGAAGTTCTCCTGGCTGCGCAGCTCGTCGAGAATCTGGTCGATTGTGGCACGGCGCGCCAGGCTGACGGCCGGATCGGCCGCGGCAATCAGCGCGGCGGCCGCAAGGCATCCCTTCAGAAGCGGCGACTTCCGGTTCCACCCCTGCCCGCGCAGCACCCCGCCGGCAAGCTTATCCAGAAAGGTCAATGGCTGCCCCCCGCAGCGGGTAGACCTGCCGTGCCTCAGTGCTCAGGAAAGCGTTCGACGACGCATCAACTTCGCGGTGGATTCGGGCAGGCCCCACTTGCTGCGAAGTATACCGCCAAAAGCTCCACAGGGTTACAATTCTGGGCGGCGCCGGCAGAAATTTCGCGGCTCCAGGAAAAAATGCCGTAAAGCCGTCAGGAATTCCTCGCCGTGCCGGACTCAGCCGAGCGGCGCGCCGGGCGCGACGCAGTCCGTGCGCTCCCGGAAGCGGCAAAGGCGATAGCGGATCAGCTGAGCATAGGCCTCGAGGTAGCGGTTGACGTCGGCCCAGCTCTTCAGCTCACCGCCGTTGAAACGCCGCTGGCCGAAGTGCCGGTCGACCGTGGCCCCGAGCACCTCGCCGGTGACCGCATCGGTCCACTCCGCCTCGACCAGCAGGTCGGCGCCGTGCACCAGGGGGCTGACGAAGGACTCGGTGACCACTTCCTTGTTGGGGTCACGGCGCGCGACCAGGGCGACGGTGTCCATGGCCACCGGCTCGCGCGTCGCCGGCAGCACGGCGAACTGCACTCGGACGGTGCCGGGCTGCGGATCCTGCACCAGGCGGAAGTCCTTTTCCAGCTGTCGTGCCATGAGGATCTGGAAGTTGTTCAGCAGCACCTGACGATCGCTGGAACTCAGCCGGCGCTTCTGCCCGAGCGGCGCGAAATACATCATCGGGTCGATCAGGATCTTGTCGTAGCTGCCGCTGGTCGCACGCGCCTTGTCGGTGACGTAGACCAGATCCGGTGCGAAGTCGCCCTCGCCGGGACGCAGGTCGTCCAGGATGGCAACCGGCAGAATCGCCGTGCTGTCGCGATCGCCAAGGGACTCCATATCGCTGTCCGGCGCCACGCAGGCGCTCAGCAGGATAGCGATTCCGACAACAATCAGGTGACGATGCATCGACTCCTCCCTTGGCGGTGCGGGGGCAAGATGCGATGCCGGGCGCCGATTTGGCAACCGAAATGCTCGCCCAGCCGGACCGGGCAGACAAATGTCACCGTGGGGCCTAGCCGCCGGCGCCGATCTCGCACGCGGCCGCGCAAAGCCTCCTCAAACAAAGGCTTGGTATTCTCGCGACATGGTCTTATTTCATTAGCCGGAGAGAAGACGGACAGATCGACCGCCACGGACCAGCCATGACCAGCCGCGCCGCCAGTGAAGAGCAGGATCCCGTCAGCCGGCGACGCCGCCTGGCCTGGGCCTGGACGGCTGCCGGCTATGCCTTCTTCGGCATCGGTCTGCTGGGGGCCGTGCTGCCGCTGCTGCCGACGACCATCTTCTGGATCGCCGCCGCCGGGTGCTTCGCCAAGGGCTGCCCGGCCATGGCGCGCCGCATTTTCGCCTGGCCCGGCATCGGCCCCTCGGTGGAGGCCTTTCTGAGCTACGGCGTGATCACCCGGAAAGCCAAGCTGAGCGCCTTGGCCGGCATGGCTCTGGCCGTCGGGATCCTGCTGCTGACCTCGCTGTCCACCTCGACCACCGTCGCCACCATCGCGGTGATCGCCCTGGCGGCGGTCTATGTCGCCACCCGGCCGCAGGAACTGCCGGAAAGCGCGCCGGTGCCGTCGGCCGACTGAAACGGCTCAAACGGTGAACTCAGCAAACTCACTCCAACTGACGGTCGCGTAGCCCAGGTCGTTGAGTGAAGCCACGGTCATGCCGGACATGTAGTTGTCGCCGACCGTGCCTGCGTCGTGGTCGGAGTTCAGGAAGCCGGTCATGATCTCGTTTCCGAACAGTGCCTCGTCCCAATGGGAGTCGTCCGTCCCGGGCCCATAGCCGGACTCCAGGGGCACCGCGCCGGAGCCTCCAAACAGATCCGCATAAGCCAGTACGGCCTCCACCCCGTTGAAGGTCGGGTTGTCCGTACCTGAGCCATCGACCAGGCCGAGGAAGTCCCATACGGTGCCGAAGCCGATGGTATGGAGCATTTCGTGAATCACAATGGCTTCCCAGTTGCCGATGGAATCGAAGTACTCCGCATCGGCGGTATCGAATTCCATTTTCCCGACTGCCGGCAGGTAGCCGTCGGTGCGCACCGCCGTCGGGCCGGCCTGGCCGAGCACCCCGCCCGGTCCGTCGATATCCTTCAGTTCCGCGGTGATCAGAATGTCATCGACAATCTTGCCACGGTAGAAGACATCGGGAACGTCATCGGTGATGACGCTGCTGATCCAGTCGGCAGCCCAGATGAACGCATCCTGTAGATCCACGCTCCAGCTGCCTTTGAAATCGACAAGAATGTTGTATTCGAAGCCATCGTCTGAGGGGTCCGCGGTGCCGCTGAGATATTCGGCAACCGCATTGGGATCGCCGCCGCCGTCATCCTTGCCGCCGCCTCCCTTTCCACCGCCATTGCCGTTTCCGGGATTCTCGGGCTTCGCGAAGGGTGTGAAGTCGAGGAAGAGCAGGTCGTTTCCCGGCCCGCCCGGCGCAGCTTTGTACGCAAGGCCTTGACCGGAAGCGCCGTGGCCGGCGAGGAAAACGAAGCTGTCGCCCTGCAGGTCGCTGGGGAGCCCGAAAGGAACCAGACCTTCCATGCCCGAAAGCGCTTGGGAACCGCTGAGCAGCTCGATCGCTTCGCCCGGCTCGATCAGCGGCTGCAGTGCCGCCTGGCTGTGCGCAGCCGCGGCGGAAGTGGGCGCTTCTAGACTCTCCGGGTCGACCAACTCGAGCCACGGAACCGGTGGGGCCGCTTGGATGACCCCCATGTCGTCTGCGAGGGCAAGGTCTTGCAGGAACTCTCCGTCGGTTTCGACGACCACGCCACCGTCCGCCTCGCGCAGGCGCAGGACGCGCACCTGACCGTCGACGGGCGAAGCCTCCGGCAAGAGAGCCTCCGCCTGCGGCGGCAGAACCGCAACGCCAGGATCAGGCGACGGCGCCGCCTGTTCAGCAACGGCCGTCGGTGCCGTTGCATCCTCATTCGAATTCTCAGGAACAGCCGGGGAGGTCGTGCGGATGGTCATGATGGCACCTCGTTACAGCAAAGGCCGGGACCTTTGGTCCCGCTTACATCTGACCCCGACTAAATCATACCGCCGTAGCTGTTGTTTTTGTAGGCAATATTCCGAAACTACCTCAATTGATTTGCCTGTTGCCGCCGTTGTCTGAATTGAATGCAACTACTGATAGTTGAAAGACTGGTCTCTTCTCATTTCGCGACACCACGGCCGACGGCGGGACGGGATTTCCAGCAGCGACCGACGGGCCCTTCTCCCGCCCTCTCGCCGTCCGGGCGGCCACGGCCTTCAGAAGCCGTCCTCTCCGCCCATAGTCCTCTCCGCCCATAGAGGAATGAACCGCGCGTGCGGCTGTCGCGACAAACGACTGAAACCCGCCGCGATCTCCGGCGCGGTCGCTGAGCCGAGAGGATAGTGCCATGACCCAGAACCGATTCCGCCTTGCCGCTCCCGCCGGCTTCGCCGCCACGCTGCTGCTCTGCGCAGCCGCTCTCAACGGCGCCGCCGCTGGCCCCTTCGGCGCCGCCGAGTCCGTCGCCATCCCAGGCGGCGGCAGCGGCAGCTTCGTGCAGCTGAAGCAGATCAGCGGCTTCACCGGCCAGATGGCCCTCAGCCACTCGGACGGCGGCTACGCGCCGGTCGGCAGCAGCTTCAACAAGCTGATCAAGCTGCGCATGCGCGTCGACTGTCCGGCCAGCTACCGGGTTCACGAAGCCGGCATCCGCGTACGCGGCGACGACGTGTACAACTACAACGTCGAGCTGGTCTCGCCGGGCGACGTGCGCTATGACCAGAATTCCTGGCAGCAGATGCTGGAGCAGGAGCCCTGGGATTTCGACGCCGTCGTCGCTGTCGGCGGCGAGGCGCTGGATGCGGCCGGCAACAACGGGCCGGTCTACGTCAGCCTCAACGAGGTGCTGGACAGCCGGACCGAGTTCTACGGTTCCTGCTCACCGAGCGAGCCCAGCTCCGGCCTGCCGTTCCTCTACTACGACAGCGCCGAGGACGACGGGCACCTGCGCCCCATGACCCGCGTGCGCTTTGAGGTCAAGCACAGCACCATCGCCCGCGACCGCCAGCAGCTGAAGGCCGCCGCGCCGGTGGCGACGGCGGTACGCGTGCCCGAGCGCCTGCGCCACCGCGACCGCGCCCTGTCCTCAAGCACCGCCGTTCCGCCGGCCGGGCCGCGGCTGAAGGCCCCCGGCGGCTGCCCCTACGACTGTCCGCCGCCGGCCCTTTCCCGGCAGCTGCGAAACTGAGTTCCGCAAAGCCTCCCATCCTCCGGCCCGGCTGTCCCAGAAGACGCCGGGCCGCTCTTTTCCGGAGAATCGCTGCCACAGCCGGTTTTGGTATCACATCCAGACCAGTCGGAAGCGAAAACCGCACCATCTTCCTACTACCTGAGCGGCCTTAAACCCGCTAAGCTATTTGGATAAAAACCCAAAAAACATACAGTGGGAGGAGAGTTCCGATGCGAAAAGCCTTACCTCTGGTATCCCTTGCCGCAGTCCTGCTGGCGACGCCGGCCCTGGCACAAAGCAACCTGGAAAAGCTCGGCCAGTTCAAGACCACCGGCGTGACCGAGTTCCAGGTCATCGAGCAGAGCGGTCCCTATGCCGACGGTATCCGGAAGAACCTGCAGCGAATCAACCTGCCGGCAGGGTTCAAGATCGAACTCTACGCCGTGGTGCCGGATGCGCGCCACATGGCCGTCGGCCCGCAGGGCATCGTCACCTTCGTCGGCACCCGCAAGACCAGCGTCTGGTCGGTCACCGACCGCAACAAGGACCGTGTCGCCGACGAGGTGAAGTCCTTCGCCCCGTCGATCAGCTTCGCGATCCCCAACGGGCCCTGCTTCTCGGAGGACGGTTTCCTCTACATCGCCGAGCAGAACCGCGTGCTGGTCTATCCGGCCGCCGAGTTCTTCTATGAAAGCCCCGACGTCGCCGCCTTCGAGGTGTTGGCACAGGGCAAGCTGATCCCGGTCGAAGAGGAAAGCTACAACCACACGGCACGGGTCTGCACCATCGGGCCGGACGACAAGATCTACATCACGCTCGGCCAGCCCTTCAACGTCTCCCCGCCGGAGAAAGCGGAGCTCTACAACCAGACGGGCATCGGCGGCATCATCCGCATAAACCGCGACGGCACGGGGCGCGAAGTCTACTCCTACGGCGTGCGCAACTCGGTCGGGCTCGACTTCAATCCGGCCAACGGCGAGCTGTGGTTCACCGACAACCAGGTCGACGGCATGGGTGACAACATCCCGCCGGGCGAACTTAACCGCCAGACCGCAGCCGGCCAGCACTTCGGCTTCCCGTGGTACGGCGGCGGCGATACCCGCACCAACGAGTACAAGGACTCCGAGCCGCCGGCAGATGCGGTCTTCCCGGCCGTCAACATGGATGCCCACGCGGCCGACCTCGGCATGCACTTCTACGAGGGCAAGCAGTTCCCGGCGAAGTATCGCGGCGGCATCTTCTCGGCGCAGCACGGTTCGTGGAACCGCACGACGCCGATCGGCGCCCGCGTCATGTTCACCTCGGTCAACGAAGACGGCTCGGTCGGCACGACCGAGGTCTTCGCCGACGGCTGGATCGACGAGAACGGCGAATACCTCGGCCGCCCCGTCGACGTGGTCGAACTGCGTGACGGGTCCATTCTGGTGTCCGACGACCTCGCCGGCGCCATCTATCGCATCTCCTACGGCCAGTAAGCCGGCAGGAGCAAGTCCGCGGCGGCCGGGTGCAGAGTCCGGCCGCCGTACCTTTCCATGATCGAAGAGTGAGCCGGGATGTTCTCGACCAAAACACCTGTTCTCTTGTTTGCTCTGGGCGCCCTGGTGCTGGCCGGCCTGCCGCAGGGCGCGGCAGCGGCCGACGCCGCGGCGGGACGCAAGAAGGCCCGTCAGTGCCAGACCTGTCACGGCATCGACGGCATCGCCAAGATACCCATTGCGCCGCACATCGCCGGCGAGAGCGAGATCTACCTCGCCACCCAGCTCAAGGCCTTCCGTTCCGGCAAGCGGGTCCACGAGATCATGTCCGTCATCGCCAAGGACCTGAGCGACGAAGACATCTCCGACCTCTCGGCCTGGTACGCCTCGATCAAGATCACCGCCACCATGCCGGACTAGCGGCCCCGGCCGGCCGACCCTACCACGCAAGAGATTCTCTTCCTCGCCGGCAGGCGGTAGACTGGCCGGATGTTCGGTTCCTGGCGACACCCCCGCATAACCGCCCTGGTCGCGGCTCTGGCGCTGCTCCCCGGCACGGCCGGGGCGCTGGAAACGGCCGAGATCGAGGAGCTGGAGACCCTGCTGCGCGACCTCGGGTTTGACCCCGGCGCGGTCGACGGCGTGGTCGACGCCGACACCATCGCCGCCATCCGCCGCTACCAGGCCTTCGCCGTGCTGCCCGGCGAGCCGGAACCGAGCCTGAAGCTGCTGAACGAGCTGCGCGGCGTGGCCGCCGCCTTCGCCGCCCTGAGCGCCGCCGAGGAGGAGACGCCGGCCGAGGCACCGGCGCCCGCGCCGGAGAGCCGCCCGCCGGCACCGGACGCGCCGGCAGAGCCGGACAGCGGCGCGCCCGAGACGGTCGCCGAGAAGGTCATCGTGCCGCCGCCCCCGCCACCGTCCAAGCTGAAACCTCCGGAGGCGGCAGCACCCGAACCCGCCCCCGCGGCGCCGGCGCCGCCCGAAGCCGGGGAGACGGCCCCCGAAGCGCCGCCCGACCAGCTTGTCGAGCTGCCGCCGGCCGCTGCGCCGCTGCCGCAAGCGCCTGTGCCGGTCCCGGCGCCGCCCGAGGCGGCCCCCGGGGCGCCTCCTGCGCCGACGCCCGACAACACGGCCAAGGCCGAGGTCGGCCCACCCGAGCCGCCCGACCCCGCCGAACAGGCCCGGGCCCGGATCGCTGCCGAACTCGAGCCCTTCCGCCGCGAGCTGGACAGCGGTAGCCTGTCACACGAGGAACTGGCAAAGCGCTTCAACGAAGAGGGCCGCCAGGCGCTGGAGCGCGCCCGCTACGACGAAGCGGTCCTCAAGTTCTCGGTCGCCATCCACCTCAACCCGAAATTCGCCGGCGCCTACTCCAACCGCGGCACGGCCTACCAGCGTCAGGAACAAACCGCGCTGGCAGCCGAGGACTTCGCCAAGGCCAAGCAGCTGGGCTTCGGCGGCTTCCGCATCCGCGACGGCCGCAAGCCCTTCAACTGAGAACCGCTAGATCAGCGTCTCCGGCACGCGCTTCGCCGCCGCCTCGCCGGCCTTGCGGGTGCGGTAGCGGAAGGCCTGCTCGCCCTTGCCGGACTCCGCCGTGGCGAGCGCCTGCATGGCCTCGTGTGCCGGCGAGAGGGCGCAGGCCGGATCGACGTTGCCGGCGGCGCCGGTCAGCGCGAAGGCCTGGCAGCGGCAGCCGCCCCAGTCGATCTCCCGCCGCTCGCAGGAGCGGCAGGGCTCCGGCATCCAGTCGGTGCCGCGATAGGCCTTGAAGGCCGCGGAGTTCTCCCAGATGTCGCGCAGGCTGCGCTCGGTCACGCGGTCGAAGGTGAGGCTGGTGATCGACTCCGCCGCATGACAGGGCAGCACCTTGCCGGCCGGTGAGACGTTGAGGAACTGCCGGCCCCAGCCGCCCATGCAGGACTTCGGGCGCCGCGCGTAGTAGTCGGGCACCACGTAGTCGATGACCATGATGCCCTTGAGGCGCTCGCGCGCCGCCTCGACGACCGCCGTCGCGCTTTCCAGCTGGGCGCGGGTCGGCATGAGGGCGGCGCGGTTCAGGTAGGCCCAGCCGTAGTACTGCACGTGGGCGATCTCGACCCGCTGGGCGCCCAGCCGCTCGGCCAGCGCCAGCAGGTCTTCCAGGTGTTCCAGGTTCTGCCGGTGCACCACCATGTTGAGGGTGAGCGGCAGGCCGGTCTCCTTGACCCAGCGCGCGCAGTCGATCTTTTTATCGAAGCCGCCCTTGTAGCCGCCGATGCGGTCGCAGCCCGCCGCCTCGCTGTCCTGGAAGCTGAGCTGCACGTGGTCGAGCCCGGCCTTGGCCAGGGCGGCCAGCCGGTCCCGGCTCAGCAGCACCCCGGCGGTGATGAGGTTGGTGTAGAGGCCTTCGGCGGCGGAGGCCGCGACCAGTTCCTCCAGGTCGCGCCGCACCGTGGGCTCGCCGCCGGAGAAGTGGATCTGCAGCACGCCGAGGTCGGCGGCCTGCTTGATCACGGCCTTCCACTGGTCGGTGGTGAGCTCGGCGCTGCTCGCTTCCAGCGCCAGGGGATTGGAGCAGTAGGGGCACTGCAGCGGGCAGCGGTGGGTCAGCTCCGCCAAAATCGCCAGAGGATAGCCCAGTCCGTTCGTGCCGCCCGTCATGCCGCCAGGATCCGCTTGTCCGCCAAGTCCTGCAGCAGGGCCCCGACGTCGTTCAAGATGGTCTCGCGCGGCGCGGCGAAGGTCGCCGCCAGATCATCGACGATCTGCGCCACGGAAGCCTCGCCGTTGCAGCGCTTGACGATCTCCAGCGCGATGGCGTCGAGCACGAAGAGCCGCTCCGGCGCCAGGATCACCCACTGGTCGCGCTGCTTGTCGAAGCGCAGCTTGACCCCGGGCGGCAGGCCGGGCACCGAGGCCTCGGTGATGATGATGCGCCCGCCCGCCGGATCCGGAGCGCTCAGGTCCGGGCCGCTCACAGGTCCAACTCCGTTACGGGCACGCAGCCCTCCGGAACGAAGGCGCCGGGCGGGATGTGGCCGGGAGCGACATAAGCGTGATAGAGCGCGTCGAGCTGCGCCCAGAGCACATCGGTCTTGAAGCGCACCGCCGCCAGGACCTGTTCCTGCTGCTCGCGGCTGCGCGCTTCGCGCAGCACGTAGCCGAGGCCGAACTGCACGTCCTTCGGCGCCTCGCTGAGGCGACGCTTGAAGTAGGCGATGGTGCGCTCATTGGCGAAGTCGTAGTGCTCCAGCAGGCCGGCGATGCGCTCCTGGTGGATCTTCGGCGCGAAGAGCTCGGTGAGCGACGAGGCGATCGCCTCCAACAGACTGCGCTCGCGCACGAAGCGAACGTAGGCCTCCACCGCGAAACGGGTGGCCGGCAGCATGCCGGCACCGGAGATAACATAGGCGCGATCGAGCCCGACGCCCTCGGCCAGCACCAGCCAGCGCTCGATGCCGCCTTCATTTCCGGCGCTGCCGTCGTGGTCCTCGATGCGCTTGCGCCACTCGCGGCGCAGCTCGAGGTCTTCCATGCGCGACAGCAGCGCGGCGTCCTTCAAGGGGATGTGGCTCTGGTAGCAGTAGCGGTTCAGCACCCAGGCCTGGACCTGGCCGTGGTTGCACCTGCCGCCGTGCAGCAGCTTGTGGAAGGGGTGCAGCGAGTGATAGCGCTCGGCGCCGATCTGGCGGATGCGCTCCTCGAACTCGTCGGCCGCGAGGGGCCGCCCGGGCAGCGGCGCAGCGGCCGGGGAAGGAGGGTTGGCGGCGGGCGCCGCCGACGCGGGGGATGCCAGAGTCATAAGGTTATCTCCATGCCGTCGTAGGCGACCTCCCAGCCAGCCGCCTCGACAGCGGCGCGCTCGGCGGAATCCGCCAGCAGGATGGGATTGGTGTTGTTGATGTGGATGAAGACCTTGCGCGCCACCAGGCTGTCGGCGAAGGCGGCAAGCGTGCCCTCCGGCCCGGAGAGGCTCATGTGGCCCATGCGCCGGCCGGTCTTGCTGCCGGCGCCCTGTGCCTGCATTTCATCGTCCTGCCACAGGGTGCCGTCGAACATCATCAGGTCGGCGCCCTGCATCTCGCGCCGCAGGGCCTCCGAGGGCGCAGCACAGGCCGGCACGTAGAGGAAGCGGCGCGCGCCGGCGCCGTTGCTGCCGTGCAGATCCTCGATGCGCAGTGCAATGGTGTCTTCCTCGACGGTGCCGAAGTTGCCGCCGCCGGCCTTCTCGTCCTCCAGATAGAGCGCCACCTTGCCGGGTACCGCAAAGGGCGTGATCGCAAGGCCGAGCCCTGCCCCCTCCTTGCTCTGCGGCTCCAGCGTTTCGCCGAGACGCAGCTGCCGCCGGACCACGAAGTCCGGATTGAGGACGTTGAAGATGGCGTTGTTCTGCAGCACCGAGAGCACGCGCCCGGTGGCGTAGACGGCCAGCGGGTGGCGCTCGCGCAGGGTCAGCAGGCCGGCGACGTGGTCGACGTCACCGTTGGTCAGGACCACGGCGCGGATCGGGCTGTGCCGCACGCCGGTTCGCGGGTGCAGCTGGGGCCTGTCGTTGATCTGCTGGCGCAGGTCCGGCGAGGCGTTGAGCAGAACCCAATTGTCGCCGTCGGCGGACACTGCCACTGACGACTGGCTCGACGGCCGCGCGGCGGGGTCACCGCGCCGCGCCCGCTGCGAGGCTTCGTTGTTGCTGTTCCACTGCGGGAAGCCGCCACCGGCGGCCGCGCCAAGCACCAGGACCCGTAGCACAGTTCCCCCCAGAGCAGACCGCCAGACGGCCCCAGACCGCCCCTTCGAAAGGAAAGCGGGCGGCCAGGCGACTGGCGGCAGATAGCCGGGAAGCTACTGGCGGAAGGAAAAAGGCCGGGTGCTCCGTCGGACCAGGTCCGACAGCCTCCCCGGCCTATCGATGCATTCCCCCTTTGGGGAAGATCAAAGATCCGCGCAAGCGTAGCTGTTGATTTCCATGCCGACGGAGATCTCGATAACTTTCGGGGTTGTCCAGCTCATACGTTCCTCCTCTGGGGATGTGGCCCTGCGGCCCTTCTTTTCCGACCTTTCGCGTGCTGCCTCGCCGGGGCGAGGCCCTCAGTTGACCCAAGTCTCCTGAGCATCGGGGCGACATGTTAACGACTTCGCGAAAAGCCGCACACAATACTAAAGTCCCATAGACCGGCCGCCAAGAAGTCTATTAAAGCGCCATAGCTTACAGGGTCTTGGGGCGTAGTTTGTAATCGTTTGAACAGCTTCGCCCGCGCCCCTTTGCGGCGCCCGGCGCGGCCTGGAAAGACCACTGGGTCGACTGCGCCTCCGGCCCCGTCCAACCCCCGGAACTCTACGCCCAGCCCGCTGCGAAAACGCCGATGCTCACGAGAAAGTGTGCGATTCCGGCGGTTTTGCCATGCCGGCGGCGGAAAAGGGCGGGGCTGATTAACTAAGGCTGAAGCCTCTGCGGGTAGAACTTTGGCAACCGATCACTACCCACAGGCTTCTCGGATGCCGACCGGCCTGCCAACGCTGGCTCAAGCGCGAGACCTGCTCAAGTCACGCTTGTGCAGGCGGATCACCCTGCTGGTCTGCCTGAGCATCCTTGCGGTCGAAATCGCCTTCCTGCTGCCCTCCTACCTGAAGCGTCAGGACGAGCTGCACGACCACCGGGAGATGGAGGTCCTGCTCGCGACCAGGGCGGCGCTGGCCTGGTACGAGCTGCACGCGCCGGAAGAGATGCTGCGGCAGCACTGGACGACGCTGCAGCGGGTCGCCGTGCAAGGCCTTGCGATCTATGCCGGCGACGGCCGCCTGCTGGCCAGCCGTGGTGCCCTGCCCGCGCTGCGCCCGCCGCCCACGGCGGGCATCGCGACGCTGCACCGCGAGAACGGCGCCCTGGGCCACCTGCACGAAGGCGATGGCGTTCTGCGCCGCGACGCCGAGGTCTCGGGCGCCTACGACATCTTCTGGCCCCCCGAAATCAGCGGGCTGCCGTTCAACGTGGTGGCCCGCATCGACGTCGGCGGTCTCAACGCCGAACTGGCCGGCTACGTACTGCGCATCAGCGGCCTGATACTGATCCTCTCGCTCATCGTCTCGGGCGTAACGGTGGCGGTTCTCGGCCAGTCCGTGCTGACCCCGATCCTGCAACTCCACCGGCACCTGACCGCCGCGCACAGCGACCCCGAGAACGCCGAGAAGTACAAGCTGGACATCAAGGCGGACAACGAACTCGGCGAGACGGTGACTGCCCTGAACGCGCTGCTGGACCGGCTTTCCTCCCTGCGGCGCAGTCACTTGCGGGAGCGCGAGGAACGCTTCCTGGACTTCGCCGCCTCCAGTTCGGACTGGTTCTGGGAAATGGACGAGCAGTTGCGTTTCAGTTTCTTCTCCGACCGCTTCACAGAGGTGACCGGCGTTTCCGAGGAACGGCTGTTGGGCAAGACACGGGAGGAAACCGGCATCCCCGGCGTTGAGCTCAAAGCCTGGGAGCAGCATTTGGGCGATCTAAACGCCCACCGACCTTTCCGCAACTTCGTGCACCCGCGGCTGAAGCCCAACGGCGAGACGGTGTGGCTTTCGATCAACGGGGTTCCCTGGTTCGACGGCAACGGGACGTTCCGCGGCTACCGGGGGACCGGCCGCGACATCACAGAGCAGATGGCGACCCAGCAGGCGCTGCGCAGCGCGAAGGAACAGGCCGAGGCAGCCAACAGGACCAAGTCCGAGTTCCTGGCCAACATCAGTCACGAGCTGCGCACGCCGCTGAATGCGATCATCGGCTTTTCGGAAGTGATGCTGGCGAGCGACCTGCAGCCGGGCGCCGAGCCGCGGCACCGCGGCTACCTGGAGGACATTCACAGCTCGGGCCTGCATCTGCTTTCGCTGATCAACGACATCCTCGACCTCTCCAAGATCGAGGCCGGCGCCGACGAACTTGATGAGGAAGTCCTCGACGTGACCGAGGTGGCTCATTCGGTGCTGCGGGTCGTGCGCCAGCGCGCCGAGAAGGCCGGCATCGCCATCGAATGGTTCGGTGATACCGGCCTGCCGCGGCTTCACGCCGACGAACGCAAGCTGAAGCAGGCCCTGCTGAACCTGCTGGCCAACGCGATCAAGTTCACGCCCTCGGGCGGGCTCGTGGCGCTGCGCATCTCCTGCGACGAGAGCGGTGCCTTCGTCATCCAGGTCGCCGACAACGGAATCGGCATGGCCAAGGAGAACATCGCCACGGCGCTGCGCCAGTTCGGCCAGATCGAGAGCGCCTTGAACCGCAAGTACGACGGCACCGGCCTCGGCCTGCCGCTCACCAAGGCGCTGGTCGAACTGCACGGCGGCAGCCTGGAGCTGGACAGCAGGCTCGGCGAAGGCACCACCGTCACCATCCGGCTGCCTGCCTCGCGCAGCATCCTCGCAGAAGGCACCCGGCAGAGCGGCGCGGCGTCCTGACGGCACCCGCTCACTCTTTCGGAACCTTGCCCTGTCCTGCCGCCTAGGCGGCGGTCGCGAGCTCGTCGTAGAGGAAATAGATGAACTCGATGTGCGGATCCTCGCCCAGCTGGTAGGCGAGATAGCGGACCGCGCTCGGGTCGGTCCCCGTCGCCGCCGCGACCGCCTTCAGCAAGGCATCGCTGTCCGCGGCGAGGGCGCTGGCCGCCTGCGTGTCCCCGTCGGCCTTAGCCTGCTTGGCGCGGGCCTCGAACTCGCGCAGGCGCCGGCGGACCTGCGCCATCTCTATGGCGCCGCGGATGCCCAGCGGCTGCAGCTTGTCGATCGTCTCCTTCTTGAGGTAGAGCCGCAGCAGGGCCTGGTCGGTCCAATCGATGACGGTCTTCAGCGGGTAGGCCGTCGAGAAATGCACCTCCAGCGGGTTCGAGAAGGCCAGCTGCTGGATGTTCTTGATGTTCTCCTCGTGCAGCCGGTCGATCTCGTCGAAATCGATGCCGTCGATCTCCGCGAGCGGCGAGTTGCCCGCGTCGACGGTCGCCGCCTGGTCGGCCTTGCTGGCGCTCAGCCGCTTCTGGGTCTGCACCCGGATCCAGCGGACGATCTCGGAATAGGGCAGGAAGCCGATGCCGAAAGAGAGGAACAGGATGAAGTCGTCGGCGAACATGAAGGTCGCGAAGTAGGCGACCGAGGCGGCGATGATCGGCTGATAGCTCAGCCGCAGCACGAACTGCGGGGACTGGTCGGCCGTCGAGATGCGGGCGATGACCGAGTAGAGCGCATAGGCCCAGGCTCCGACCAGGGCGGCCATGGCCGAGTGCGGGAAGCGCGCCAGTGTCGCCTGCAGCGTCCCGAAATCGCTGATCGGCACGAAGCTGTTGAAGGTGAAAAAGAACCCGAAGCTGTAGACGGCCGCCAGGAAGGCGAAGCCGCCGTGGAACCGCTCCAGCTTGTAGCTGTTGTCGAGCCCGCGCCGCTGCTCGTCCAGGCCGTCGAGGTTCAGCGTCCAGGTGCGCATGCGCTCACTGTCCTGCTGGTCGGCCGGCTTCTGCCGCTCGCTTTCCAGCTTTGCGCGCAGCGAGCCTTCGAACTGCTGTATCTGGCGCCGTACGTCGGTCAGGCGCCGTTGCAGGGTGCCCTTCAGGTTGATCAGGATGAGCGAGGCCAGCGACAGCGGAAACGCCGCGCCGATCAGCGACCAGACGATGCTCGGCCCCAGTGCCGTCGGCGCCCAAAAGGCCGGCACGACGAAGATCGCAACGATTGCAGCAAGTGTCGCCGCAAACATGACAGCCCCCTCCCGCAGCCCAGCCCGCCCCGCGTCCGGCGGGCCGCCAGAGGATCAGCATAGGCAATTCCGCCGCCGCTGCGCAGCCGATTCCGGAGTAGTCCCGGCCCGAAGCGGCTACACCACTGCCTTAAGGCTATGAACTAAGGGAATACGCCGAGCAGCCGGCCCCAGAGATAGTGCAGCGGCAGCAGCACCACGCCGGCGATCAGGAAGTAGCGCCCCATGACCTTCATCGCCTGGCCCAGCGGCACGCCGAGCAGCGTCAGGCCGACCAGCACCGGCGGCGCCTGGAATGGAAAGGCGAAGACGACGAAGACCGGCACCTGGACCATCAGCGCCGCATCGAGCGGCCAGCCCAGGCTGAGCGAGATGGATTCGGCAAGGGGCGTGAACACCGCCGGGATCGCCGGCAGGGTGGTGATCGCGGCCATGACCATGGCGGTGGCCTGCACCACCGCGTACTTGGCCGGTTCCGGCAGGTCGGCGAAGGGCACCACGGCGGCGATCTGTGACCAGAGCAGGTCGCCCAGGCCGCTGTGGCTGACCACGCCGCCGAGGCCGATGGAGCCGGCGGCGAAGAACCAGGGGCCGAAGTTCAGCTTGCCGATGGTCTGCGGCGGCAGCAGGCCGATGCCAGGCATGAGGATGAGGACCGCCGCGGTGAGCCCGATCCAGGCCGAGGAGATGCCGTGCAGGCTGTCCGTGGTCCAGAACCCGAGGGTGACGGCCAGCAGCACGCAGATTCTGATCTGGTCCCGGGTCCAGGGCGCCGGTCGGGCCTGCGGCAGGGAGACGCCGGGTTCACCGCGGAAGACATGCAGCACCAGGCTGGGCACCAGCAGGAAGGCGCCGACACCCAGCACCGGAAAGTGGGTCACCAGGTACTCGCCGTAGGTCAGGCTGCGCCCGTAGACCGCTTCCGCCGCGCCCATGAAGACCAGGTTGGGCACGTTGGAGGTGAGGATGGAAAAAGCCGGCAGAACCGTGCCCAGCACCGCCACCACGAAGAGCCCGTTGCGCCGGGTCTCGTCGAGCGCGAGGCGGTCGGCGAGCGCGGCGACCAGGGGCGACAGCAGCAGCACCCGCCCCATGGCCGAGGGCACCAGGAAGGCCATGAGCAGGCCGGCCGCGGCGACCAGCCAGACCAGCGCCCGGTAGGAGCTGAGCCCGCGCAGCAGGCGGTCGAACAGCGCGTGGCCCATGTCGTGCCGGCTGATGGCTTCGCTCAGCACCAGCCCGGCGAAGACCAGCCACACCGCCTTGGATTCGAAACCGGCCAGGGCGACGTGGTCGGGCGCCAGGCCGGTCAGCAGCAGCACCGTGAAGAACAGGACCGCCGTCAGCTCGGCCGGGATCGCCAGGGTAGCCCAGAGAAAGGCGACCAGCGCGGCCAGCAGCCCGATCGAAAGCAGCTGCGACGCCCCGCCTGCGAAGGAAACGAGGAAGCCGCCTGCGAGAACCAGCGCGACGATCCGGCTGACGCCCTTTGTTCCTGCTTGCACGACCAACCCTGAATTGCCTTTCGCCGACCGCCCCTGTCTGAGCCCGCCTTTGCGCCACCCACGGGCTGCTCGCCGCCTCTGAGAGACGCGAAGAAGTCATTGAGTGTCACGGGGAAGGACCTCGGACGCGATGGCGTCAGCATAGCCGCTCGGCGGCGGCGCGCCTAGCCGTCGCGACCGTGGCCCGCCTCCAGGAGCGGCAGCCACTCATCCATGCGCTCCGCCAGTGAGTAGTCTTTCATGCGGAACATGGGCCAGCCGAAGAGTCGGACAGCCCAGTAGATCGGGTAGCGCCGGTAGACGTTCGAGACCTTCATGCCGGCGAGGAAGACCTTGTCGGCGAATTTGTGGTCCCGCGGCACCGCCTCATTGCGGAAATCCGTCCAAGCCATGTAGAGATAGTCGTGCACGATGCTCGCTTCGAGATGCTTGCCGATCGGCCCGACGATCGACCACACGGCCTTCGGCACCGAGGCCAGGTCGGTATATAGCCCGCGCGGTGCCTTGATGGTCAGCGCCTGCGTGCCGCCAGAAGCCAGCTCGACCGTCATGCGGACGCGGAAGTCCGCCGCCAGCTGCCAGAGCGACTCCGGCGTCTTCTTGACGTGCACCTGGGCGTGGCGCACGAACTTCAGCTCGTCGAGGTACTCGAAATCGGAGATGCCGCGGATTTCTTCTGCCGGAAAGGGATCCTGCCCGGGATTCCAGGTCGCCATGGACTCCCTCCTTGGACGGGTGAGTCTGTCTACCACTTTCCCAAAGACGCCCCGGTGTAGCAGAGATGCGCAGGCGGGTCGAGGCCGTGCCGCCGCGCCCCCTCCACTCAGGCCGTTTCTTCCAGCGGGTCGATCAGGGAAGGCGCATCGTTTTTGGGCGAGCCGACCGCCTTGCCGACCGGATAGGCGACCATCTCGCCTTCGTAGGGCCGCAACAGGGCCTTGGCCTCCGCCGTCGCGGTCTCGGGCGACAGCCAGGCGTCGTAGTCGCCGGGCGGCAGGATCACCGGCATGCGGTCGTGGATCCTGCCGGCCACCTCGTTGGGCTGCGTGACGATGATGGTGCAGCTGGTGACGCCGAGTTCCTTGTTGACCTCCCACAGGCCGGCAAAGGAGAACGGCGCGCCGTCGGGCAGGCAGAGGCGGTAGGGCTGCTTGCCGCCGTCTTCCAGCTTCTTCCACTCGTAGAAGCCGTCCGCCGGTATGAGGCAGCG
This sequence comes from Kiloniellaceae bacterium, assembly GCA_041565695.1. Taxonomy (GTDB): domain Bacteria; phylum Pseudomonadota; class Alphaproteobacteria; order Kiloniellales; family Kiloniellaceae; genus Pelagibius. Next base: position 31,429 of record JBFGUI010000004.1, read on the forward strand.
CCGCTTGCGGAAGGCAGCGCGGAAGGAAGGCTTCTGGTCGACCGTTTCGGCGCGCGCGTTGATTGTCTTGTAGCCGATCTTCTCGTCCTTGGCCCAGAAGGGGATCAGGCCCCAGCGGGCCAGCACGATCTCGCGCGCCGCGCCCTGCCCTTCCCCGGCGAGGCGGCAGAGCGGAATGTCCTGGCTCGGCGCCACGTTGTAGCGCGGCTGCAGGTTCAGGGCCGGCTGGTCGTGGATCTGATAGAGCTCGACCAGCTCGCGCCAGGTGATCGCGTTGGTGAAGCGTCCGCACATTCATGCAGTGAAGCACGACGGCCGCGCCGGCGATAGTCTTCCGGTATGCTGGCCATGCCGGCGGTGGCTTGCTTGACTGCATCCGCATCATGGCTGAAGCTGACCGGGTCCCGCCGTTCGGCGCCGTCAGGAAGGCCTGGTCGGATCGGGACGGCGGGAGAGGAATGTCAGTATGAACAGCGCGTCGGGCAAGGCGCAGCCGATGATCGAAGCGCGGGTATGGCGCTCCACGCCGCGGGGCGGCGAGCTGGTGTCCTACAGCGTGCCGAACCGCGACAGCCAGACCATCCTCGACGTGGTCACCTACATACAGCAGCGGCTCGACCCCGGGCTGGCCTACCGCTTCGCCTGCCGGGTCGGCATGTGCGGCTCCTGCGCCATGACCGTCAACGGCCAGCCGCGCTGGACCTGCCGGACCCATGTCGACAAGGTGGTGCGCGACGGCAAGGTGGTCATCGAGCCGCTGGCCAACCTGCCGGTGATCAAGGACCTGGTGACCGACATGTCCCCCTTCTTCGCCAAGTGGCAGAAGGCGGAAGGCCGCTTCGTGCCGACCGCCGGCCGCGGCGATCCCGTCGCCCGCGTGGACCCGGCTTCGCCGCAGCGCCTGGCCGCCAGCACGGCCATCGAGTGCATCAACTGCGCGGTCTGCTATGCCGCCTGCGACATCGTGCGCTGGAAGCCCGACTACCTCGGGCCCGCCGCCCTCAACCGGGCCTGGACGCTGCAGAACGACGAGCGCGACGGCGGCCAGGCCGCGCGGCTGCGCGCGGTGGCCGGCGACGCCGGCTGTCATAACTGCCACAGCCACCAGTCCTGCATGGCGGCCTGTCCCAACGAGTTGAACCCGACCAAGTCGATTGCCGGCCTCAAGCGCCAGGCGGCGCGCGCCGCCCTGCGCGGAGAGATCTGAGCGCCATGGAGCCCCGGCTGTGGCTGCTGCAGCGCGCGACGGCGCTGGTCATGGCGCCGCTGGTCGTCGTGCACCTCGTCCTCATCGTCTACGCGGTGCAGGGCGGGCTCTCGGCCGAGGAGATCCTGGCGCGCACGCGCGGCAGCCTCGCCTGGGCCGCCTTCTACGGCCTCTTCGTGCTGGCGGCAGCCCTGCACGCTGCGATCGGCCTGCGCAGCATTCTGCGCGAGGCGACCCGCCTGTCGCCCGCGGCCGTCGCGCTGACCGCGCTGGCCTTCGCGGTGCTGCTGATCCTGCTCGGGCTGCGCGCCGTCTACGCGGTGACCGCCGGATGAGCGACCTGCGCCGCCTCAAGGCCCGCAACGCGCTGTGGTTCGCGGCCCTGCTGCACCGCCTCTCCGGGCTCGGCCTGGCGATCTTCCTGCCGCTGCACTTTCTCGTCCTCGCCCTGGCGCTCGACGGCGCGGCCCGCCTCGACGGCTTCCTCGCCTGGAGCGATGCGCCGCTGGTGAAGACCGCCGAGTTCGGCCTGGTCTTCCTGCTCGCCGTGCATCTCTTCGGCGGCCTGCGCGTCATGGCACTTGAGTTCCTGCCGTGGAGCGCGCGCCAGAAGACCTTTGCGGCCGCCGCCGCGGGCCTCGCCTTCCTGGTCGGCTGCGGCTTCCTGCTCTCTGCGGGCACCTGAGCCATGCAGCGGCAGGAAACCGACATCCTGATCCTCGGCGCCGGCGGCGCCGGCCTGGTCGCGGCGCTGCACGCCCAGCGCGCCAATCCCGACCTCAAGGTCGCCATCGCCGTCAAGGGGCTACTCGGCAAGTGCGGCTGCACCCGCATGGTGCAGGGCGGCTACAACGCCGCCGTGGTGCCCGGCGACAGCGTCGAGCGCCACTTCATGGACACCATCAACGGCGGGCGCTGGCTGCCCAACCAGGACATGGCCTGGCGGCTGTGCAGCACCGCGCCGGAACGGGTGCGCGAGCTGGAGAACGAGATCGGCTGCTTCTTCGACCGCAATCCCGACGGCAGCCTGCACGGCAAGGCCTTCGCCGGCCAGACCTTCGACCGCACCATCCACAAGGGCGACCTGACCGGCATCGAGATCGTCAGCCGCCTGATGGAGCAGGTCATGGCCCGGCCCGTGACCCTGTTCGAGGAGCACCGGGCGCTGGCGCTGATCCCGTCGCGCGACGGCGCGCGCATCGCCGGCGTGCTGCTGCTCGACATCCGCAGCGGCGACTACCGCTTCGTCGCCGCCCGGGCGGTGCTGCTGGCCACCGGCGGCGGGCCCACCATGTACCGCTATCACACGCCCTCCGGCGACAAGTCGATGGACGGCCTGGCCATGGCGCTCAGGGCCGGGCTGCAGCTGCGCGACATGGAGATGGTGCAATTCCACCCCACCGGCCTGTTGGCCGGCAAGGACACCCGCATGACCGGCACGGTGCTGGAGGAAGGCCTGCGCGGCGCCGGCGGCCACCTGCTGGACGGCCGCGAGCAGCGCTTCATGTTCGACTACGACGAACGCGGCGAGCGCGCCACCCGCGACATCGTCAGCCGCGCGATCTACGCGCAGATGCGCGACGGCCATACCACCCCGAACGGCGGTGTCTACATCCGCATGAGCCACCTGGGCCCGGAAGATGTCGCCCGCAGGTTCGCCGGCATGGTCAAGCGCTGCGCCGACTGCGGCTTCGATCTGGCCGGCGGCCTGGTCGAGGTGGTGCCGACCGCCCACTACCTGATGGGCGGCATCGTCTGCGATGCCGATACCCGCACGGCGCTGCCGGGGCTCTACGTCGCCGGCGAGGATGCCGGCGGGGCGCACGGCGCCAACCGTCTCGGCGGCAACGGCGTCGCCAATTCGACGGTGTTCGGCGGCATCGCCGGCGACACCATGGCCGCCGAGGTCGACCCCGCCGCCGCCCTGCCCGAGCCCGAAAAGGCCGCGCTCGAGGCCGCCCGGGCGGCGGCGGAGCGGCCCTTCGCCGGCAAGCCGGGCGACCTCTATGGCCTGCGCGAGGCGCTGCTGACCGCCATGTGGGAGGACGTCGGGGTGCTGCGCAGCGACGCCGGGCTGCGGCGCGGCCTCACAAGGCTCGAAGAATTGCGCCGGAGGCTCTATGATATCGGCCTTGACGGCGGCATAAGGGCCTTCAACCTGACCTGGCAGGACTGGCTCAATCTCGAGAGCCTGATCGAGGTCAGCGAGACCATCGCCCGGGCCGCCCTGGCGCGCAGCAACTCGAGAGGCGCCCACTTCCGCGAGGACTATCCCGAGGAAGGCGACCTCTCCGCCTCTTGCTTCACCCTGGCGACGCGCCAAGGCGGCGACCTCGAGGTCTCGCAGGCGCCGGTCGAGTTTTCCATCGTGGCGCCCGGCCAGTCCCTCATCGAGACGGCGGCGCCCGCGCCAGCAGAGAGCCCGGAGACAGCACGATGATCGGTATTGGCACCCTCGAGGCAACGGCCCTGAAGCTCATGGAGAAGGCTGCCATCGAGATCCCCGATGACTACCTTGGGGGCTTGAAGGCCGCCGCGGAAGCGGAAGACGGCGATCTGTCGTCCTTTGTGCTGCAGGCCATGCTGGAGAACTACGAGGTCGCCAAGCAGGACCGCCGCGCCATGTGCGCCGACACCGGCCTGCCGCGCTGGTTCGTCAAGTTCGGCAACGAGGCCCGCGTCGAAGGCGGGCCGGTGGCGCTGGAGACCGCGCTGCGCCGGGCCACCGCACGGGCCACGCAGGAGCTGCCGCTGCGGCCCAACCGGGTGCACCCGCTGTGGCGCACCGACCACGACAACAACGTCGGCATCAACGCGCCGGAGATCGAGTACAGCTTCGAACCGGACGGCGCGTGGATCGACATCACCACGGTGCACAAGGGCGGCCTCTTCGGCACCGACTACCGCATGCTGTTTCCCGGCGACGGCATCGAGGGCATCCGGCGCTTCTACCTCGACACGCTGATCGCCTTCGGCAAGCGCGGCCTGGCCTGCCAACCGGCGATCATGGGCATCGGCCTCGGCGGCTCGAAGGATATCTGCATGACGCTGGGCAAGCAGGCCGCCTGCCTGCGCACCGTCGGAGACCGCAACCCGGACCCGAAGATCGCCGCGCTGGAGGAGGAGTTCATCGAGCGCGGCAACTCCATCGGCATGGGCGCCATGGGCTTCGTCGGCAAGTCCATGGTGGTCGACTGCCACATCGAGGTCGGCTACACCCACACCGGCGGCATGCCGATGAGCGTGCACGCCTTCTGCCTCTCGTCCCGGCGGG
>JBFGUI010000005.1:0-34249 GCA_041565695.1 Kiloniellaceae bacterium
AGGGCCGGCTCGTTGTTCACCTCGTTGATGCCGCAGTTGCCTTCCTTGTACGAGCGAGAGATGTCGTCGGTCATGAAGTCGAGGCCGAAGACGTCGACCTCGAAGATGCGTGCGGCGTCTTCGGCCATGGTCAGATTGTCACGATGCACCAGGTTCGTGACGTCGAGGTTCTCGCCGCCACGCCCCGTGCGCGCCATGAAAGCAAGCTGGATCTCGGCGCCCGCTGCAGGTACCGACTGCATGTCGAGGCCCTGCTCCGCGAGGCAGGCATGAAGCTCGCTTTCGAATGCAGTAATGTCGATGCGCCGGGGCGCGGCGGCATTCTGCAATGCCATGCGTGCGCGCTCGAGATTGGTGTGTTCGATGAGCTGCGCGATGTTACATGAACCGTCGCCGACGACCATGGGTACGGAGCGCCGCATCACGGCCCTGGCACACCCGCCGATGACGAGAATACGGTAGGGCAGGCCCGGCAGATGCTGCTCGACGATAATGTTGCGGCTGAGAGCCTGGGCCGCCTTGAAGGCCTCGGTGACCGCCCCCGGACCCGTCAGGTTGACCGAAACACCCTGGCTGCGCATGAGATCAAGCGGCTTTACGACGACCGGATAGCCGAGTAGTGCGGCGGCGGCCACCGCCGCTTCGGGTGAGGCGACGAAGTGGTGCGACGGCACGGGAAAGCCCGCCTCCCGCAGGATCTGCAAAGAGATCATCTTGTCCCTCGTCAGCAGGGTGCTGATGTGGCCTTGACCATGCGTCATCGAGGTCATGAGTCGCTTCGTGGAGGAACCCTGTCCGAAGGCGATCATCGGGAACAGCGGATCTACAAAGTGGAAGGAGATTCCGCGCCGGTAGGCCGCGGTGAGGATGACCTCGACAACGCTGTTGCCGACGGCGGAGGTGACGGCTGTGACAAGCTCCTGGACGCGTTCCGGCGCTACCGGATCCTCCGCCTTCCCCTGCGGTCCGGCGACGGAGGACAGGAGCGCCGCGGCCGCCTTGCCGGCAGCCTCGCCGGTGCGCGTCAACAGGATCTCCCAAACGGCGTTCGGGGCTTCCCCATCTTCTGTCGCCAGAACCGAGAAGCGGCTGACCGGGTGGCCGGCGACGTTCTGCAGATGGATGGCGGTCGCCGCCACGAGCTGAGCCAGGAAGACCGCAGTCGGCTGCACCGTGTCCGAGAGCAGTTGCGACCAGAGCGCCTTTCTCGGGTCCGCCAGGAGTGCCTCGCAGAGACGCTCGACCAGATGCTGCCGCGCCGCCGGATGATCCAGCGCCGGCCAGGATGGCACGACGATCCGGGCCATGATTGCTTTGCGGGCAAGTGCGGGCGTCGCCCCCACGGTCTGCCGCATGGCACCGATGGTGAGCATCTGGCTTGTTGTCATGCTCTTCCGGCCCGGTTCGCGATGGTCGTGCCGCCCTGCGTCGAGGTCAGGCGCGCGATCGTTAGGGCATCCAGTCCAAGTCCAAGCAGCAGGGCGGCGGCCCAGGCATGCAGGCCGCTGCGATAGGCGTCGAGGGGGATGCGGCCAAGGGGATTCCGATTGCACCCGTCATCGGAACCGATCCAGACGCTATCCGCTTTGCGCTCGGCCACGACGAGTGTGGTCTCCCGCGGGCGGGAGGCATCGCCGTCGGGTTCGTCTGCGACCAGGATAAGCCGGCGATGGGCTGCGGCATCGCGAAGATCGCCGGCTTCCGCCTCCAGCGGCAGGATCAGGATATCGCCGGGCAGGGCAACAAGCGTTTCCACAGCCCTGCGCTGCGATGCTTGCATCTCGCCCGTCAGAACGTCGCGCCCAAGGGCAACGACGTCCAGTCGATCACTGGGCAGGCCCCGGTAAAGGACGTCGCCGAAATCGAAGGCCATGGCGGCGATGCTCGGCCGCTTGTCACGCAGCAGGGCACGGCCGGGGTGGGCGGCGACACCTTCGGCGGGCCGCAATGTGTAGCCATCGACATGAGCCTTGTCGCTGTCGGCATAGCCGGCGGTCTCGCCCGCTGCGGTCAGCAGTCGGACAAGAAGGGGGAGGCAGGCGGTCGCCGTACTGCCGAGGGCGGCTGCGATCGGAATGCGCCCCTCATCGCCGGGCGGAAAGTACGGCGCAAGAACAGCCTCCGCCATGTCGCGGGGCGGTCCCTCGACGAAAATGTGGGAGCGGACCCCAGGCGCCGCGTTCACTTCGTTGATGACCAGCGGTGACTCGGAATGCGGCTTGGTGATATCGGTGATCAGGAAGTCGACGCCCAGATGTGATGCGTGCAGGATCCTGGCTGCCTCTTCCGCCAGGGACAGGGTATCGGGGTGCATCTGCTCCGTGACATCGACGTGGAGACCGCCGCGGCCGAGGGCCGGCGTCAGAGTCAGAAAAACGCGCCGGCCGGCTGCGGGGATGTCGTTCAGGGTAATGCCCTGATCGTGGAGGCGCCATTCCATCTGCTCGGCGAACTCCTCTGTACGCAGGGGCGTCGGCAAGATGTAGTCATCTTCCACGGTCAGGTGCCTTGACCTGTTTGTGCGTTCGATCAGGTCGCGCAGGTGCGTCCTGCCGTCACCGACCACGCAGGGCACCGCATGAAGAAGAGCGCCGAAGGCCCTGCCGTTGCAGACCGTGACCCGGTAGGGCAACCCAGGGTACTGCTTCTCGACGAGGGTGCGCATGCCGAGGCGCTGGCAGGTTTCGAAAGCCTCGACCACTGCGTCTTCGGAAGAGAGATTGAGCCAGATGTTGGCCGCCCGGCTGCCGGCGTTGGGCTTGACCACGAGGGGAAACCCTAGCTGCTCGGCTGCGGTCCTTGCTTCTGCTGCCGAGTTCACCAGCCGGTGTTCCGGAACCGGCAGGCCGGCGGCGCGCAGCAGGCCGATGCTGAGATGCTTTCGCGACGTCAGGTGTACGCTGGCGCGGCTCTGCCGGTTGGACATGGTGCCGTGGAACCACTGCTGCCTTGCGCCCTGGCCGTAAGCCAGGACCGGGTAGCCCCGGCGCAGGCTGTGCCAGGGCAAACCACGCGCCTCGGCGGCCTGGACCATGGGTGCATAAAAGGAGTCGAGGCGTGCGGCAAAGACCGCCGAGAGTGCCGCGGGAACAGCCCTTTCGAGTGCTGCCGGCTCTGCGAAGGCCAGTTCCATGAGCTTGATGGCCTGCCGTCCCGCGAGGACGCCGACTCCCTCCATCCAGTCGTTCCAGTAGGCTGCGACTTCCCGGCCGGGCCCTGGAATCGCCTCGAAATCACCCTCCGGTGCCGCGGCTTTCCGCATCAAGATGGTGGCCAGGCGGGCGACAAGGTCGCCGATGCACAGATGGCAGGTCTCTTTGGACAGCGGGTGCGGCGGGTCGGCCCGCAGCAGGGTGGGGTTGGCCGCCACGCGCTCCAGCCCGCCGATGAGGGTCTGAAGGGCCGTGTCCCAAGCGGTTGTCAGGAAAGAGCAGGTTTCAGGAGCAAGGGGCGCGGCCCGAAGCAATACGATCGGGCGTCTGCTGAGTACCGAGGGCCCATTGCTTGTCCCCAGTCGCGGGTTTCTCAGGATACTCACGAGAAAGGTTCAACTCCGGCCCCGTTCTGGCTTGCAAGGATAGCGGCCCGCCGTCGCGACTTCCATCGCGATGTGCCTTGGCACCAAACCGGACCGACAGGCCCATCCACGGCCCTGGGGGAGCGCTGGCTGCAAACGGTATCCTCGCGTCAAGGTCTGGCCCTATAGTGGCCGGCGGGGACACTTCGGTAAGAGCGGTGCCTGCGGAGACAGGCGACCCAAGCGAGAGGCGGTGACCATGCGAAGGTGCTTTCCGGGGTTTCTTGTGGTTCTCTTCGGCCTGCTGTCCGCCGGGCCGGGCGCGCTCGCCCAGAGCGGGACGCCGGAGCCGAAGCCGAGCCAGAACCGCAGTGGCCTGCCGGTCGATCTCGAGTTGGTGCTGCTGGCCGACGCCACCGGCTCCATCGACGACCGGGAGATCTTCTTCCAGCGTCAGGGCTATGCCGACGCCATCCGGGACCCCGACGTGCTGGCGGCCATCTCGCTGGGCCACGATCGCAAGATCGCCGTCACCTACGTGGAGTGGGGCGACTACACCTCGCAGGAGGTGGTGGTGCCCTGGACCATCATCGACGGCCCGGAGGCGGCCGAGCGCTTTGCCCGGGAACTGATGTCGAAACCGCGGCTCGCCTTCGGGCGCAATGCCATCGGCTCGGCCATCACCTATGCGCACCTGCTGATCGAGAGCAACAACATCAACGGCTTCCGCCGAGTGATCGATCTTTCCGGCGACTCCGCGAATTCCTGGAACGGCGTGCCGATCGAGGTGGCGCGCCAGGCCGCGCTGGCCGCCGATATCGTGATCAACGGCCTGGCCATCCTGTGCCGCGACTGCAGCGGGCGCCCGGTCTACTACGACCTGGAGGAAGCCTACCGCCGCGACATCATCGGCGGGCCCGCCGCCTTCGTGGTGACCGCCGACGACATGGAATCTTTCGCCACGGCGGTGCGCAAGAAGCTGCTGCTGGAAGTCGCCGGGGTGCCCGACGAGGAGACCTTCTTCCAGCGACTCGCCATGGTGCGCGAAAGGAAGAAAGCACGGTCCTTCGACTGAGCCGACTTTAAGGCGGCATGCGCCTGCAAAGGGGGATGCGCGCGCGGGGCGGGAGCGTTAGCATGCGCTGCGACAGGACGGAAAGCACGACGGGCGGACGCAGGCGATTTCATGGGCGTGGACAGACTCTTCTCGCTCGGCGGCAAGGTTGCGGTGGTGACCGGCGGCAACGGCGGTATCGGGCTCGGCATCGCCCGTGGCCTGGCTGAGGCCGGCGCCGACATCGCTGTGGTCGGGCGCCGGGCCGAGAAGCTGGCCGCCGCGGTGGCGGAGCTGGAGAGCCTCGGTGTGCGCGCCATCGGCCTGCCCTGCGACGTGACCGATGCGGCCGCGGTGGCGGCGCTGCCGGGCCAGGTGGCCGATCGCCTCGGCCGGCTCGACATCCTGGTCAACAACGCCGGGATCAACATCCGCAAGCGCCCGGAGGATCTGGCCGCCGGGGAGTGGCACGAGGTGCTGGACGCCAACCTGACCTCAGCCTTCCTCTGCGCCAAGGCCTGCTATCCGCTGATGAAGGCGGGCGGCGGCGGCAAGGTGATCAACAACGGCTCCATGCTGTCGATCTTTGGGGCGCCCTGGACCCCGGTCTACGCCGCCAGCAAGGGCGGCGTGGTGCAGCTGACCAGGTCGCTGGCGACCGCCTGGGCCGCCGACAACATCCAGGTGAACTGCCTGCTGCCCGGCTGGATCGACACGGAGCTGACGGTGAAGGCCCGCGCGGACGTGCCGGGGCTGCACGAGAAGGTGCTGGCCCGCACCCCGGCCGGACGCTGGGGACGGCCGCAGGACTTCGCCGGCGTCGCCGTCTTTCTCGCTTCCGCCGCCTCCGACTTCATCACCGGCATTGCCCTGCCGGTCGACGGCGGCTATTCCATCGCCCTTTAGCAGAGAGAAGCGACGTGAGCGATTTCATCGCCGGCCTGCCGAAAGCCGAACTGCACCTCCACATCGAAGGCACCCTGGAGCCGGAGATGATGATGCAGCTGGCCGAGCGCAATGGTGTCTCTCTGCCCTATGCCGATGTCGAGGCGGTGCGTGCCGCCTACCGCTTCACCCGGCTGCAGGATTTTCTCGACCTCTACTACCAGGGCATGTCGGTGCTGCTGACGGAACAGGACTTCTACGACCTGACGCTCGCCTACCTGCGCCGCGTGGCGCGGGACCAGGTGCGCCATGTGGAGATTTTCTTCGATCCGCAGGGTCATACCGCGCGTGGCATCGCCTTCGAGACCGCCTTCGAGGGCATCGAACGGGGCCTGCAGGACGGCGGGCGCGAGTTCGGCATCACCTGGAAGATCATCCTCTGCTTCCTGCGCCATCTCTCTGCCGAGGCAGCCATGGCGACCCTGGAGCAGGCGCTGCCCTACAGGGACCGCATCGTCGGGGTCGGACTCGATTCTTCGGAGGACGGCCATCCGCCGGAGAAGTTCCAGGCGGTTTTCCAGCGGGCCCGGGCCGAGGGCTTCCGTGCCGTGGCCCATGCCGGCGAGGAGGGACCGCCGGCCTATGTCTGGGGTGCGCTCGACGCGCTCAAGGTCGAGCGCATCGACCACGGCGTGCGCGCGCTGGAGGACCCGGACCTGGTGGCGGAACTGGCGCGCCGCCGCATGCCGCTGACCGTCTGCCCGCTGTCCAACATCCGGCTCCGCGTCTTCGACGACATGACCGCGCATCCCCTGAAGATGATGCTCGACCGCGGCCTCGTCGTGACGGTGAATTCCGACGACCCGGCCTACTTTGGCGGCTACATGAACGACAACTACACCGCCGTCCGCCAGTCCCTCGGCCTCAGCGACCAGGAACTGGCCCTGATCGCCCGCAACTCCTTTGGTGCGTCGTTCCTCGACGACACGACCAAGGCGAAGTACATCGCCGAGGTCGATGACTTCGTCGGGCGGTCTGTGGTCTAGGAAATCCGACCTGCCGCCGCGTCCAGCTGTCTTAGGATCAAAGTCACAACCCCGCTTGCGCGACAGTTTCATGAAATCTGCCGCGACACTCTTTCCGGGTGCCTGTTTAGGTTAATATCAACAATTTCAGATATTTGGCGAAGACTGGTTCACCAGTCTTCAACGTCTTTTAACGCTTATCTGGTGCTATTTGTTCCTGCCACTCAGAGAGCTTGGGATTAACGGCTCTTGCCGACGAAAGCGGAACTGACCGAGGAGCTCGCGCGGCTCCGTCGGCGTGTTGGAGAACTCGAACGCCTCGAGAGCGAGCGTTGCGGGACGGACGTTGCCTTGCGTGAAAGCGAGGAGCGTTTCCGCGACTTCGCCGCCGCGGCGTCCGACTGGTTCTGGGAGATGGACGCGAACCTGCGCTTCAGCTTCATGTCTGAGCGCCTGCGCGAGGTGACCGGCCTTGACCCCCGCGAGACCATCGGGAAGACCCGCCAGGAAATCGGCGCCGGCGACACCGACGTCGACAAGTGGGAAGCTCATCTCGACGACCTGAAGGCCCGCCGGCCGTTCCGCGACTTTCGTTACGTCTATATCAGCCCCGAGGGCGAGCGGCAGTACTGGTCGATCAGTGGCGTGCCGCTGTTCGACAAGGAAGGCACCTTCCTCGGATATCGCGGCACCGGGCGGAACCTGACCGAAGAGTACCGCGCCCGCCGCATGGCCTTTGAGGCGCAGGACCTGCTGCTGCAAGCGATCGAGCATTTCTCCTCGGCGGTCGCGCTCTTCGACAGCGAAGACCGCCTGCTGCTGTTCAACGAAGCCTTTCTCGACATCGTCGGTCCGGCCGACCCCTCGATCGGCCCCGGCATGAGCTTTGAAGAGCTGATCTGGCGCCAGGTGAAAAAAGGCATGATTCCGGCTGCGCTGGGACGCGAGGCGGAGTGGATCGCCGAACGCCTGTCGCGCCACCGCAACCCGACGGAGGAGTTCGAGATCGAGCGCGCCGACGGGCGCTGGCTGCGCATGCGTGAGGAGCGTACCGGCAACGGCGGTGTTTTCCTGACCGCTACCGACATCAGCGAGACCAAGACCTTCGAGCGCGCTGAGCAGGAAGTCCGGGACCGCCTTCGTGCGGTCATCGATCACCTGCCGGCCGGACTGGTGCTGAAAGACAGCTCCGGCAGCTACATGATGGCCAACCAGCAGTTCGTCGAGCTCTACGGGCTCAAGGATCGCGACGTCGTCGGAGGCACCGCGCACGACCATTTTCCGGAGAGCGAGGCACAGGTCATCGAATTCCAGGATCGCACGGTGCTGCGTACCGGGATTCCGATGGAAGCCGAGATGGAGGTCACGCGCGGAGACGGCAGCAAGGTGTTCTGCATGATCACCCGCTTTCCTGTGCTCGACTCCGATGGTCAGGCCATCGGCATCGGCGGCATCCACATGAACATCAGCGAGATGAAAGAAAAAGAGAAGGAGCTGCGTATCGCCCGTGACGAGGCGGAGCGGGCCAACCATGCCAAGTCAGCCTTTCTCGCGAACATGAGCCACGAGCTGCGCACGCCCCTGAACGCGATCATCGGTTTTTCCGAGATCATGGAAAAGGGCCTCTTTGGCGAGCTGGGTAATCCCCAGTACAAGGAATATGCCGAGGACATCCGGCGCAGCGCCAGCCACCTGCTGTCGATCATCAGCGACATCCTCGACCTCTCCAAGATCGAGGCCGGTCGCATGGAGCTGCACGAAGAGGAGCTCGACCTCGCCACCGTCGTGAAGTCCTGCCAGTCGATGGTCATGGAGGCCGCCGCCACTGCCGGCCTGGCCCTGCGGGCCTCGCTTCCCGGCGACCTGCCGCGGCTCGTTGCCGACAAGCGCTCGGTGCGCCAGATCCTGCTCAACCTGCTGTCCAACGCAGTCAAATTCACCCCGGAGGGCGGCAGCGTCACCATCGAGACCCGGCTCGAGTCGGACGGCCAACTCGCCCTGGTGGTTTGGGACACGGGCATCGGCATGTCGGCTGACGACATCGAGGTGGTGCTGCAGCCCTTCGGCCAGGTCGAGAGCGCTCACACCCGCAGCCACGACGGCACCGGCCTCGGCCTGCCGATCACCCGCTCTCTGGCGGAGATGCACGGCGGCTCGTTGACCGTGGAGAGCGAGGTCGGCAAGGGCACCACGATCACGGTGCGCTTCCCGCCCGAGCGGATCGGCGGCGGACAGGCGGCCGCCTGACCTCCGCCTGCTGCAGCCGCCTTTTTCTAGAGCGGCCAGATCACCAGGATGACCGGCACCGAGACGAGGATCACCAGGACCTCCAGCGGCAGACCCATGCGCCAGTAGTCGCCGAAGCGATAGCCCCCCGGCCCGAGGATCAGGGCGTTGTTCTGGTGCCCGATCGGCGTCAGGAAGGCGCAGGAAGCGGCAATGGCGACAGCCATGAGAAAAGGATCCGCGCTGACCCCAAGTCGCTCGGCGATGGTCGCCGCGATCGGCGCCATGACCACCGCAGTGGCGGCGTTGTTCAGGATGTCAGACAGCGTCATGGTTACCACCATGACGATCACCAGAACCGCTACGGCAGACATTCCAGCTGTCAGCTGCAGCACATTGTCGGCGATCAGCGTCGTCGCGCCGGTGCTCTGCAGCGCGCCGCCGACCGGAATCAGCGAGCCGAGCAGCACGATCACCGACCAGTCGATCCCGTCATATAGCTCACGCACACTCATCAGGTCGCCGACCACCAGCAGGACGATCGCCATGCCGAAGGCGATGTGAACCGGCACCAGCCCGAAGCTGGCCGCGGCGATGGCGACGGCAAAGATGGCGATGACGCCGGGCCCCTTGCCGCGTTTGCCGAAGTGGAGCTCGCGCTGGGCCAGGGGCAGGCCGCCGAAAGCCGGTACCAGGTCGGCGAGCTGCTCGGCCTCGCCGTGCAGCAGCAGCACGTCGCCCGGGTGAATGCGGAAGGAGCGCAGGCGACCGTGGAAGGGCTGACCCTGGCGCGACACGCCGAGCAGCGTGATGCCGCGGCGGGCGAAGAGCTGCAGCGAGCCGACCAGACGGCCGTCGAGACGGGAGCCCGGCGTCACCACCACCTCCATCAGCGTGGCGTCGGCCGAGGTTTCCGGTGTGGCGATGCCGGAAACCTCGCCGCCGATTTCGAAGCCCAGCTTGCTGACGAACTTGTCGATCTCGTCGGGGGCGGCCTCGATCTTCAGGATATCGCCGCCGCGCAGCTGCTTGCGCGTGGCGGCCGGATAAATACGGTCGCCGCGGATCTGGTCCATGATGACGGCGTCGATGTCCTTGGCCAGCTCGTCGACCTCGCGCAGAGTCTTGCCGATATGCGGACTGTCCTCGGGCACGGTGACCTCGGTGACGTAGCTCTCGATGTCGATCAGCGCGCCCTTGGACCGCGCGCTCGTCCGCTGTGGCACCAGGCGCCAGCCGACCAGCGCGATGAAGGCGATTCCTGCGAGCGCAACGGCGAGGCCGACCGGCGTGAAATCGAACATCGAGAAGGGGTTGCCCGTAAGCTCTTCACGGTAGCTGGCGATGATGATGTTGGGCGGCGTGCCGATCAGAGTGATCAGGCCGCCGAGCATAGACCCGAAGGACAGGGGCATCAGCAGGATGCTGGGCGAGCGCACCGCCTTGCGGGCCGACTGCAGGGCCAGCGGCATGAGGATGCCGAGGGCACCGACGTTGTTCATCATCGTTGACATGGCGGCGGCGAGACTGGCGAAGGCACCGACATGGGTGGTCTCCCGTCCGCTCGCCGGCTCGACCAGCTTGGTCAGGCGGTCGATGGCCCCGGTCCCGGCAAGCACCCGGCTGAGCACCAGAACCGCCGCAACCGTGATGGTCGCCGGGTGAGCGAAGCCGCTGAAAGCGGAGTCGGCCGGGACCAGGCCCGCGGCTACTGCGGTCATCAGGACGGTGAAGGCGACGACATCGTAGCGCCAGCGGCCCCAGACCAGCAGGACGAAAAGCGCCAGGAGAAGGGTGAAGAGAATGGCTTGCGGCGTGGTCACGAGGGTGGATCGACTCTCTGTTGGCGGTTCCGCCGGCCAGCTTCGGCCTTCCGGCGACTCGGGGGTGCGGCGCGGCAATTCTGTCATCGCCGCCGGGGTGCTGCCAAGGACCGCCGCTGGCCCCCGCGGCTTAACCTCTCGTTAACTTCGCTGCGGCCTGATGGGAACGGCCGGGCGGGCTTTCACAGTCTCTCACATCGCCGTGAGAGGCCTTTCGCGCCCGGCCCAGCTGTGCCTATCTGCTTTACAGTCCGTGCCGGCACCGGGCTTTCGGCCGTTTGATGTAGGATGCCGGCCAAAGCAGGCGGTTCAGCGCCGGACGGCGCGAAGGAAGTCGAACATGTCCCTGAACATCGCAGACTGCATCGAGGCCGATCTCTGCATCATCGGCGCCGGCTCCGGCGGGCTGTCGGTCGCCGCCGGGGCCGCCCAGATGGGTGCCAGGGTGGTGCTGATCGAAAAGGGCAAGATGGGCGGCGACTGCCTCAACTACGGCTGTGTCCCCTCGAAGGCCCTTATTGCGGCGGCAGCCACGGCCGACAGCGTGCGCCATGCCGGGCGCTTCGGCGTCAACGGCCACGAGCCCGCCGTCGACTTCCCCGCGGTCCGCGATCATCTGCGCGGCGTCATCGCCGCCATTGCCCCGCATGATTCGGTAGAGCGATTCGAGGGTCTCGGCGTCAAAGTGATCCAGGCGACGGCCCGATTTACCGGCCCGCGCGAGGTGATGGCGGGCAATACCCGAGTCAAGGCCCGGCGTTTCGTAATCGCCACCGGGTCGCGCGCGGCCGTGCCGCCGATCCCCGGCCTCGACGCGGTTCCCTACCTGACCAATGAGACGATCTTCGATCTGGCCGAGCGCCCGGAACACCTGATCGTCATCGGGGGCGGGCCGATCGGCGCCGAGCTGGCGCAGGCGCAGCGCCGCCTCGGCGCCCGGGTCTCGCTGCTCGAAATGTTCAAGGTGCTGGGGCGGGACGATCCCGACGTGACAGCCCTGGCCCGCCGCCAGCTTGTCACCGACGGCGTGGAAATCCACGAGGGCATCGCCATCAGGAAGGTGGCCCGGGACGGTAATGCCATCGCCGTTACCTTCGAAGAAGCAGGCGAGGAGATCATCCTCAGCGGCTCCCACCTGCTGGTCGCCGCAGGGCGCCGGGTCAGCGTCGAAGGGCTGAACCTGGAAGCCGCCGGCGTCTCCTATTCGAACAAGGGCATCGAGGTCGACCGCCGGCTGCGCAGCAGCAACCGGCGGATCTTCGCCGTCGGCGACGTCGCGCTGGTGGAAGGCCTCGGCAGCTATCAGTTCACCCATGTTGCCGGCTATCACGCCGGCATCGTGATCCGCAACGCGCTGTTCATGCTGCCGGCCAAGGTGAAGTACGATGCGCTGCCCTGGGTGACCTACACCGATCCCGAAGTCGCCCATGTCGGCCTCACGGAAGCCCAGGCGCGCGAGAAGCACGGGGACTCGATCCGCGTTCTGACCTGGTCCTTCGCGGAGAACGACCGCGCCCAGGCCGAGCGCGTCACCGAAGGCCTGGTCAAGGTGGTGGTGGGCGCGCGCGGGCGCATCCTCGGCGCTTCCATCGCCAGCCGCCACGCGGGCGAGCTGCTCCACCCCTGGGTGCTGGCCATCGGCCAGGGCCTCAAGATCGGCGCCCTGGCCAACATGATCGCGCCGTACCCGACGCTGGGCGAGGTGTCCAAGCGCGTGGCCGGCAATTACTACACCCCCAGCCTGTTCAGCGAGCGGACCCGCAAGATCGTCCGCTTCCTCCAGCGGCTGGGCTGAGACGAAACTGGGAAATGCAAGGCATGATCGACCGAAAGGACAGCATGGCGGCGTCCGGCGACGGCGGCGGCCGAGGCAAGACCGCGGCACGACGCCTCCTGCCGCTCCTGGTCCTGGCGGCGGCGGCCTCCCTGGCTTTTGCCCTGGGCCTGCACGAGCACTTCAGCATCGACGCGCTGCGCCAGCACCGCAGCGCGCTGAACGGCTTCGTCGCCGAGATGGGAATGACGGCGGCGCTTGCCTTCGTCGCCCTCTACGCGGTCACCACCATGCTGTCGCTGCCGGTCGGTGCCATCCTGACGATCGCCGGCGGCTTCCTGTTCGGAGTCACCTTCGGCACGCTCTATGTCGTGGTCGGCGCCACCCTCGGCGCCACTGCGGTTTTCCTCATCGCCCGCAGCGCGCTGGGCGAGATGTTCCGCGCCAAGGCCGGCCCCTTCATGCAGCGCATGGAAGCGGGCTTCCGCGAGAACGCCCTCAGCTATATGCTGGTGCTGCGGCTGATCCCGCTGTTCCCCTTCTTCGTCGTCAACCTGGTGCCGGCATTTCTCGGCGTTTCGCTGCGCATCTATGTGCTCGGCACCTTCTTCGGCATCATCCCCGGCACGCTGGTCTTCATTCTGGCCGGTGCGGGCCTTGGCTCGGTATTCGACCAGGGCGGTGCCTTCACGCTGGAGAGCGTGCTCACCGCCGAGATCATCGCCGGGCTGACCGGCCTTTCACTGCTGTCCCTTATGCCGGTCGCTTACAAGCGCCTCAAGGGCCGCCGGCAGGCGGCCTGACGGCGCCCGCGCGCCCGCGGACCTTTGATCCGCCGCTGAGGCTTGTTATACCTGAAGCAACCAACTGGCCGGCGGCGCCGCGGCGTGGCCGGCCAAGGGTCCCGCATACATGAGCGCCTTTGCGCGGGCGGGCCTCAGAACGGGACGGAAGCCACCATCGCGGGAGCAGCGCCATGGCGACAGCAGAGACTTCGGCAGCCGGACCCCGGAAAGATGCCTTCGCAACCTCCGGCAGGCGCTTCCGGCGATGCGCCCTTGCCGCCCTGTTGGTGCTGCCTTTCGCCCTGGCGGCCGGGCTGGCGGCCCTCGGCCCCGCCGGTGCCCAGGATATCAGCTTCTTCCGCATCGGCACCGGCTCGACTGCCGGCACCTACTTCCCGGTCGGCGGGATCATCGCCAGCGCCATTTCCAGCCCGCCCGGCAGCCGCGACTGCGAGCGCGGCGGCAGCTGCGGGGCGGCCGGCCTGGTGGCGGTCGCCCAGTCGACGCGCGGCTCGGTCGACAACGTGCGCCAGATCCAGGAAGGAACGCTGGAATCCGGCTTCAGCCAGTCCGACATCGCCTACTGGGCGGTGCGCGGCGAGGAACTGTTCCTCGACGGCGGGCCGCTGAAGTCGCTGCGCGCCATCGCCAACCTTTACCCGGAGACCGTGCACCTGGTGGTGCGGCGCGATGCCGGCATCGAGAAGGTGGCCGACGTCAGGGGCAAGAAGATCTCTGTCGACCGCCCGGGTTCCGGCACCCGGGTCGACGCCCTGCTGGTGCTGCGCGCCTTCGGCATCGAGGAGAAGGACATCGAGATCTTCTCCCTGGCCTCCGGCGCTGCCTCCGACGCCCTGCGCGAGGGTGAGATCGACGGCTTCTTCTTCGTCGCCGGCACGCCGGCGACGGCGGTGCTGGAGCTGACTGAGGCGGCGCTGGTCCGCCTCGTGCCGATCACCGGGCCGGAGGTCGACAAGCTGCTGGAGGAGCGGCCCTTCTTCGCGCGCCAGACCCTGTCGGTCGGCGCCTATCCCGGGGTGCCGGCCACCGAGACCCTCTCGGTCGGCGCCCAGTGGATCGTCTCCGACCGGGTGCCCGAGGAGGTCGTCTATGAGATCACCCGCGCCCTCTGGCATCCCTCGACGCGCCAGCTGCTCGACAAGGGTCATCCGAAAGGCAGCCAGATCATGCTGGAAAACGCGCTGGACGGGCTCGGCGTGCCGCTGCACCCCGGGGCCGAGCGCTACTACCGCGAAGCCGGGCTCCTCAAATAGAGTCCTCTGAGCGAGTTCTCAGCCGAAGTCGATGATCCAGGTCTCTTTGGCCGCCTCGGCGGCCCAGTCCCGCATCCAGGGATGTCCGGTGATCGCCGCGCAGTAGGCTTTAGAGACCCCGTCCAGTTTCACGTCATAGGTGCGGAAGCGCGTCACCACCGGCGCATAGAAGGCATCGGCAGCGGAGAAGGCGCCGAACAGGAAGGCGCCGCCGGTCCCGTAGCGGCGGCGGCAGTCGCCCCAGAGCGCCCGGATGCGGTCGATGTCGGCCTGGACCTCCGGCGCGACGGCCCGTCGCGGGTAGGCCTTGGAGAGGTCCATGGGCAGGGCGCTGCGCAGGGCGGGGAAGCCCGAATGCATCTCCGCGGCCACCGAACGCGCCAGGCGCCGCGCCGCGGCATCGGCCGGCCAGAGGCCCCTGTCGGGGAAGCTCTCGGCCAGGGTCTCGGCGATCGCCAGGGAATCCCAGACCGCTGCGCCGTCGACCATCAGCGTCGGCACCTTGCCGGCCGGGCTGTATTCCAGGATGCGCGCGCGGGTGTCCGGCTGCCGCAGGGGGATCACCACCTCCTCGAAGGAGATGCCCGCCTGCCGGGCCAGCAGCCAGCCGCGCAGCGACCAGGAAGAGTAGGTCTTGTTGCCCAGGATCAGCTTGTAGTCGGCCATGGCGCGCGGTGCTCCCCCTCCGGCTCGTCCCCTTCCCGGCGATCCCGCGCGGAGCGGGTCGACAGGGCGGCGATTTAGCGCAAATATGCGCGCGCCGCGCAAGTCCGCCGTGGCGCCGGATTCCGCAATCCCGCCCGTTAACAGAAAACCACCCGGAGCCTTCTCTTGGCCTCTACCGCTTATCTTGTCGACGACGATCCGAAAGCCACCCCGATCACCGCGGTGACGCGCGAAGCCTACGACGACTGGCTGAAGGCGCAGGAGCCGCCGCAGCGGACCTGGGTGGCCGAGAGCGGTTTTCGCGCGCAGCCCGGTGCCTTCTGCCTGATCCCCGGCGAGGCGGGGCGCCTCGGGCAGGTGGTGCTGGTGATCGACGACAACGAGCCCATCTGGTCCTTCGCCGGCCTGCCGACGACCTTGCCGCCGGGCAGCTACCGCCTGGACCAGGGCGCACGGCCCGGGGCGGCGACGCGCGCGGCGCTGGGCTGGGCGCTCGGCTGCTATGCCTTCACCCGCTACAAAAAGGACGGCCGCGACTTCGCCCGCCTGGTGTGGCCGAAGTCGGCGGACCAGGACCTCGTCACCCACACAGCCGAGGCCATCGCCCTGGTGCGCGACCTGGTCAACACGCCGGCCAACGACATGGGCCCGGCCCAGCTCGCCGAGGCGGCCCGGGCGCTGGCCAAGCACCACAAGGCCAAGTGCTCGGTGATCGTCGGCGACACCCTCCTGAAGCGGAACTACCCGGCGATCCACGCGGTCGGCCGGGCCGCAGCCGAGGAGCCGCGGCTGATCGACCTGCGCTGGGGCAGCCGCGGGCCCAAGGTGACGCTGGTGGGCAAGGGGGTCTGTTTCGATTCCGGCGGCCTCGACCTGAAGCCGGCGGCCGGCATGAAGCTGATGAAGAAGGACATGGGTGGCGCTGCCCATGTGCTGGGGCTTGCCTCCCTCATCATGGCGCAGAAGCTGCCGCTGCAGCTGCGCGTGCTGATTCCGGCAGTAGAGAACGCGGTGTCCGGCAACGCCTTCCGGCCGCTCGACGTGCTGCAGACCCGCAAGGGCCTGACCGTCGAAGTCGGCAACACCGATGCCGAGGGGCGCCTCATCCTCTGCGACGCCCTGGCCGAGGCGGACAGCGAGACCCCCGACCTGCTGATCGACTTCGCCACCCTGACCGGGGCCGCCCGGGTGGCGCTGGGCCCGGACCTGCCGGCGCTGTTCAGCAACGACGACAAGCTTGCCGGCCTGATCCTGCGCAGCGGCGCCTCGGAGGGCGATCCGGTGTGGCGCCTGCCGCTGCACAAGGGCTATCGCTCCGGGCTCGACAGCAAGGTGGCCGACCTCGGCAACGTCTCCAACAGCCCTTACGGCGGCGCCATCACCGCGGCCCTGTTCCTGGAGAGCTTCGTCGGCCCCAAGACCCGCTGGGCCCACCTCGACATCATGGCGTGGAACGTGGCGCCGCGCCCCGGCCGGCCGGAGGGCGGCGAGGCCATGGGGCTGCGGGCGGTCTTCGCCGCCATCGCCGAGACAACGCGGCGCGCGGCGCCCAAGAAGGGCTGACGCGCCGGCGACGTCACAGGTGGGGAGAGGCGCTGGCGGGCTTGCGCCGGCGCCGCGGCTTCGGCAGAATTTGTTACGTTACTGAAACGATACCAGGCGCCGTCCTATGGCCTCGCCGCCATCCTCTTCCGGGCCGTCGGGGGCCCCGCCGCTGAAGCCCAGCCAGGTGCTCGCCCTGTGGCACCGGGTGCTGGTCTCGGCGCTCAACCGTTCCCTGCCGGACCTGACGCAGCGCCAGTTCGCGCTGTTCCTCGAGGTCTACCTGGCGCCGCCGCCGCACACCGTGCGGGGCCTCGCCAAGACCCTCAACATGTCGAAGCCGGCGGTGACCCGCGCCATCGACCGCCTGGAGAAGCTGGAGTTCGTGCGCCGCAAGACCGATGAGCGGGACAAGCGCTCGATCCTCGTGCAGCGCAGCGTCAAGGGCTCGGTGTTCCTGCGCGAGTTCGCCGACATGGCCGCCGAGGCGGCGCGCGAGTTGGACCGCTCCTGACAGCCGCTCAGTAGCCGCGTTCCAGATCCACCACGTGCTGCAGCGGCTCGCCGGATTCCAGGCGCTGGATGTTGGCCACCACGGCGCGCACCGCCGTCTCCGGCACCGTCATGCTGGCGATGTGCGGGGTCATGAAGACCCGCGGATGCTCCCAGAAGGGATGGTCCTCGGGCAGCGGCTCCTTGCGGAAGACGTCCAGGGTGGCGCCGCCGATCTGGCCAGACTCCAGGGCCCCCAGCAGATCCTCCTCGACCAGGTGGCCGCCGCGCCCGACGTTGATCACGGCAGCGCCGACCGGCAGCTTGGCGAAGGTCTCGGCGTTGAGGATGTCCTTCGTCTCCGGTGTCAGCGGCAGCAGGCAGACCAGGATGTCGGTCTCGGCCAGGAAGTCGTCGAACCCGCCTTCGCCGTGGAAGCAGGTGACGCCGCTGATGGTCTTCGGGCTGCGGCTCCAGCCGGCAAGCCGGAAACCGAAGGGCTTCAGCTTGTCCAGCGCGTCGCGGCCCAGCACGCCGAGCCCCAGCACGCCGACCTGGCGGGCGTCGGCGGGCACCTGCAGCAGTTCCTCCCAGACCTTCTCGCGGCGCTGGGCGGCGTAGTCGAGCATGAAGCGGTGGTGGGTGAGCACCGCCAGGGTGACGTACTCCGACATGCCGGCGGTCAGGTTGGGCTCGACCATGCGCACCACCGGCACGCCCTCCGGCAGGTCCGGGTCGCTTGCCAGGTGGTCGATGCCGGCGCCGACGGAAAAGATCGCCTTCAGGTTCGGATAGCGCTTCAGCTCGCCTTCCGGCGGCTGCCACACCAGGGCGTAGTCGATCTCCGCCGGGTCGCCCTCGAAGGGCCAGCTGTAGACCTTGAGCTCGGGAAAGTTGGTGGCCAGGGCCTCGGCCCAGGCATTGCCGCGATCGATGTCTGTCTTGATGAGAAGTGCCAAGGGGAACCTGTCTTATGGTACGAGAAGCCGGATCAGGTGGAGACCACGCCTTCGACGGCTTCGAGGTCGAAGGCGGCCTTCATCAGCGCCTGGGTGTAGGCAGCCTCGGGTGCGTCGAAGATGCGCTCGGCGGCGCCCTGTTCCACCACCTTGCCGTCGCGCATGACGATGACCTCGTCGGCCAGGGCGCGCACGACCTTCAGGTCGTGGCTGATGAAGAGATAGGCGAGCTCGTGGCGCTGCTGCAGTTCGCGCAGCAGGTCGACGATCTGGGCCTGCACCGACATGTCGAGCGCCGAGGTCGGCTCGTCGAGCACCACGAAGCGCGGCTTCAGCACCATGGCGCGCGCGATGGCGATGCGCTGGCGCTGGCCGCCGGAGAACTCGTGCGGATAGCGGTGGCGGCTTTCCGGGTCGATGCCGACTTCCGTGAGGGCATCGATGATCATCGCCTCGCGCGCGTCCTCGCTGTCCCCCATGCCGTGGATCTTGAGACCCTCGGCGACGATCTGGCCGATCGACATGCGCGGGCTGAGCGAGCCGTAGGGATCCTGGAAGACGACCTGCATGGAGCGGCGCAGCGGTCGCAGCTCCTTGGAGTCGAGGCCCTCAATGGTGCGGCCGTCGAACCGGATGGCGCCCTGGGAGGACAAGAGACGCAGCAGCGCGAGGCCGAGCGTGGTCTTGCCGGAGCCGCTCTCGCCCACGACGCCCACGGTGTGGCCCTGGCGCACGGTGACCGAGATACCGTCAACGGCGCGCACGTAGTCCACGGTGCGCTTCAGCACGCCCTTCTTGATCGGGAAGTAGACCTTCACGTCGTCGCCCTGCATCACCACCGGGGCGTCCGGCGCCGCGGCGATCGGCCGGCCCTTGGGCTCGGCCGCCAGCAGGCGCTGGGTGTAGGGATGCTGCGGGTTCTCGAAGATCGCCTCCTCGTCGCCCTGCTCGACGATCTCGCCCTGGGTCATGACGCAGACCTTGTCGGCCATCTTGCGCACGATGCCCAGGTCGTGGGTGATCAGCAGCATGGCCATGCCGAGCTTTGCCTGCAGCTCCTTCAGCAGGTTCAGGATCTGCGCCTGGATGGTGACGTCGAGCGCCGTGGTCGGCTCGTCGGCGATCAGCAGGTCCGGCTCGTTGGCCAGCGCCATGGCGATCATCACGCGCTGGCGCTGTCCGCCGGAGAGCTCGTGCGGGTAGGCGGAGAGGCGCTTGACCGCATCGGGGATGCCGACCAGCTTGAGCAGCTCCAGGGTGCGCGCGCGGGCCTGGTCCCGGTTCATCCCCTTGTGCAGGAACAGCGTCTCGTTGATCTGCTTTTCCACCGTGTGCAGCGGATTGAGCGAGGTCATCGGCTCCTGGAAGATCATCGAGATCTGGTCGCCGCGCACGTCGCGCAGCTCGCGCGGCTCGGCGCCCATCAACTCGCGGCCCTTGAAGACGACGGAGCTGCCCTTGCTGTGGGTCGCGGCCGGATAGGGCAGCAGCTGCAGGATCGAAAGCGCGGTGACCGACTTGCCGGATCCGCTCTCGCCGACCAGCGCGACGGTCTCGCCAAGACCGATATCGAAGGAGACGTTCTTGACCGCCGCGACCTTGCCCTGGTCGCCGCGGAAGTTGACGCCGAGGTTGGCGATTCGCAGCAGCGGTCCGCCCTTGCCGTTGGTGCCGTCGGCCATCATTCGGCCCCCATGCGCGCCGGCTGCGGTGCCGGCGAGGTCTGCGTATCGCCGCTGGTGTCTTCCGGCGGCGGCGCGGCGAAGAGCTTGCGCGGGTCGAAGGCGTCGCGCACTGCCTCGCCGATGAAGATCAGGAGCGACAGCATGAGGCCGATCACGAAAAAACCGGTGAGGCCCAGCCAGGGCGCCTGGATGTTCGCCTTGCCCTGGGCCAGCAGGTCGCCGAGCGAGGCCGAGCCGGGCGGCAGGCCGACGCCAAGGAAGTCGAGCGAGGTCAGCGCGGTGACCGAGCCGGCCAGGGTGAAGGGCATGAAGGTGACGGTGGCGACCATGGCGTTGGGCAGCACGTGGCGGAACATGATCACGGTGTTGCCGAGGCCGAGTGCCCGGGCGGCGCGCACGTAGTCGAGGTTGCGGGTCTTCAAAAACTCGGCACGTACCACGCCGACGAAGCCGATCCAGGAGAACAGCAGCAGGACCAGCAGCAGCCACCAGAAGTTCGGCTCGATCACCGAGGCGATGATGATGAGGATGTAGAGCTGCGGCATGGAGGACCAGATTTCGATGAAGCGCTGCGCCAGCAGGTCGATCCAGCCGCCGTAGTAGCCCTGGATGGCGCCGGCCGAGACGCCGATCACCGCCGAGACGATGGTCAGCACGAAGCCGAAGAGCACGGAGATGCGGAAGCCGTAGATGGTGCGGGCCACCACGTCGCGCGCCTGGTCGTCGGTGCCCAGCCAGTGGGTGGCGTCGGGTGGGGTCGGCGCCGGCGCCGGCAGGTTCCAGGCCACCGTGCGGTGGTCGAAGCGGACGATCGGCCAGAGCATCCAGCCCTTTTCCTCGATCAGGTCCTGCACGTAAGGGTCGGTGTAGTCGGCCTCGGTCGGCAGGCTGCCGCCGAAGGTGGTCTCCGGATAGAAGCGCAGGATCGGCGAGTAGATCTCGCCGTCGTAGACCACCAGGAAGGGCTCGTCGTTGGTGATCACCTCGGCGAAGAGGGACGCCACGAAGAGCACCAGGAAGATCCAGAACGACCAGTAGCCGCGGCGGTTGGCCTTGAAGTTGGCCAGGCGCCGGCGGTTGATGGGGGAGAGGCGGAAGCGTTCGGCCATGGGCTCAGGTCTCCCGCGTCTCGAAATCGATCCGCGGATCGATCAGGGTGTAGGTGAGGTCGGTGATCAGGCCCATCAGCAGTCCGAAGAGGGTGAAGAAGTAGAGCGTCCCCAGCACGATGGGATAGTCGCGGTTGAACACCGCCTCGAAACCGAGCAGGCCGAGCCCGTCGAGCGAGAAGATCACCTCGATCAGCACCGAGCCGGTGAACAGCATGCCGATCAGGGTCGCCGGGAAGCCGGAGATGACGATCAGCATGGCGTTGCGGAAGACGTGCCCGTAGAGCACCCGCCGCTCGCTCAGGCCCGTGGCCCGCGCGGTGATGACGTACTGCTGGCCGATCTGGTCGAGGAAGGAGTTCTTGGTCAGCATGGTGAGGCCGGCAAAGCCGCCGATCGACAGGGCCAGAACCGGCAGCACCAGGTGCCAGAGGTAGTCCAGAACCTTCTCGTAGAGCGGCAGGTTCTCCCAGCCCACGGAGGTCAGGCCGGTCAATGGGAAGAGATCGAAATAGACCCCACCGGAAAAGAGCACCAGCAGCAGGACGGCGAAGAGAAAGCCCGGAATGGCGGTGCCGATGATCACCACCGCCGAGGTCCAGATGTCGAAGCGCGAGCCGTCGCGCACGGCCTTGGCCACGCCCATGGGGATGGCGATGAGGTAGATGATCACCGTCGACCAGATGCCGAGCGAGATGGAGACCGGCATCTTGTCGAGCATCAGCTCGACGACCGACTGGTCGCGAAAGAAGGAATCGCCGAAGTCGAAGACAAGGTAGTTGCGCATCATCACGAAGAAGCGCTCGTGCATCGGCTTGTCGAGCCCGAACTGCCGCTCGAGCTCGGCGATGAAGGCCGGGTCGAGTCCCTGCGCGCCGCGGTAGGTGCCGCGCGGCCCTTCGGCCGTGCTGACACCGCCGCCCCCGCCGGCCTGTGGCGCGAGTTCCGAGCTGCCGGTGCGGGTCACGCGCTCGGTGATGGCCGCGCCCTCGCCGGTCAGCTCGGCGATGATCTGCTCGACCGGACCGCCGGGCAGAAACTGTAACACGACAAAATTGATCAGCATGATCACGAAG
The DNA here is from genome assembly GCA_041565695.1 of Kiloniellaceae bacterium. Taxonomy (GTDB): domain Bacteria; phylum Pseudomonadota; class Alphaproteobacteria; order Kiloniellales; family Kiloniellaceae; genus Pelagibius. The sequence goes on from JBFGUI010000005.1 coordinate 21,893, forward strand.
AGCGTCGGCACCAGCAGCAGCAGGCGGCGAATGATATAGGCAATCATGATTCGATCACCGCAGTTGCGTCCTTTCGGCGCCGGCCGCTGACCTTCAGCGCGAACCAGGTCGCGGCGATCAGCACCACGAAGAAGGAGAGGCCGAGCAGCTTGCGCTTGTCGAAGGCGGCAACCTGCTCACCGCTTGCGGTGGTTGTGGTGCCGCCGCCGGGCATGGCGGCCGCCAGCGCCCTTGCCTTGGCTTCGTCGAACCACCAGTAGTCGGTCGAGGTGCCGTTCTTCGGCGGCTCCGGCGGAAAGCTGAACTTGTCCCAGTAGAGGATGCGGTCCTTCTGCAGGTGCCAGGCGGGAATCACGTAAAAGCCCCAGAGCAGCGCCCGGTCGAGGGCTCGGGTGCGGTAGATCAGCTCCTCGCGGGTCGGGGCCTGGATGAGCTGCTCGATCAAGGCGTCGATCACCGGGTCGGCGATCCCTGCGAGATTGCGCGACCCAGGTGCCTCGGCAGCGGCGCTCGACCAGAAGTCGCGCTGCTCGTTGCCTGGCGAGTCCGACTGACCCCAGCCGCTCGAGATCATGTCGAAGTCCTTGGAGCGGAAGCGGTTGATGTACTGCGAAGAGTCGACCAGGCGGACTCTCATATCGATGCCGATGCGCTTCAGGTTGCGTGCCATGGGCAGAACGATGCGCTGAAAGTCAGGGCTGACCAGCAGGAACTCGAACGCGAAGGGTCTCCCGGTTTCCCGGTTGCGCAGTACGCCCTTTCCGTCGACCTCCCAGCCGGCCTCGCCCAGCAACTGCAATGCCTTTAGCAGGTTGTCGCGCGGCCAGCCGCTGCCGTCGGTCTTCGGAACGGTGAAGACCTCGGTGAAGACCCGCTCCGGCAACTGGTCGCGGTAGGGCTCCAGGATTTCCAGCTCGCGGCCTTCGGGCAGGCCGCTGGAGGCCAGCTCCGAGTTCTCGAAAAAGCTGTCGTTGCGGGTGTACTGGCCGAAGAAGAGCGTCGGGTTGGTCCACTCGAAGTCGAAGGCATAGCCAAGTGCTTCGCGCACCTTGGGGTCGCGAAACAGGGGCCGGCGGGTGTTGAACACGAAAGCCTGCATGCCGGCCGGCCGCTGGTGCGTGAACTCCTCCTTCTTCAGCCAGCCCTTGCGTACGGCGGGGATGTCGTAGTCCAGCGCCCAGGCTTTCGCCTGGTTCTCCACTTCGAAGTCGAGCGTCCCCGCCTTGAGCGCCTGACGGATCACCGTGGCATCGCGGAAGAAGCTGGTGCGGATGTATTGAAAGTTGTTCTGGCCGCGGTTGACCGGCAGATCCTTGCCCCAGTAGTCCTCGACCCTTTCCCGCACCACGTAGCGCCCCGGCTCCCACTCGACGATGCGATAGGGGCCGGAGGTCAGCGGCGGCTCCAGCGTCGTGCTGCCGAAATCGCGGTCTTCCCAGTAATGCTTGGGCAAGATCGGCATTTGCCCGGCGATCAGCGGCAGCTCGCGGTTCTCCTCTTCGGCGAAGACGAACTTCACCGAGCGCGGCCCGACCTTTTCGGCGCGCTGAATGGAGCCGTAATAGAAGCGGTAGAAGGGCGCGCCCTTCTCCTTCAGGATGTCGAGTGAGAAGATCACGTCCTCCGGGGTGATCGGCTGGCCGTCGTGCCAGCGCGCCTCGGGCCTGAGGTGAAAGATCACCCAGGCGCGATCCGCGGGCCACTCCAGGGTTTCGCAGATCAAACAGTATTCGGTGAAGGCTTCGTCGGCGCTGGTGGTCAGCAGCGTCTCACCGCCCGGATGTACCGCCGTGCCCTTGGCGATCCAGGCGTTGAAGGAGTCGAAAGTGCCGTCCGCGCCGGTGTGAATTGTGCCGCCCTTCGGTGCATCGGGATTGACGTAATCGAAGTGCGCGAAGTCCGCCGGGTACTTCGGCTCGCCGTGCATGGCGATGGCATGAGACCGGTAGACCGTCTGGTCCTGCGCAGCAGCCGGCGGCGCGGCGAGGGGCAGGCTGAGCGCTGCAATGGCGGCGAAAACGGCGATGGATCGGCGCACTGGCGGCATGATGTCCAAAGGCTGGCCCCTGTTCGTGCTGGGATTCTAGACCGATCTGCGGTGCGAATCCCCTCCTATCAAGCCTCCTCGCTGAGAAGTTATGGCGAATCAGCCCTCTTGCAGCAAGGAAATCGCTCGCTCGTGACAGCGCCGGTCGCCGGCGCAGAGCACGCGCCCGTCGGTGTCGAGGCCCGTCGGGCGGCCCTGCCAGTCGGTCATCACGCCGCCGGCGCCGGCGATGATCGGCGCATGGGCCAGGTGGTCGTAGGGCGCCAGGTCGGCCTCGATGACGATGTCGGCAAAGCCGCTGGCCAGCAGGCCGTAGTTGAAGCAGTCGCCGCCGTAGAGTGCCAGCTTCACCGCGCCGTGCAGCCGCCGGAAGGCCGCCGCGTCGGCGCCCTTGAACATGTCCGGCGAGGTGGCCAGCAGGGTCGCGCCGTCGACGCCCGCGCAGGACCGGACCCGCGCCTCGCGGGTGCCGGCGGCGTCGCTGAAGCTGGTCGGATGGCCGGCGGCGCCGAGCCAGCGTTCGCCCAGGATCGGCATGTCGATGAGCCCGAGGATCGGCCGGCCGCCCTGCAGCAGGGCGACGAGGCAGCCGAACAGCGGGTTGCCGGTGATGAAGCGCTTGGTGCCGTCGATCGGGTCGAGCACCCAGACGAACTCGGCCTCCGGGTTCTCGACGCCGAACTCCTCGCCGTGGATGCCGTGGCCGGGGTAGGCGGCGGCGATAAGCGCGCGCATCGCCGTCTCGGCCTCGCGGTCGGCCCGGGTGACGGGGCTTTCGTCGGCCTTGTCCTCGACGGCCAGGCCCCGGCGGAAGTGCCGGCGCGCAACGGCGCGCCCGGCCTCGGCCAGGCGGGCGGCAAGGCTCAGGAATTGCTCGGGGCAGCGCTCGGCGGCTGCGCGCACGGGAGAATGCGGGACGCCCGCGACCCTTACTCGGGCAGCGGCACCGGGCTGCCGCTCAGGGTGCGCAGCCAGGCCACGAGGTCGGCCCGGTCGCCAACCTTGTTGAGCCCGGCAAAGGACATCTTCGTACCCGGAGCCCATTCCTTCGGCTTGGCCAGGAAGGCGTTCAGGTTCTCGTAGGTCCAGGTGTCATCGGACATGCCGGCCAGGGCGTCGGAGTAGGAGAAGCCGTCCTTGCCACCGATCGGATGGCCGACGATGTCGTAGAGATTGGGGCCAATCTTGTTCGGGCCGCCCTCCTCGAAGGAGTGGCAGGCGGTGCACTTCTTGGCGACCTTCTCACCCGCGGCCGGATCGGCGGCGGCGAGGATCGGTTCGATGGGCTCGAGCGCCGGGCCCTGGTCGGCCGCCGCGTCCGTGTCGGAACCCGCCCCGTCGGATGCTGCGACCACGTAGGCGTTCTGCTCCAGTTCCACCTGCGGGTGGTAGAGCAGGTCGGCCACGAAGCCGGAGAGCATGGCGACAACGCCGGCGGTGAGCACGGCGGCGGCGAGCTTGTTCGATTCCAACGACGAAGCCATAGATAAGCCCTTGCTTGCCTTGTGATGCGCGCGGGACCATAGCCGCGCGAGGCTGCGCTTTCAATAGTCTCTGAGAGGCGAGGCTGCAAGGCTTAGGATGCCTCGGCGGCCCTGGAATCCGGCGGATTTCTCGCCGCGGCGGCCCGAAGACGCTTTCTTTCCCGCCCCGCGGGGCTCTAATCTCGCCCGACCGGCCGCTGCCGGCCGGTTCCCGGTCTGTTTGCCGGTCCACTCCAGCCCTGCCCTAAGCGCTCTCCCAGCCGATGACTTCTTCCCGCGTCTCTCCCGCCAGCGCCTCTCCTGAAGGTCCTCCCCGGAACCCCATCGTCATGATCCCGGCGCGCCTCGCTTCGACACGCCTGCCGGACAAGCCCCTGGCCGACATCCATGGGGTGCCGATGATCGTCCATGTCTGGCGCCGCGCCATGGAGGCCGAGGCCGGGCCGGTGGTGGTGGCCTGCGCCGAGCAGGCCATCGCCGAGGCGGTGACCGCCGCTGGCGGCCGCGCGGTGCTGACCGACCCGGCCCATGCCAGCGGCTCCGACCGGATCTTCGAGGCGCTCGAGGCCGTCGATCCGGAGGGCCGCCACGACGCGGTGGTGAACCTGCAGGGCGACCTGCCGACCCTTGACCCGGCCCTGGTGCGCGCAGTGCTGCGGCCGCTCGCCGAGGGCCCGGCGGACATCGCCACCCTGGCGGTCGAGATCAGGGCGCCGGAGGAGCGGCGCAATCCCAACGTGGTGAAGGCCGCGGTCAGCTTTCCCGACGGCGCCTCGATCGCCAAGGCGCTCTACTTCAGCCGCTGCCCGGTGCCCTGGGACGGCGGCAACGAGGCCCTGCCGCTGTACCATCACATCGGCATCTACGCCTACCGCCGGGCGGCCCTGGCCCGCTTCGTCGCCCTGCCGCCCTCGCCGCTGGAACTGCGCGAGCGCCTGGAGCAGCTGCGCGCCCTGGAAGCGGGGCTGCGCATCGACGTGGCCCGCGTTGACACCCTCCCGCTGGGTGTCGATACTCCCGCCGACCTGGAGCGGGCGCGGGCCCTGCTGGCGACCGCTTGAGGGGCTGAATCTCCTTTGATCCGCGGGTGCCCGGGCGCCCAGCGGACCCGCGACAGAGAAGGCGCACACCCTATGTCAGAGGCCACCAGCACGGCGGCGTCAGAGAACGTCATTGCCTTTCAGGGCGTCCCCGGCGCCTATTCCGACATGGCCTGCCGGGCGGCCCGGCCGGAGATGACCACGCTGCCCTGCGCTTCCTTCGAGGACACCTTCGCGGCCGTGGCCTCGGGCCAGGCGCGCTATGCCATGATCCCGATCGAGAACTCCAGCGCCGGGCGCGTCGCCGACATCCACCACCTGCTGCCGGGCTCCGGCCTGCACATCATCGGCGAGCATTTCCAGAAGGTGGAGCACCAGCTGCTGGCGCCCAAGGGCGCGACCATGGACAGCATCCGCACCGTGCACAGCCACGTGCAGGCGCTCTCCCAGTGCCGCGAGTACACCCGCCGGCAGGGGCTGAAGCCGGTGGTCCATGCCGACACCGCCGGGGCGGCCAAGGAGGTCGCCGAGCTGGGCGACCCGAGCCGCGCGGCCGTCGCCTCCGCGCTGGCCGGCGAGATCTACGGCCTGCAGGTGCTCGACGCCAACATCCAGGACATCCCGCACAACACCACGCGCTTCATCATCATGGCGCAGGAGCCGATCGATCCGCCACACGACGGCAGCCCGGTGATCACCACCTTCGTGTTCCGCGTGCGCTCGGTGCCGGCCGCGCTCTACAAGGCGCTCGGCGGCTTCGCCACCAACGGCGTCAATATCACCAAGCTGGAAAGCTACATCATCGACGGCAGCTTCACCGTGGCCCAGTTCTTCGCCGACATCGAGGGCCACCCGGAAAACCGCATGGTGCGCCTGGCGCTGGAGGAGCTGAGCTTCTTCTCCCGCGAGGTGACGATTCTCGGCGTCTATCCCGCCGATTCCTTCCGCGGCACGGTGAACGGCGACTGAGCCCGTTCAGCCTTGTTCCATCCAGTCGTCGATCAGGCGGCGGGCGATGGAATCGCGCCGCGACAGCTTGAAGGTCGCGTCCTCCGGGGAGTTCTTCAGTTCTTCGCGGGTGTACCAGGCGGCGCTTTCCAGCTCGTCGGGGCCGAGCCGCGGCGGCACGAAGTCGGCCCGCGCCAGAAAGCCCAGCATGATGGAAGAGGGGAAGGGCCAGGGCTGGGAGGAGTGATAGCGCACCTCGGCCAGATCCACCTGGATCCCCACCTCTTCGCGGATCTCGCGGGCGACGGCTTCCTCCAGGCTTTCGCCGGGCTCGACGAAGCCGGCCAGGGCCGAGTGCATGCCCGGCGGCCAGAAGGGCTGGCGGGCCAGCAGGCAGCGCTCGCTGCCGTCGTGCACCAGCATGATCACTGCCGGGTCGGTGCGCGGAAAGTGAACGGCATTGCACTCGGCGTTGCTGCAGCGCCGCTGGTGGCCGCCCTTCTCGCTGACCGTTGTACTGCCGCAGACGCCGCAGAACCCGTGGCGCGCGTGCCAGTGGGCGAGGCCGCGGGCATAGGCCAGGATGGCGCTGTCGCCGCGGTCCATGATGGGCCCGACCTGCCGCAGGTCGCGAAAGGCGCCGCGCCCGGCGGTCAGCGGGTCGAGGTCCGGCTCCTCCAGGTGGGAGAGGTCGACGGCATGGTAGGCAATTTCCTCGTGCAGTCCGAGAAACACCGTGTCACCGGCGATTTCCAACACCGCTTCGGCTTCCGCCCGCTCGATCCAGACGGCGGTGGCCTCGCCGTCGATGAGGTGCAGGCTGCGCCACAGCGGCACGATGCGGCTGCGCGGATCCTGCAGCAGGGCGCCGAGCCGCTCCGGATCGCCGCGCAGGTGATCCGCGCGGTCGAGCGGCGCGCCGCTGTAGAAATTGGGTCTCGGGGTCTTGGGGTTTGGCATAGGGGCGTATTTTTGGCACGGCCCGCGCAGCGCGGCAATTGGTTGCCGTCGTGGGGCGGCGCAGGGCCGGACCGCGTCCCGCGGCTTTGAACGGCGCGAGGTTGTTTCCATGAGCCCGATGGGCCAAGGTCGGGGGCGAAGGGAGCGGCCATGCAGCGGCGGCAGGCCTTGAGACTGCTGGGCGGTGGTGCGGCGGGCCTCGGGCTCGCCGGGGTCGGCGGCCTGGCCGGGCCGGGTGCGGCGCGGGCCTGCGAGCTGTTCCCCAAGGTGCCGGGCTGGCGCTTCCAGGTGCTGCGTCACGGCAGCGTAATCGGCGAGCATGGCTTCACCTTTTCCCGGCGCGCCGGCGACTTCGTCGTCGAGGTCGCCATCGACATCGCCGTTGATCTGCTGGGCGTCACGCTGTTCCGCTTCACCCATCGCGCCGAGGAAGTCTGGCGCGAGGGCTGGCTGCACGCCCTCAACTCGGTCACCGACGACGACGGCAGCCGGTGGCGGGTCGAGTCCGAGCGCCGCGACGGCGCCCTGCGCGGCCGGGTGAACGGCGTCGGCTTCGACGTCTCCGGCTACGTCATCCCGGCCAGCCTGTGGCATCGCGACACGCCGAAGACCCAGGTGCTGTTCGGCACCATTGATGCCCGCACCAAGGTGGTGAGCAGCGATGACCTGGGCCTGGAGCCGGTGGCGGTCGCCGGCGGAATGATCGAGGCGCGCCACTTCCGCCTGAGCGGCGAGCTGGAGCGCGACCTCTGGTACGGCCCCGGCTGCGATATCGTGAAGGTTGCCTTTCCGGCCCGCGACGGCTCCCTCATCACGCTGCAGCGCCAGTAGCCGGCGGCTCTACGATGTATCAGATAATCAATTGTTATATATAGAAGAATTCTGTCCCCAGGCGGCCGCCGGGCGGGGTCTTGCCCCGCGCCCTGCGATACCCGATATTGGGGGCGGGAGGTTGGCGGCGGACGGACCACTCGCCAACCCGGTCAGGTCCGGAAGGAAGCAGCCGTAACGAGGTTCCGGTCCGGGTCGCTGTTTCAACCTCCCACCCAACGCTGCGACGCGCGAGACCCCGACGGGGCCTTGGCGGGACCGCGGCGGTCTCCTACGGATCGCCGGGGGATCGCCGGCTGCTGGGGTCGTCCTTTTGCCGGATTGTCTTCATGAGTGACGCCACCGCCGATAGGGAACAGAACAGCCTCTATCGGGTGCTGGCGCGCAAGTACCGTCCCTCGACCTTTGCCGACCTGGTGGGCCAGGAGGCCCTGGTCCGCACCCTTACCAATGCCATCGAGTCCGGCCGCCTGGCGCATGCCTTCATCCTCACCGGCGTGCGCGGCGTCGGCAAGACGACCACCGCGCGGATCATCGCCCGGGCGCTGAACTGCGTCGGGCCGGACGGCCAGGGCGGGCCGACGCCGGCGCCCTGCGGGACCTGCGCGCAGTGCACCGCCATCGCCCAGGACCGCCACGTCGACGTCATCGAGATGGACGCGGCGAGCCGCACCGGCGTCGCCGACATCCGCGAGCTGATCGAGGGGGTGCGCTACCGCCCGGTCCAGGCGCGCTACAAGATCTACATCATCGACGAGGTCCACATGCTCTCCAACAGCGCCTTCAACGCGCTGTTGAAGACCCTGGAGGAACCGCCGGAGCACGTGGTCTTCATCTTCGCCACCACGGAGATCCGCAAGGTGCCGGTGACGGTGCTGTCGCGCTGTCAGCGCTTCGACCTGCGGCGCCTGACCACGGAGGACCTGCAGCGCCTGTTCTCGGGCATCGTCGAGAAGGAAGGCGTGACGGTGGAGCCGGAGGCGCTGGCGATGATCGCGCGGGCCGCCGACGGCTCGGCGCGCGACGGCCTCTCGCTGCTCGACCAGGCCATCGCGCTGGGCGGCGGCACGGCGGTGAAGGGCGAGCAGGTCCAGGCCATGCTGGGTCTCGCCGACCGGGCGCGCATCTACGACCTCTTCGAGGTGCTGGTTGCCGGCAAGGTGCCGGAGAGCCTGGAGATCCTGGCCGATCTCTATGCCGCCGGCGCCGATCCCGCTGTGGTGATGCAGGACCTCCTGGAGCTCACCCATTTTCTGACCCGCGCCAAGCTGGTGCCGCGGACCCTGGAGACCCCCGGCCAGCCGGAGACCGAACGGCTGCGCGGCCGCGCGCTGTCCGAGAAGCTGAGCCTCGCCGCCCTGGCGCGGCTCTGGCAGATGTTGCTGAAGGGCCTCTCCGAGGTGCAGACCGCGCCGGTGCCGCTGCAGGCCGCCGAGATGGCCCTGATCCGCCTCGCCTACGTCAGCGATCTGCCGACCCCGGGTGAGCTGGTCGAACGCTTGAGTGACACATCCGGTGAAAAAGACGGGGCCGGCAAGGGCGCGTCGGCCACGCCTGCGGCCAAGGGCGGCAACGGTTCGGGCGATCGCGGGGCGCCGGCCGAGGCGCGTGCCGGCCATGACCCGGGCGGCTACGACCCGGGCGGGTATGATCCGGGCGGCCCGGCGCCGGGGCCCGACAGCGGCCCGCGCGCGGCCCTGGCCCGCAGCCTGCCGGCGACCGAGGCCGAGGCGGTCGTGGTGCCGCGCTACGAGGCGCAGGAAGACAGCCGGCCACTGCAGGAGGTGCGCAGCGCGGCGCTGGACAGCTTCGCCGACGCCGTGGCCCTGGTGCGCGAGCGCGGCGAGGGCATCCTCGCCAACCACCTGATGGACGACGTGCACCTGGTGCGCTTCGAGCCCGGGCGCATCGAGATGCGCGTCACCGAGGCGGCGCCGGCCAATCTCGCCAGCCGCTTCGGCGCGGTGCTTGAGGCCACGACGGGCTGGCGCTGGGTCATCACCATCTCGCAGCAGGAAGGCGAGACCACCCTGCGCGAGCAGCAGCGCGCCGTCGAGGCGGAAAAGCGCGCCGAGGTGATGCAGCATCCCCTGGTGCAGGCGGTGATGGAGACCTTCCCCGAGGCAAAACTGGTGGCGCGGCGCGACCGCCCGAAGCACGGCGCGGCCGAGATCCACAGCGACGAAACGGAAGCTGAGAGCGACAGAGGAGCGGACGAGGAATGAAGAACCTGGGCCAGATGATGAAGCAGGCGCAGGCGATGCAGGCCAAGATGGCCGAGATGCAGGAGAAGCTGGGCCAGCTGGAGGTCACCGGCCAGTCCGGCGCCGGCATGGTCAAGGCGACGCTGAACGGCAAGTCGGAACTGCGCGCCCTGAAGATCGACCCCTCGCTGGTCGATCCGGGCGAGGTGGAGGTCCTGGAAGACCTCGTCGTCGCCGCCGTCAACGACGCCAAGGGCAAGGTGGAGGCCCGGGTCGCCGAGGAGATGAAGCAGGTCACCGGCGGCCTCGACCTGCCGCCGGGCATGAAGCTGCCGTTCTGAGCCGCAACAGCTGTCGGGGCAGCCTGCCCGCATGATCGCCGGGGATCTCGACCGCCTGATCCAGCTGCTGGCCCGCCTGCCGGGCCTCGGCCCGCGCTCGGCGCGGCGCGCCGTGCTGCACCTGATGAAAAAGCGCGAGTCGCTCATGCTGCCGCTGGCCGAGGCCATGGCTCGGGCGGCGGAGTCGGTGACGCTCTGCGGCACCTGCGGCAACCTGGACAGCCAGGACCCCTGCGCCATCTGCCGCGATCCCAGGCGCGACCCCAAGCTGCTCTGCGTGGTCGAGGAGGTGGCGGATCTCTGGGCGCTGGAGCGCTCCGGCGCCTTCAAGGGCGGCTACCACGTGCTGGGCGGCACCCTCTCGGCGATTGACGGGCGCGGGCCGGAGCAGCTCAACATGGGCCGCCTCGTGGAGCGCGCCTCGGCGGGCGAGGTGGAGGAGATCATTCTGGCGCTCTCGGCCACGGTCGACGGCCAGACCACGGCCCACTACATCTCCGAGCGCCTGGCGGACAGCGGCGTCAAGGTCTCGCGCCTGGCCCACGGCGTGCCGGTGGGCGGCGAGCTCGACTACCTGGACGACGGCACCCTGACCGCCGCCCTGAAGGCGCGCCGCCCGGCCTGAGCCGCCAGAGAGACAAGATCTCGCCGCAATCCTCGGGCAGTCTCTCGCCCGACACAGATGCCATCCGCGTTGAGGAGGAAGACCGGCCATGACCCCGAAGCTCCGCCGCCCGGCCGCTGCCCTGGCCTTCGCCCTGCTGGCCGCGCCCGCGCTGCCGGCCGCCGCGCAGGAACTGCCGCTGACCGCCGAAAGCCGCCAGGCCCTGACCCTCACGGTCTACAACCAGAACCTCGGGCTGGTCAGCGAGATCCGCCGCGCCGAGCTGCCGGCGGGCGAAACCCTGCTGGCCATCGAGGATGTCAGCGGCCAGATGCTGCCGGAGACCGTGCTGCTCGCGGCGCCGGGTCTCAGGGTCACCGAGCAGAGCCTGGAGGCGAACCTGCTGTCGCCGGAACGGCTGCTGGAGGCTTCGCTCGGCCAGGTGGTGCAATGGATCCGGACGCACCCCGAGACCGGCGTGGACATCGTCGAGGAGGCCAGGGTCCTGTCGCTGAACGGCGGCATGGTGCTGCAGGTCGGCGATCGGATAGAGATGGGGCTTCCGGGCGTGAATCTGCCGGGCCGCATCGCCTTCACCGAGCTGCCCGCGGGCCTGCGCAGCGAGCCGGCCCTGTTGGCCAGGGTCTTTCCCAACCAGACAGGCCCCAAGGATCTGCGCCTCGACTACCTGACCGCCGGACTTAACTGGCGGGCGGACTACGTGGCCCGTCTGAACGCCCGCGGCGACCGTCTCGATCTCTCCGCTCTGGTGACCCTGACGAACGCCACGGACACCAGCTTCGCGGATGCCACCCTGCGCCTTGTGGCCGGCGAAGTGAACCTGGAGCAGCCTGCTTTCAAGGCGCAGCGGGAGATGGCCTTTGCGCAGGCCGACATGAGTCGGGCGGCGCCGGCCGCGGAGATGTCGGCGCCGGTCACCGCCGGCGACCGCTATGTCTACAGCCTCGAGCGTCCGATCACCCTGAAGCGCGGCGAAACCAAGCAGATCCCGCTGATGTCTGCGCAGAACGTGAAGGTGACGCGGGAGTACCGCTTCGAGGCCCTGGTCAACGGCCGCGCCGGGATCGAGGAAATCGGCCCAGTGAACGCCGATCTTTCGCTGGAGCTGGTGAACGACCCGGACCTGGGGCTCGGCGCGCCGTTGCCGGGGGGGACGTTGCGGATCTACGGGCCGGCCGGGGAGGCGGGCGACGCGATCCTGTTCCTCGGCTCCGACAGCATCGGCCACACGCCGGAGGGCGAAAAGGCGCGGCTTTCCCTCGGCGAGGCCTTCGATGTGACGGCCAGGGCCTTCCGTACCATCTACGAGCGGCTCTCCGACCGCAGCTACGAAAGCGGCCAGCGGGTCGTCGTGAAGAACGCCAAGGACGCGGCGGTCGAGGTCGTGCTGGTCGGCCACATGCCGAACGGCTGGACCATGCGCGAGGAAAGCGCGCCGCACGAGAAGGAAACCGCCAACCGCATCGTCTGGCGCCTCGCCGTGCCGGCCGGCGGCGAGACGGAGCTGACCTACCGCATCCGGGTGTCGAACTGAAATCAGGTAAAAGTGAGTTAATTATCTGCCGACAGGGCGTCAACATGCCTTAGTTTCAGTTAATTTTGTAGATTAACTTAATTTTACCTAACTTTAGCGTTGGCTGTGATTTGCCGTATGTCACCCTCGGGCTGGACCCGAGGGTCCAATGTGGGGGCGGAGCCTGCTCTTGCCGTGGATGCTCGGATCAGGTCCGAGCATGACAACCGGGGAGCGGCCTCGGCGGTGCAGGGGCGCTGTGCCCTCTTCCTCACTAAACCCGTCATGCCGGACAAGCGAGCGCCGGCGAGCGCGATCCAGGATCGCCGGGTAAGCCGGAAGCTTGGCCTCGAAATGGACCCTC
>JBFGUI010000006.1:0-34209 GCA_041565695.1 Kiloniellaceae bacterium
ACGCCCTGATCGCCGGTCAGGCCGCGTTCCCTGCAGATGTCGAAGAAGCCCTCGATCTTCTCGTTGACGCCGCCGATGGCCTGCACCCGGCCGTTCTGGTTGACCGAGCCGGTAACCGCCAGGTCCTGGCGCAGCGGCTGCTCTGCCAGAGCCGAGAGCAAAGCATAGAGCTCGGCGCTGGAGGCGCTGTCGCCCTCGACGCCGCCGTAGGACTGCTCGAAGACCAGGCTGGCGGCCAGCGACAGGGGCCGGTCGACGGCGAAGTGGCTGGCCAGATAGGCGGAGAGGATCAGCACGCCCTTGGAATGCAGCGGTCCGCCGAGCTCGACCTCGCGCTCGATGTCGATCACCTTGCCGGCGCCCATGCGCACCCTTGCGGTGATGCGGCTCGGCCGGCCGAAGGCGAAATTGCCGAGCTGCAGCACGCTGAGGCCATTCACCTGGCCGACGGCGGTCCCCTCGGTGTCGACCAGCACGATGCCGCGCTGGATGGTCTCGTAGCTGCGCTCGCGCAGCCGGTCGGCGCGCCGGATCTGGGCGTCGATGGCCTGCTGGACGTGCGCGACCTCGGTCACCTTCGCACCGACCTCGCCGGCGAAAAAGTCGGCTTCGCGCATCAGATCGCAGAGGGCGCGCAGGTCGATCGACAGTTTCTCGGCATCGCCGGCCAGGCGGGCGCCTTGCTCGATGACCCGCGCCACCGCGGCGCGGTCGAGCGGGCGCAGATCCTGATTGCGGGCCATGGTGGCGAGCTGGCGGGCGAAGAGGCCTTCGCCGCCGTCCTGCCGCCGCATGGTTTCGTCGAAATCGGCGGCGACCTTGAAAAGGGTCGGGAACTCGGGGTCGTATTGACCCAGCAGGTAGTAGAGCAGCGGTTCGCCGCAGAGCACGACCTTGGCCTTCAGCGGAATGTCGCCCGGCTCCAGCGAGACCGTGCTGATCAGGCTCAGCATCTGTCCGGGAGATTCGATGCGGATCTTGCCGGCCTTCAGGGCCCGCTTCAGGGCTTCCCAGGACAGCGGCTGGGTCAGCACCTTGCGCAGGTCGAGGATCAGGTAGCCACCGTTGGCGCGGTGCAGGGCGCCGCCCTTGATCAGCGTGAAGTCGGTGATCAGGGCGCCCATCTCGGAGATGTGCTCGACCCGGCCGATGAGGTTGCCGAGGGTCGGGTTGTCCTCGAAGATGACCGGCGCGCCCTCGCCGCCCTCGTTGCTGACCACGAGGTTCACCGCATAGCGCTTGAAGCCGTTGATGTGGCCGCGCGCCGGGCCCGGCGGCTCGGCGCCCTGGGCCGCCTGCTGGACGGCGTTCTCCATCTGTAGCAGGGAGTGCACGTTGTCGAGCAGGTCCTCGCGCACTTCTTCCAGGTGCTCGCCCACGCCGGAGATGTCGCTGAAGGTCTGGTTCAGCTTGTCGATGGGCTGATCGATGGTCTGGGCCGTGACCTCCCGGTTCAGCTCGCGCAGCGCGTCGCGGTGCTCCATGGCCCAGCCCGGAATCTGCTTGACGACTGCTTCCAGCTCCGCCTGCAGCTGCTCGATTTCCTGCTGTACCCGGCGACGCTCTTCGGCGGGCAGGGCATTGAAGACCTTCGGCTCCATCACCGCACCGTCGGCCATGGGGGCGAAGGCGAAGCCGAGCGGCGTGCGCACCAGGGCGATGTTCTTCGCCTCGGCCTTCTCGCGCAGCGCCTGGAAGGCGCTCTCCTGGCGCTCGCGGGCCGCCTGCTCCAGGGCCTCGCGCCGGTTGCGGTAATCTTCGCTCTCGAAGGCCGCGGGCACCGCCGTCCGCAGCTCCTCGACGAGCTGCGCCATGGCACTCTGCAGTTCGCGGCCACGGCCGGTCGGCAGACTGAGGGCCTTGGGCTGATACGGCGTGACGAAGTTGTTGAGATAGACCCAGTCGGGCGGTGTCGGTTCCTTGGCCGCCTTTTCCTTGAGGATCCGCGTGACGGTGGTGTGCTTGCCGGTGCCGGAGGACCCCAGCACGAACAGGTTGTAGCCTTCCTGCGCGATGGTGGCGCCGAAGCGGATGGCCTCCAGCGCGCGGTCCTGGCCGATGACCTCGTCGAGATCATCGACCTCCGCCGTTGTCTCGAAATCGAGCTGCGCGGCATCGCAGCGCCGATAGAGCTGCTCGGCCGGTAGCGGGGCGATAGTCATGACGATGCCTACCCGAAAGCCGTGATCGTTCCCTCGTGCACCCTGCCAGCATCGGGCGTCGCTGCCGCAGAGGCATTGACCAGGATCAAAGCCTAGTCCCGCCGCGGGCCCGGCGATAGGGGCTTGATATAGGTCATAGAGGCCGGCGCTTCGGCCGCAGAGGATGAGCGGCAAGGGCAGGGGATACACGCCCGGCAAGGAGGCAGCTTCTCGTGGACGTCATCCGCAAGCAGGACCAGGCCCTGCTGCAGCGTGCCAACCTGCAGGACTACGACTCGGTCTACAGGTCGTTTTCCTGGGACGATGCCCGGGCCGAGCTGGACGGACTGTCCGGCGGCGGGCTCAACATCGCCTACGAGGCGGTGGACCGCCACCTTGCGGGCGGCCGGGGCGACCGGGTGGCCCTGCGCTGGCTCGGCAAGGACGGCAGCCGTCAGGACCTGACCTTTGCCGAGCTTGCCCAGCAGAGCAACCGCTTTGCCGCCGTGCTGCGATCCCTGGGGGTCGAGCGCGGCGCCGCCGTCTTCGGTCTCATGGGCCGGCGCCCGGAACTCTACATCGCGGCGCTCGGGATCTGGAAGAACGGCAACGTGTTCTCGCCGCTGTTTTCCGCCTTCGGGCCGGAACCGCTCAAGGCGCGCATGATCATCGGGCGCGCCCGGGCGCTGGTTACCACCGATGCGCTCTACAGCCGCAAGGTGGCGGCCTGGCGGGACGAGCTGCCGCAGCTGCGCCACGTCCTGCTGGTTCGCACCACCGACAAGCCGCTGCCGGCGGACTGTGTCGACCTGACGGCGGCCCTGGAGCAGGCGCCCGGGACCTTCGACATCGTCGAGACCGCGCCCGAGGACCGCGCCCTGCTGCACTTCACCAGCGGTACCACCGGCAAGCCCAAGGGCGCGATCCACGTGCACGAGGCGGTGGTGGCGCATCACATCACCGGCCGCTACGCCCTCGACCTGCATCCCGGCGATATCTACTGGTGCACCGCCGATCCGGGCTGGGTCACCGGCACCTCCTACGGCATCATTGCGCCGCTTTCCAACGGCGCCACCATGATCGTCGACGAGGCCGAGTTCGACGTCGAGCGCTGGTACGGCATCATCCAGGACCAGCAGGTCGCCGTCTGGTATTCCGCGCCGACAGCGATCCGCATGCTGATGCGCGCCGGCAGCGAGGTCGCCGCGAAGTACGATCTCTCCAGCCTGCGCTTTCTCGCCAGCGTCGGCGAGCCGCTCAATCCCGAGGCGGTGGAGTGGAGCAACGAGACTTTCGGCAAGCCGTTCCACGACAACTGGTGGCAGACCGAGACCGGCGGGATCATGATCGCCAACTTCGCTTCCGCAGACGTGAAGCCGGGCTCCATGGGCCGGCCGCTGCCCGGGATCACCGCCGGTATCGTCGAGCGCAGGCCCGAGGGCGGGCTCGAGGTCGTCACCAAGCCCATGGCCATGGGCGAGCTGGCCCTGAAACCTGGCTGGCCCTCGATGATGCGCGGCTATCTCGACGAAGAGGCGCGCTACAAGAAGTGCTTCGCCGATGGCTGGTATCTCTCCGGTGATCTGGCGATGCGCGATTCCGACGGCTACTTCTGGTTCGTCGGCCGCGCCGACGACGTGATCAAGAGCGCCGGACACCTGATCGGCCCCTTCGAGGTCGAGAGCGCGCTGATGGAGCACCCGGCGGTGGCCGAGGTGGGCGTCATCGGCATTCCCGACGAGACCGCCGGCGAGGTGGTGAAAGCCTTCGTCGGCCTGAAGCCCAAGTTCGAGGCGAGCGAGGAACTGCGCAAGGAGCTGCTGGGGCACGCGCGCAAGCGCCTCGGGCCCGCGGTGGCGCCGCGCGACATCGCCTTTCGCAGCAACCTGCCGAAGACCCGCAGCGGCAAGATCATGCGCCGCCTGCTGAAGGCCCGCGAGCTCGGTCTGCCGGAGGGCGATCTCTCGACGCTCGAAAGCGACGAACAGCGATGACCAAGCCGCACCTCAGCCGCGAGCATGCCCTCCGGCTTCTGAAGGAGATGCTGCGCATCCGCCGCTTCGAGGAGAAATGCGCGGAACTCTATACCCAGGAAAAGATCCGCGGCTTCCTGCACCTCTATATCGGCGAGGAGGCCAACGCCGTCGGCGTGATGCAGGCCCTCGATGCGGAGGACGCCGTGGTTGCGACCTATCGCGAGCACGGCCACGCGCTCGCTCGCGGCATTGCCATGCCGGGGATCATGGCGGAGATGTACGGCAAGCAGGAGGGCTGCAGCCGCGGGCGCGGCGGCTCCATGCACATTTTCGACGCGGCGGCCAACTTCTACGGCGGCAATGCCATCGTCGGCGGCGGCCTGCCGTTGGCGATCGGCCTGGCGCTGGCCGACAAGCTGCAGGGACGCAAGCGCGTCACCGCCTGCTTCTTCGGTGAAGGCGCGGTCGCCGAGGGCGAGTTCCACGAAAGCATGAACCTGGCCGCATTGTGGAAGCTGCCGGTGCTCTTCGTCTGCGAGAACAATCTCTACGCCATGGGCTCGGCGCTGGAGCTGACGGAATCGGAGACCGACATCCACAAGAAGGCCGAGAGCTACCGCATGGCTTCTGAGGTCGTCGACGGCATGGACGTGGTCGCCGTGGAAGCCGCCGCGCAGCGCGCCGTCGACGTGGTGCGCGGCGAAGGTCGGCCCTACTTCCTGGAGTGCCGCACCTATCGCTTCCGGGCCCACTCGATGTTCGATGCCCAGCTGTATCGCGAGAAAGGCGAAGTCGAGGCATGGAAGGGCAAGGGCCCGATCCTGCGCTACCAGACCTGGCTGAAGCAGAGCGGCATTCTGCACGACAGCGACCTGGAGCAGCTCGAGGCCGAGGTTGCGCTGGAGGTTCAGGCCGCCGTCGACTTTGCCGAGGCGGGTACCTGGGAGCCGGTGGAAGACCTGCTGGTCGATACCTATGCCGCTGAGACGGAACAGCCGCCGGCCGCCAGCGCCGCGCCGCCGCCGGAGATGACCTATCGCGAGGCGATGCGCGAAGCGCTGCGCGAGGCGTTGAGCGCGGATGAGCGGGTCTTTCTCATGGGCGAGGACGTCGGGCGCTATGGCGGCTGCTATGCCGTCTCCATGGGGCTGCTGCAGGACTTCGGGCCGGAGCGCATCCGCGATGCGCCGCTGTCGGAATCGGGCTTCACCGGGGCCGGCATCGGCGCGGCGATCAACGGATTGCGGCCGATCGTTGAGGTCATGACGGTGAACTTCAGCCTGCTGGCGCTCGACCAGATCCTCAATTCGGCGGCTACGCTGCGCCACATGTCCGGCGGCCAGTGCGGCGTGCCGCTGGTGATCCGCATGGCGACCGGGGCCGGCAAGCAGCTGGCGGCGCAGCACTCCCACAGCCTGGAAGGCTGGTTCGCCCATATTCCCGGCATCAAGATCCTGGCGCCGGCGACCGTGGCCGACGCGCGCGCCGTACTGGCGCCGGCGCTCGCCGATCCCGATCCGGTGCTGATCTTCGAGAACGTCATGCTCTACAATCGCAAAGCTTCGGACGACGCGGGCGTGGCGCCAGCGCCGGAGACGGTGTGGCAGGCAGCCGTGCGCCGGCCAGGCCGCGACGTCACGCTGATCTCCTACGGCGGGGCGCTGTGGCGGACGCTGGCGGCGGCGGATGAACTGGCGGGACAGGGCATCGAGGCGGAGGTCGTCGACCTGCGCAGCCTGCGGCCCCTGGACGAGGCGACCATCGCGGCCTCGGTCGCCAGGACGCGGCGCGCCGTCATCGTCGACGACGGCTGGCGGTCCGGCAGCCTGGCCGCCGAGGTTTCCGCACGCATCACCGAGAACTGCTTCTGGTTGCTGGATGCGCCGGTCGAACGGGTCTGCGGCGCCGAGGTGCCGATCCCCTATCCGCACCACCTGGAACAGGCCTCGATCCCGCAGCCCGGCACCATAGTCGAGGCGGCGAAGCGCACGCTGCACAAGACATGAGGCGGGGGTCATGAGTGAGTTCCGCATGCCCTCGCTGGGCTCCGACATGGAAGCCGGCACCCTGATCGAATGGCTGAAGGCACCGGGCGAGACGGTGCACCGCGGCGACATCGTCGCCGTGGTGGAGACCCAGAAGGGCGCCATCGAGATCGAGATATTCGAGGACGGGGTGATCGAGCAGCAGTTGGTCGCGGTCGGCCAGACCGTGCCGGTCGGCACGCCCCTGGCACGGCTGCGGGGCGCGGGCGAGGCGGCGGCGCCGGCCCCGGCGGAGGCGCCAGCCGAAGCGAGCGCCGCGGCGCCGGTTCCTCCTCCTCCGACACCGCCGGCAGCCGAACCCGAGGCGCCGGTCGCTCCGGTAGAAGCGGCTATGGCCCCACGGGCCTCCCCGGCTGCCCGCCAGCTGGCCGCCGAACGCGGCCTGGACCTGGCGGCGATCCGCGGCAGCGGTCCGGACGGCGCAGTCGTGCTGGCCGATGTCGCGGCGGCCGCCGCCCCGCCGGCGGCCGCCCCCGCCGCCCCGAAGGCGCGCGGCCTCGACCTGGCGGAGATGCGCAAGGCCATCGCCGCGGCGCTGAGCCGCTCCAAGCGCGAGATTCCGCATTATTACCTTGCCCACGACGTCGACCTGGCCGCCGCCTCCGCCTGGCTGGAGCGCACCAATGCAGCACGTCCGCCGACGGAGCGGCTGCTCATGGGCGCCCTGTTCCTCAAGTCGGTGGCGCTGGCGCTCACCCGGCACAAGGGTTTCAACGGCTTTTACGGGGCAGAGGGTTTCTCGTCCAGTGAGGCGGTGCACGTCGGCACCGCGGTGTCGATCCGCGGCGGCGGGCTGGTGGCGCCGGCGATCCACGATACCGACAAGCTCGATCTCGATGCGATCATGGCGAAGATGCGCGACCTGGTGGCCCGGGTGCGGGCCGGCAGCCTCAGATCCTCCGAGCTGTCGGATCCCACGGTGACGGTTTCCAGCCTCGGCGAACGCGGGGTCGAGCGCATGTTCTCCATCATCTACCCGCCGCAGGTGGCCATCCTCGGCTTTGGCAAGGTCGTGCAGCGCCCCTGGCCCTGTGACGGCGAGATTGCCCTGCGCCCGGTGGTGACGGTGACCCTGGCCGGCGACCATCGGGTCAGCGACGGTCACCGCGGCGCGCTATTACTGAACGAGATCGACAGACTGCTGCAGGAGCCCGAAGCGCTATGACACCCGACGAGGCCCGCCAGGTTTTCTTCGAAGAGCTGGGCAACATCGCGCCGGAGTGGGATCCGGCCGAGATTGATCCGCACAACGACATCCGCGAGGCCATGGATATCGACTCCATGGACGTCCTCAATCTCGTCATCGCGCTGCACAAGCGTCTCGGCTTCGACATCCCGGAATCGGACTACGGCAGGCTCCTGACCATCGACGGCGCTGTCGCCTATCTCGTCGCCAAGGGCAGCGGGTAGCACCGGGTCCAAGTCATGCCAAAGCAGGCCGGGCGGCGCGGGGTCGGCAGGCTTCCCCGCCGCCCGCCCGTGACAGTCCGTGGCCTTGACCGACCTGCGCTAGGCGTCGAGTCGCCGCTTGCGGTCCTGCCAGAGCTCCAGCAGGGCCAGAAGGACAACCAGCCCGCCGAGCACGAAGTGGGCCAGGCGCAGCGTGCCGCCGTAGTTGAAGACCATCGGCGAGATCACCACCCAGAGGCCGCAGAGCAGCTCCAGCACCTCTTCCCAGCGCTGCAGGGACATGATCTCCAGCAGGGCCAGCATGGTGATGACGACGCCGACGAGCCCGGCGCTGATGGTGATGGCGGTGGTCGCTTCCGCACCGACCAGGATGGGCGAGAGCAGGATGAGGACGCCCAGTCCGGCGGAGCAGAAGTCCTCCCAGCCGCGGTGCTCGGTGAACCAGCCATGTCCGATAGTGGTGTTCATGACAACTCCTCCTTTCAAGCTGCCAAGAGAGCAACCCGAGCGCCCATGAGGAGTCCGTCCAGACGGTGCCGAACGATCCCCCGGTTCGGGCGCTCGGACACCTATTTGCTGCAATTCTACGCCTGCGCCGCGCCGTCCGCAATATGCGTTAGAAGGCGCCCGCCTCAAATTCAACCGGCTGCCTCGGCGGTTCAATCGAGGCCGACAATGCTCTAAAAGGAAGGCCGAAGGGCGCCGGCAGAAGGACCCGGTCCAGGGAGGGAAGATGAGAACCAAGGCTGCAGTGCTGCATGAAATCGGCCGGCCCCGGCCCTATGCGGAGACCCGCCCCCTGCTGATCGAGGAGCTTGAGCTGGACCCGCCCGGCGAGGGCGAGGTGCTGGTGCGCATCGGCGCCGCAGGGCTCTGCCACTCCGACCTCTCCGTGGTCAACGGCGACCGGCCGCGCCCGGTCCCCATGGCGCTGGGCCACGAGGCCGCGGGCGAGGTGGTCGAGGTCGGCAAGGGGGTTACCGATCTGGTGCCCGGCGATCACGTGGTGATGATCTTCGTGCCGTCCTGCGGCCACTGCCTGCCCTGCATGGAAGGCCGGCCGGCGCTCTGCGAGCCGGGGGCGCAGTCCAACGGCGCCGGCACGCTGCTGAGCGGCGCCCGCCGCCTGCACATGAGCGGCAAGGCGGTGAACCATCACATGGGCGTCTCCGCCTTTGCCGAGTACGCGGTCTGCGCGCGGCCCTCGCTGGTGAAGATCGATCGGGACCTGCCGCTCGAGGAGGCGGCGCTCTTCGGCTGTGCCGTGCTGACCGGCGTCGGCGCGGTGGTCAACACGGCCAGGGTCGCGCCCGGCAGCTCGGTCGCCGTGGTCGGGCTGGGGGGCGTGGGGCTCAACGCGCTGCTCGGGGCGATCGCCGCCGGGGCCGAGCGCATCGTCGCCGTCGACGTGCTGGACGACAAGCTGGCCTTCGCCCGCCAGCTCGGCGCCACCGACACCTTCAACGCCACCGAGGCGGACTGCGTCGAGCAGGTCAAGACCGCCACCGGCGGGGGCGTCGACTACGCCTTCGAGATGGCCGGCTCGGTCAAGGCCATGGATCTCTGCTACCGCGTGACCCGGCGCGGCGGCACCACGGTGACCGCCGGCCTGTCGCACCCCGACCACAAGTTCGAGGTGCAGCACGTCAGCCTGGTGGCCGAGGAGCGCACCGTGAAGGGCAGCTACATCGGCAGCTGCGTGCCGCTGCGCGACGTGCCGCGCTACATCGCGCTCTACCGGCGCGGCCGCCTGCCGGTCGACCGCCTGATGAGCGACCGGCTTTCCCTGGAGCAGATCAACGAGGGCTTCGACCGCCTGGCGGACGGCCATACGGTGCGCCAGATCATCACGCCTTGAGGTGCGTCACCCCTTTCGAGGCGGAAGGCGCCCTGATCGGGCTGCCGCCGCTTACCGGGTGTGCGCTTTTCAACCCGGTGGGGGAAAGATAAGGTCCGAAGTCCGGACCGAAGCAGACTGTCTCAAGACGTCGCGCTTAGGTCACCTAATGACCCAAAGCAGCACCTTAGAGCGAGACGAATTGGCTAAGTTCCTTACCTAGCGAGATCGCCGCTAAGGTAAAGGCGAGTAGAATACCAAGCTTAGCAGACCAGTTGCGGTCAAGCGGCCAAAGCTGCTGACGCCGGAAGTCCTCCGGGTCGACGTGCCCACTTGGCTTTACCAACGACCAAGCCCGCGGCAGTTTGGCTTGACGGACGATGACGGTCGAGATCAAGGGTAGGATCAAAACTGCGGGAACCGCGATCCCGAGCAACTGCTGTCCGGGAGCATAGTCCATAGGTGAATCGGCAGCACGTGACAGAAATACGCCTAACAGTGCCGGGCAGACCGCCCAATAAAAGTTGTTAAGGGCATAGTTCCAATGCTCCAGACCGAATTCATTGAGGGGCGAGCTCCCGTTAAGGTCCAGGCGGAGACCGCGCACACGGGCGATCTCGAGGCGATCAAAGACATGAAAGACCAAGGTGTGCATCAAGATCTGGCTAACCGCCAGCGCCGAAAACAGCACAATCAGAAACTGCTGCACCCAAGCAATTGAGACAAACAAAATCTGCTTCGGAGGCGGGCGGGAGTTTGCGGGCGCATGATCAGTCTTCGTGACGCCGCCCTTTGAATGGCCTTCCAAGCACGTCGCACCGTCCACAGCACGGCTGTCGTCGTACAACCATTTTACGAACGCATCGGGATTCACAAATCGTTTCTCACACACAAAGCTCAACCGCTCCGAAAAAGTCAGGGCGCTGCCATAGATGCGGGCGCCCGGCGCCTCGTCGACTACACTGACGGTGGTGGCAATGAGAAAGGATGCAAAGATCGCCCAGCGACGCCAGTACGACGTCTCCAGTCGAATGGCGATAATCGCTTCGCTGTCAGGCTTGCCTGTGGGGCCGTGCAATACGCCGGTCTCGGCGAGCCGGGCCCAGACATCCTGGAATGGCTTCCACGTCAACCAAAGGGCGGGCGCTAGACCCAAGAAGAAAAACGGGTAGGGCCACCAGTTGTGGAGTTCGAAATAAGTTTGATAATTCTCAGGCGCGTATTCCGGCCGCTTGTCAAAATCCAAGTAGTAGACCAGTGCCCAGAACAAAAAGGAAAATGCGATTGCTGCTAATAGAGCCTGCGAGGCGCAATCTTGAGTTCGCAGCCATCGCCAGCCCTTTCGTGAAGATGCATTCAGTTGCCCAGCGCTTATCATCTGTCACCGCCTTTGCATCTTAGGCCGCCAATGCTTCTATGATTCCACCCGCTTCGATAATTATGTCAACTCTTGGCACATCTGAGACCTATCTTCGCCGCGTTGTAACGTCGGCTCAGAGCGCGCAAGCGGACAGTGAGTTTTGCTGTACCAGGTCTTCACGCCCTGAAGGCGCGGCCCGCCGCAACCCCGTCAGACGTTAAGACCTTCCTCCAGCACCATGGCGATGCGGATCTCGCGGGCGCGGCGGATGTGGCCGCGCATCAGCGCTTCGGCACGTTCGGCGTCGCCGGCGGCAACCGCCTCGACGATGGCACGGTGCTCGGCCTGGGACTCGCCGGCCCGGCCGCCGGCCGCCAGGGTCGTGGGGCCGAGCAGCAGCAGGGTGGTGGAAAAGGTGGCGACGGCCTGGCTCAGGTAGCGGTTGTTGGCGACCTTGCAGAGCGTCTGGTGGAACAGCTTGTTGAGCCTGGCGAGCGCGGCCGGGTCGCCGCCGTGGGCGCTCTCTTGGGCGAGGATGGCCTCGAGACGCTGCAGGTCGTTCGGCTTGGCGCCGAGGGCGGCGAAGCGCGCGGCGCTGCCCTCGAGGATTTCACGCAGATCGTAGAGTTCCTGGATCGCCTCCAGGGACAGCTCGGCGACCCTGGCGCCGTTGCGCGCATCCAGGGTCACCAGCCCGTCCCGGGCGAGCCGCTGCAGCGCCTCGCGGATCGGCGTGCGGCTGATGCCGAGCTGCTCGGCAAAGGCCGCCTCCCCGACGTGGCGGCCCGGTTTCAGGCGGCCCTCGGCGATGGCGCCCCGCAGAGCGTGGTAGGCCCGGTCGGCCAGGCTTTCGGCCATGCGCTGTCTTCCTCCCGCGGGGCGAAGCGCCATCTGGACAGGCGCGCCGCGCCGCTGCCGGTGCGGAAAAACGCGGTTGAAGTCCATAGTATGTCATTGTATACAAGTGTCCACAAGTCTCCACTCTACAAGCTTCGAAGGTCGCAAGGTGAACGGCGGGTCTGACTCGGAACCCCGGCAGACGTCCTTTGACGTTCTGGTCGTCGGCGGCGGCAACGCCGGCCTCAGCGCCGCCATCGTCGCGGCCGAGGCGGGCCGCAACGTCTGCCTCTTGGAGCGCGCGCCACGGTTCTATCGCGGCGGCAACAGCCGCCATACCCGCAACCTGCGGGCCATGCATCCTGCGCCGACCTCGGTCCTCACCGACACCTACCCGGAGGCGGAGTACTACGAGGACCTGCTGCGGGTCACCATGGGCAAGACCACGGAAAAGCTGGCCCGCCTGGCGATCCGCGAATCGCAGCACTCGGTGCCCTGGCTGGAGGCCCGCGGGGTGCGCTTCCAGAAGGCGCTTTCCGGCACGCTGCATCTCGGCCGCACCAATGCCTTTTTCATGGGTGGCGGCCGGGCCCTGGTCAACGCGTTGTGCCGCCATGCCGAGAGCCTCGGGGTCGTGCTGCACTACGAGGCCGAGGTCACCGGGGTGCATCTCGAGGACGGCTTCTGCCGCGGAGTCAGCGCGACGATCGAGGGCCGGCCGACGGACTTCTCCGCCCGCAGCGTCGTCTTCGCCGCCGGCGGCTTCCAGGCCAACATCGACTGGCTGAAGGAATCCTGGGGCGCGGCGGCCGACAACTTCCTCATCCGCGGCACGCCCTACAACACCGGCGAGGTGCTGAAGACGCTGCTCGACCAGGGAGTCCAGCCGGTCGGCGACCCGCAGCAGTGCCACGCGGTCGCCATCGACGGCCGGGCGCCGAAGTTCGATGGCGGCATCTGCACCCGCGTCGACTGCGTCTCGCTCGGCATCGTGGTCAATCAGAAGGCCGAGCGCTTCTACGACGAGGGCGAGGACTTCTGGCCCAAGCGCTATGCGATCTGGGGGCGCCTCGTGGCGGCGCAGCCCGAGCAGATCGGCCATGTCGTCATAGACCAGAAGGCCATCGGCCTCTTCATGCCGCCGGTCTTTCCGGCCGAAAAGGCGCAGACCATCGAAGAACTGGCCGGCCGGATCGGACTTGATCCGGCGGCGCTGGCCAGGACCGTTGCCGCCTACAACGCGGCGATCCGCGACGGCGACTTCGACCACACCGAACTGGACAACTGCCACACCGAAGGCCTCACGCCGCCCAAGACCCACTGGGCGCGGCGCCTCGATACGCCGCCCTACTACGCCTACACCCTGAAACCCGGCATCACCTTCACCTACCTCGGCGTCGCGGTCGACGAGAAGGCGCGGGTGCTGATGGCCGACGGCCGGCCCTCGGCCAACATGTTCGCCGCCGGCGAGATCATGGCCGGCAACGTGCTGGGCGAAGGCTATCTGGCGGGCATCGGCATGACGATCGGCGGGGTCTTCGGACGCATCGCGGGAGAGGAGGCCGCGCGCCATGCTGCAAACGCTGCTTAACACGGAAGCGGCGGCGGAGGCCGATCGGATCCTCACCATCTGCAACGCCTGCCGCTACTGCGAGGGCCACTGCGCGGTCTTTCCCGCTATGACGCAGCGCCTCGCCTTCTCGCCGGCGGATCTCGGCTATATGGCCAACCTCTGCCACAACTGCGGTTCCTGCTATCACCACTGCCAGTACGCCGATCCCCACGAGTTCGACGTCAACGTGCCCCGCACCATGGCGGCCCTGCGCATCGATACCTACGCGGCCGCGGCCTGGCCGGCCTTTCTGGGCCGGGCCTTTCGCAACAGCGGCGCCTGGACCGGCCTGGCCACGGCCGCGGCGGTCGCGCTGTTTCTCCTGCTGGCGGCGGTCTTCATCGAGCCGGCGGTGCTCTTCGGCCGCCACGGCGGCGATTTCTACGCCGTGCTGTCGCACGACTTCATGGTCGCCCTCTTCGGGGCCGTCGCGCTCTTCGTCCTGGCGGCCATCGTCGTCGGCATGCGGTGCTTCTGGCGTCTTGCGGGGGCGCCGCCGCTGCGCGAGGTCGGCCTGCGCGACATTGCCGTGGCGCTGCGCGACGCCATGACACTGAAGTACATGAGCGGCGGCGCAGACCTCGGCTGCACCTATCCCGAGGAGGCGCCGTCCAAGCTGCGCCGCCTGTTCCACCACTTCACCTTCTACGGCTTCCTGCTGTGCTTCGCGGCCACCACTGTCGGCACGATCTATCACTACGGCTTCGGCTGGGCCGCCCCTTACGGCTATTTCAGCCTGCCGAGCCTGCTCGGCACGCTGGGCGGTCTCGGCCTTCTGGTCGGTCCGCTGGGTCTGCTGGTGCTGAAGCGGCGGGCGGCAGACAGTCCGGTGGCGACACAGGCGGCACGCCGGCTCGACGAGGGACTGCTCGTGCTGCTCTTTCTGACGGCGCTCACCGGCCTGTTGCTGACCGCCCTGCGCGGCACCGAACTGCTGGGTGTCCTGCTGCTGGTCCACCTGGGCGTCGTGCTGGCGCTGTTCCTCGCCATGCCCTACGGCAAGTTCATTCACGGGTTCTACCGCCTGCAGGCCCTGGTCGGCTTTGCGCTGGAACAGCGCCGTGGCCGGCGTATGATGGGTGAGGAGCGGACAGCCGCGGACCTGCCGCGCGCCGCCGAGTAACGCCGTCCGGCGTTAACCATCTTCACGACATGGCTGTGTCGCCGGGCTGCACGCCGGCCCGCGCCGCGGCACCTGCAACCGGAGGAGCGGCAGCGGCGCTGACGGTGTCGGGCCCGGGCCGGCCCAAGGACCGCAGTAATCCGCCAGTATCTTCGTTAACCCTTTATAAAGGTTGAGAAAAATTAATTCTGTGGCATTATGTCTGAGGGGGTCGGGTTAACCCGAAGAGGTTGAGCAGTCGACAGGGGGAAGGGATCCACGAGGGCCCGCTTCCGTAAGGAGGCCGGACCCGCAGCCAGGAAAGCCGAGCGATGGTCAGCGTTTCGGTGGAGGCGACCACCCCGGCGGTACCGCGGGACGAACCGCGCAGGCCGCAACGGAGTCAACCGATCAGCCGCGGCTGGCGTCTCGTCGCCGGCGGCGGATCGGCGCTGCTGTTCCTGACGGTGGCCGGCAGCCTCGCGGTGATGGAGGCGCGGACCTCCACGCTGCAGTCCGAGTTCTTCGCGCAGCTGGCCGGCCAGATGACCTATCGGGTTGGCAGCGGCCCCAGCGATGCCATCGCGTTTCCGGAAGAGGGCCCTTATGACCGCCGGCTCGGCTATGTTGGCCTGCCCGGCTTCGTCGCGCGGCTGGAGCGGCAGGGCTATGTGGTCGAAAGCCAGGCCCAGGTGTCGGACAAGTTCAACTGGTACTTCCGGCAGAGCGGCATTGCGCCCTACCGTGCCAAGACCCGCTCCGGGCTAACCCTGCTGGATCGTGACGGTGCGGCGATCTTCGTCTCGCGCCATCCGGAACGCACCTTCGAGAACTTCGAGGCGGTCCCGCCGCTGGTCGTGAACACGCTACTGTTCATCGAGAACCGCGAGCTGCTGAACCCGACATTCCCCAAGGCCAATCCGGCGGTCGAGTGGGACCGCCTGGCCATCGCCTTCGCCGACTTGGTGGTGAAGAAGGCCGTGACCGGCGGGCAGAGCCCGGGCGGCAGCACCCTCGCCACGCAGATGGAGAAGTTCCGCCATTCGCCGGACGGGCGCACCGACAGCGTCACCGAGAAGCTGCGCCAGATGATCTCGGCCAGCATGCGCGGCTATCTCGACGGACGCGACACCACGGCGGCGCGCCGACAGATCGTCGTCGACTACCTGAACTCCACGCCCCTGGCCGCGCGCACCGGCTACGGCGAAGTGATCGGTCTGGCCGACGGTCTCTGGGCCTGGTTCGGCACCGACTTCGAGACGGCGCGCCTCAGCCTGGCGAGCCCGGCGACCAGCGGCGCCGAACTCGACCGGAAGGCCGCGATCTACCGCCAGGCGCTGAGCCTGCTGATCGCCCAGCGGCGTCCTTCGGAGTACCTGATCACCGGCCGCGACTCGCTGCAGCGTCTGGTGGACAGCTACCTGCGGCTGCTGGCCGCCGCCGGTGTCATCGACCCCGCCCTGCGGGATGCCGCCCTGGCGCGGCCTGCAGTATTTACCGAGACGCTGGAGGCGCGCCCGCTGCCCGCCGGTCCGCTGTCCTGGAAGGCGGCCTCCACCCTGCGCGCCAGGCTGCTGGGTCAAATCGGCGTGACGTCCTTCTACGACCTGGACCGCCTCGACCTCTCCGTCGAAACGACGCTGGACAAGGCGGTGCAGGAGCAGGTGACGGCGGCCCTCAAGAGCCTCTCCAAGCGCGACGCGCTTGAAGCCATGGGCCTGACCGCGCCGCGGCTGCTCGACAGGGGAGATCCGGAAAAGGTCATCTACAGCCTGCTACTCTACGAACGCGGCCCCGACCGCAACTACCTGCGTCTTCAGGCCGACAACTACGACGGTCCCTTCGACGTCAACGAAGGCACCAAGCTGGACCTCGGGTCGACGGCAAAGCTGCGCACTCTGGTCAGCTACCTTGAGATCATCGCCGAGCTCCACGAGGCGTTCAGCGGACAGCCGGCCGATGTCCTGCGTGCCGCAGCGGCTGACGACGACGCCCTGTCGCGCTGGGTTGCCGATGCGCTGCTGCGCAGCCCCGACACGGATCTGCGAACGCTGCTCGCTGCGGCCATGCAGCGCCGCTACTCGGCGAATCCCGATCAGCGTTTCTTCACCGGCGGCGGTCTGCATCAGTTTGCCAACTTCGACAGTGACGACAACGGCCGGGTCATGCCGGTTGCCGAGGCGCTGCGCAATTCGGTCAATCTGGTCTTCGTCCGGCTGATGCGCGATATCGCGAACTACCATGTCGCCCGCATCGTGGCGGCACAGGGCGATCCGCGGCAGAGCGACTCGCCGCTGCGCCAGGCCTACCTGAGCCGCTTTGCCGACCGCGAGGGTCGCGAGTTTCTGCTCGATTTCTACAGCCGCTACCGCGACCTCGATGCGGACAAGATCCTGGCCACGCTGGCCCGGCGCGCGCGCGCCTCGGCGGCGGCCCAGGCCGTGGTCTTCCGCTCGCTGCGTCCGGATGCCCCGATCGACGAGCTGGCGGCTTTCCTGCACGAGGGCCGCAGCGGCCGGGTGCTTGGCGAGGCCGCACTGCGCGATCTCTACGACAGCTATGCGATCGATCGCTTCTCCCTCAACGACCGCGGCTATATCGCCAAGGTGCATCCCCTGGAACTCTGGCTCGCCGCCTTTCTCACGCAGGCGCCGGGCAGTTCCTTCACCGAAGCGGTCGAGGCCGGCGCGCAAGCCCGCCAGGACGCCTATGCCTGGCTGTTCCGGGCGAAGATGCGCAAGGCGCAGGATTTGCGCATCCGCACCCTGCTGGAAGAGGAGGCCTTCGAGCGTATTGCCGCGACCTGGCAGCGGCTGGGCTATCCCTTCGACCGCCTGGTGCCGTCCTACGCCACTTCGATCGGCAGCTCAGGCGACCGCCCGGCGGCGCTGGCCGAGCTCATGGGCATCATCGTCAATGACGGCCTCAGGCTGCCGACCAGCCGCTTCGAGCGAATGCATTTCGCCAAGGGCACGCCCTTTGAGACCACGATGAGGCTGGATGTGGCGGCGCCCGAACGCGTGCTGCACAGCGAGGTTGCCGAGACCCTGCGCGCTGCGCTGGTCGATACCGTCGAAGAAGGCACAGGCCGCCGGGTGAACGGCGTCTTCCAGGGACGTGACGGTGAAACCCTGCTGGCCGGCGGAAAGACCGGGACCGGCGACCATCGCTACGAGCGCTTCGGGCGCAACGGCGAGCTCATCGGCTCGCGGGTTGTGAACCGAACCGCGACCTTTGTCTTCTTCCTCGGGGACCGGCACTTTGGCGTGATTTCGGCGCACGTCGCGGGGTCAGAGGCGGCGAACTACCGCTTCACGTCGGCCCTGCCTACCCAACTGCTGCGCTCATTGGGGCCGACGCTGCAGCCGCTGCTGGATCGTGAGGCGCCCCGCGCCGCGCCCCGTCCGCAGCTCGTCGAGGACGATCTCGAACCACAGGCGGCGCCGCGCAGCGACGCGCCCTGCTATCGGACACGGCACAACCGCTGGCACTGCTCGCTGGCGGAGCTGCCGTCGTCGACACGGCGGGTCAGCGCCCAGCTCTCAGCTCAGTAACTTCCTTGGAATTTTCGTTATGCCGGGCGCTCTGCGGAACGCCTGACGTGCGGCCTGTATTTGTTCGGGAAACTGCGGCGAGCCGCTCTGTCTTTTGGCCGATGACGCGTTCGGGCGGCAGAGTGACCGTCACCTGCGTGCCGGTTCCGCGCTCGCTGGTGACCTGCAGCCGGCCGCCGTGCAGCTCCGCCAGACTGCGCGCGATCGGCAGGCCCAGGCCCGTGCCGCGGTCGCGCGCTCGTACGTAGGGGCTGCGGATCTGCGCGAAGGAGCCCATGGCCCGGGGAATGTCGGCTTCGTCCATGCCGCAGCCGGTGTCGGCGACGACGATCTCGTAGTCGCCGGTCGGGCTCACCCGGCTGCTGAGGCGCACCTGGCCGCCTTGTGGCGTGAACTTGATGGCGTTTGACAGCAGGTTGAGGATGATCTGGTCCAGCTTGACCCGGTCGGCATAGAGCTGCAGGCCCGGTGCCTCGACCTCGCAGGTGAGCGTGAGACCGTGCTCGTGGGCGGTCGGCTGTTCGGTCTGCGCTGCGGCGTGGAGCAGCTCTGCCGTTTCGATGGGCGCCTCTTGGAGCTCCTCGCGCCCGGCCTCGATCTTCGACAGATCGAGCAGGTTGTTGATCAGCGTCAGGAGATGGGTCCCCGAGTAGCGGATCGTTTCGAGATAATCGCAGTAGCGCGGATTGTCGATCTCACCGTAGATGCCCTTTTCCATGATCTCGGTGAAACCGAGGATGGAGTTCAGCGGCGTGCGCAGCTCGTGGCTCATGTGGGCCAGGAACTTCGACTTCATCTCGTTGGCCAGTTCGGCCTGCTGCTTGGCCAAAACCAGCGCGCGCTCCGTGCGCTTGCGAACGGAAATGTCGCGCAGCGTTGCCAGGAAGGCCGGGTTGCCGTCCCAGTAGGTCCGCATGATGCGCATGTCCGCCACGGTATCGCTGCCGTCGGTATGGCCGATGACAATCTCCGCCGACTCGGCGGTATCGACCGGAATGCCGAGGTCGGAGCCGACGAGGCTTGCCGGGGTGCGCTTGAAGAGATCGCCGGCGGCGGGGTTGGCAAAAATCACCCGGCCGCCGGAATCGAGTACCAGGATGGCGTCGGCATTGTCGCGGATCAGACTCTCGAAACGCGCTGTCAGCTTCTGCGAATCGCTGAGGCGGCGCGCTGCACGGCAGGCCTTGCGGAAGCGATCGATGCGGAAGTCGATGCGGCGCCTCAGCGTGCCGTCGTCGAAGCTCGACTTGAGCAGATAGTCCTGGGCGCCACGCTCGACCGCAGTGAGGGCGACGGGCAGGTCGGCGGCCTCGGAGATCATCAGGACGGGGATATTGGGGGCTTCCGCAGTTAGCGCTTCGACGACATTTCCCAAACGGGCGTTGCCGAGACCGGCATCGACAAAGATCGCACTGAAGCTGCAGGCCTGCAGCGCCGCCAGCGTATCCCGCAAACTTGCGGTCCTGACGATCTCGTGCTCCAGCGCCTCGGCGTCCAGGGCGGCACGCAGGCGCGGGGCGTCGTCGTCATTCTGCGTCAGCAGGAGGTATCGCTTCCATCCGTCCATTTACCGGATCCTAAGGATGCTTAAAGATTGCGTAACGCTATATGATTAATGCTTGGTAAAGAGATCAGACCAATCGGCTAGGGTCGCCTTGTGCTCCAGGGCTTGGGCGGCCGTATCCCCTGCCGCTTTGCGGAGGGCTTTCTGCCCCTTTTTTCACACGCGATGCCACAGGTGAAATCGTTGATCGCCTCCGGGGCGCTGCGATAGTGCACTGCCGCGTCACCCGGCTCAGACGCGGCTGGTCAGGGAATCGGAGATGCCGCAGGATACCGCACAGGCCGGTCTGCAGGTCGGCCAGCGCTTTCAGGAACTGCACAAGTCCGCTCGCCAATGGGAGGTAGAGTCCTTTTTCACCGACTCCCGGGCGGTTCGCCACGTCTGTCTGCGTGACACCATGGACCCCTCGCGTCGGGTCACGCTCGCCGTTTCCGCGCTGATGGACCGCAGCCGTTTCCGGCCCTTCGAGGTGCGCCTGCGCCGCGCGCGATGAGCGTCAAGCCGGGCCGGACGGGCTGTCGGGCCTTGCCGATTGAATTTGCAGCGACTTCGCGCAATCGTTAACGGAAGCTTCACGTCCTTGGAGGCATTATTGTGGCATGCTTTCGTCACTGTTCAGACGCCTCTCATCCCCCAGCACCGAACGCCGCAGAGAACCGCGCGGCACCGAGATCGACGGCCGGGTTTCGATCGAGGGCAGGTCCTATCCGCTGAAGGACTGGTCGCGCCGGGGATTTTCAGCCGGCGCTTACACGGCTGAACATTATCCCGGCGACAAGATCGACATGGAGGTCGAGATCGAGATCGACGGCGAACCGCTGGCCTTCGGCTGCCGGGCCGTCGTCGTCTGGGTCGACCGCGACCGCCGCGAACTGGCCGGCGTATTCACCGACCTGGACCTCCGCGTGCAGGAAAAGGTCATGCGCTCGGTCTTTTCCCGGCAGACCGACCCCCGGGACGTCGGCTCGGCGCTGCACGTCTAGCGACCGCCGGGCCCCCAAACCGCCTCGGGCTTTTCGGCCCGAACTTTCCGCGTCAGGCCTTCTGCCGTCTGGCAACCTCGGCCAGGACGGCGCGCTTCTGCTCGGCCGTCAGGATCGGCCAGTTGCGGATCTCGTCGATATGCCGATGGCAGCCGATGCAGAGACTGGTACGGGGATCGACCTGGCAGACCGCGATACAGGGCGAAGGAACGGAGGTGTCGAACACACGCTGCGGCCGGTTCCGCCGCCTGGTCCTGGCTCGCTCCTCTTCGCTCACTGACCGCGTTCCTTCCCGCAAAAGTGATCACCGTAGCTGCCGGACCAGCGCGGAAATCCGCGCCGTGCCACCGACACCCGGCCAATAGCAGCAAGAGACTGCCGTTTTCAAGCCTCTCGTGCCAGCCTATGATCCGCCGGTGGGGCTGCCTTGCCGCTCGCAGCCTGTGGGATCGCACAGGAGGTTAAGCTGAGGTCATGGCTGTGAAGGAAGAAGAATGGTCCGGCGCCTGCGGCTGATCAGCGGTCTCACCCTCTTCATCTACGTGCTGACCCACCTGCTGAACCTGGTCCTGGGCCTGGTTACCTTTCCGGCGCTGGAAGCCGGACGCGAGGCCTTCCTGCTGGTGTGGCGCTGGCTGCCGGTCTCCGTCCTGCTGTACGGCGCGCTGCTGACCCATCTGGCGCTCGCCTACTACGCCATCTTCAAGCGCGAGAGCCTGGCTATGCCGGCGGTCGACGCGCTGCGTTACCTCTTCGGCGTGCTCATCATTCCGCTGGCCGCTCTGCACATTCTCGGCACCCGCCTGGTGCACGAGATCTACGGCGTGGAGGACAGCTATCTCTACATCGTCACGGTGCAGTGGGCCTTCAACCTCGGCGATGCCCTGCAGCAGACCCTGCTGGTGATCGTGGTGTGGGTCCATGGTTGCATCGGGCTGCATCTCTGGCTGCGCCTGAAACCCTGGTATCCCCGCGTCGCGCCCTACGCGCTTGCCGGCGCCGTGCTGCTGCCGACTCTTGCCCTCGGCGGCTATCTGGCAGCGGGGCGCGAGGTGCTGCGCCGGGCGGCGGTGGATCCGGACTTCGTCTCCGGTGTGCTGGCCCGCGCCAACGCCCTCTCCGGGTCCGAGCGCGACGAGCTGCTGGCGCTGCGCGACGGCGTGGTGATCGGCTTCTTCGCGCTGCTCGCCCTTACCCTCCTGGCCCGCCTGCTGTGGCGCCTCTGGCTGCGGCGCCAAGGCATGGTGCGGCTCACCTACCCCGGCGGCCGGCAGGTGACGGTGCGCAAGGGTCAGACCGTGCTGGCGGCAAGCCACCTCGGCAGGATCCCGCACGCCTCGGTCTGCGGCGGACGCGGGCGCTGTTCGACCTGCCGGGTGCGCATCGGCGGCGGGGGCGCCGCCCTGCCGGCGCCGGCGCCCGAGGAACAGCGTGTCCTGGCGCGGATCGGCGCGGCGCCCAACGTGCGTCTGGCCTGCCAGACGGCGGTCTATGCGGACTGCGAGGTGACGCCGCTGCTGCCGGCCGGCGCCTCCCCCTTCCACGCCCGTCCGCGGCCCGGCTATCTGCACGGTGACGAGCGCGACATCGCCATTCTCTTCGCCGACCTGCGCGGCTTTACCTCGCTTTCCGAGGATCGGCTCCCCTACGACGTGGTCTTTATCCTCAACCGCTACTTCACCGTGATGGGCAGGGCGGTCGAGGCTGCCGGCGGGCGTGTCGACAAGTTCATCGGCGACGGCGTCATGGCGCTCTTCGGGATCGAGCGCGGGGTCGAGGTCGGCAGCCGCAACGCGCTGGAGGCGGCGCGGCGCATGGCCCGTTCACTGGAGGAGCTGAACCGCAGCCTGGCGCACGACCTGCCGGAGCCGCTGCGCATCGGGATCGGCCTGCACAGCGGCCATGTCATTGTCGGCGAGATGGGCTATGGGCCGGCGACCTCGCTAACGGCCATCGGCGATGCGGTCAACACCGCCAGCCGCCTGGAAGCCCTGACCAAGGACTACGATGCCCAGCTCATCGTCTCGGCGCCGCTGGCCGAGCATGCCGGCATCGATCTCACCGCTTTTCCGCGCCACCAGATCGACCTGCGCGGCCGTACGCAGCCGCTCGACATCTTTGTGCTGGGCAGCGCCCTCGATCTGCCGGCGACGGCGCCGGAGACGCAGGGCGCGAGCAAGGCGGCCGAATAGCGCAGGCGGCGCGTCAGCTGCCGCTGCGCGCCTTGTATTCGGCGATGGCGTTCTTCAGCTCGGTGTATTCGTCACATCCGAAAAAGCAGGCGCCGTCCAACACCTCGAGCCGCTCTTCCGCCTTCGCCAGGTCGCCGAGGGTCAGGTAGAGCTCGCCCAGGTATTCGTTGGCCCCGCGGTGGCGCGGTTCCAGCGCCAGCGCCGCCTGGTAGTGGCTCAGGGCGGCGTCGGTGTTGCCGAGCTGGCGGTTGCTGTAGCCCAGATAGTTGAGGGCATCGGCGTTCTTGCTGTCGGTGGCAACCACCTTCTCCAAGAGCGGAATGGCATCCGCGTACTTGCCGTCGTCGATCAGCTGCTTGGCGGCGGCGAAGTTCGGGTCGACCGCTTTGTTGGCATCGTTGTCGCCGCCCATGGCCTGGGCGCTGCCGGTGGCCAGCGCGAAGGTGAGGGCGAAGGGGGTGATCAGTCTCAGAAGCCTGCTCATCGCGTCCTCTTCGTGTTCTTCTCAGCCGTGGCAGTGCAACGGCATGTCTGGTTTGGCTCAACTATGCGCCCGGATATTGCGCTGCACCAAATCAAGTTCCGATTACCGTCCGGTGTCCCTGCCGGACGCAGCTTCCATGGCTATCTACGAGGCCGCGCAGGCTTCGGATGCACCGGCGCCTCAGTCGCTCTTCGCCTCGGCCTCCAGCGCCGCCGGATCGTCGCTGTCGACGACCCGCCGGGCGGTCTCGTAGTCGAAGCCCTGGCGGCCGAGAGCGGCCAGGTCGCGCTCGCGCCGCGCGGCACGGTCGACGGTTCTGAAGGGACCCAGGCGTCGGCGCCGGGCATAGCGCAGGGCCGCCAGCAGCTCCCGCCCGGCCGCCGCACCGCCATCGGCCGAGAGCATGCTGTCGACCAGCGCGGCGGGCAGGGCCTTGGCGCGCAGCTTGGCGCGGATCATGGCGGTGGAGGTGCCGCGCGCGCGCAGGCTGCGAACCCGTTCGCCGGCGTAGCGGCGGTCGTCCAGCAGGCCGAGGTCGGTCAGGCGGCCGATCAGCCGCTCGACCGCGGCGGCGCCCTCCTGCGGGTCGGTGCCGTGCACCCGGGCGGAGAGCGCGACCTTGCGGCGCAGCAGGCGGCGCAGGTGGCCGCTCGAGGAATCGTAGCGTTCCAGGTAGTGCAGGGCCGAGCGTTCCAGCGCCTCGGGAGTCGCCTTCAACGGCCGGCGCCGGCGCCGGGCGGGCGCCTGCCTGCCGCCGGCCTGCTCAGCGCTCACGGCCGCCTCCCGCCTGCCGGCGCTTGCGCCTGCGGCCGCCGGGGACTATGTGAAGCGCTATGGAACATCGACTCCTCTCGCTCGGCGGGACCAGCGTGCGTCCCATGGGACGCGTGAACTGGCGCGGCCTCTGGACCCTCTACATGAAGGAAGTGCGCCGCTTCCTCAACGTCTTTACGCAGACCCTGCTGGCACCGATGGTGACCACGCTGCTGTTTCTCGCGATCTTCACCCTGGCGCTGGGTGGCGGCGGGCGCGAGGTCGGCGGCGTGCCTTTCGCCACCTTCCTGGCGCCTGGCCTCATCATGATGGCCATGGTGCAGAATGCCTTCGCCAACACCTCCTCCTCGCTGGTCATCGCCAAGGTGCAGGGCAACATCGTCGACGTTCTGATGCCGCCGCTGTCGCCGGGCGAACTCACCCTCGGGTTCTCCGGCGGCGGGGTGACCCGCGGGCTCATGGTTGGCCTCGCCGTGGGACTGGCCATGTGGCTCTTCGTGCCGATCACCATCCATAACCCGGTCTTCATCCTCTACCACGGCGTCATGGCCTCGCTGATGCTGGCCCTGCTGGGCATGATCGGCGGCATCTGGGCGGAGAAGTTCGATCACATCGCCGCGGTGACCAACTTCGTCATCACGCCCTTTTCGTTCCTCTCCGGCACCTTCTACTCCATCGAGCGCCTGCCGGAGACCTGGCAGGTCGTCGCCCACTTCAATCCCTTCTTCTACATGATCGACGGCTTTCGCTACGGCTTCATCGGCCATGCCGACGGCTCGCTGACCCTGGGCATCGTGGTCATGGCCCTCTTCAACCTTTTCCTCTGGACCGTGACCTACAGGATGTTCGCGACCGGCTACCGCCTGAAGCCATGATCGCGCGCC
Source organism: Kiloniellaceae bacterium (assembly GCA_041565695.1). Lineage (GTDB taxonomy): Bacteria > Pseudomonadota > Alphaproteobacteria > Kiloniellales > Kiloniellaceae > Pelagibius. The sequence continues at coordinate 24,756 of JBFGUI010000006.1, forward strand.
CGGGCCGGGAGGAGGTGCGCGAGGCGGCGGCGCCCGTTGTGCCGCCCCTGGCCTTCCGGCCCTGGCGGCCCCCGGCGGCTGGCGCGGTCAACTGGCGCGGTTTCTGGTCGCTCTACTTCGACCGCGGGGTCTGGCGCTTCTTCCGCTTCGGCCTCGAGATGCTGGGCGGTCCGCTGGTTTTCAGCCTGCTGTTCCTTCTGGTCTTCGTGGTCGGCCACGGCGAGGTCGGCGAGATGCTGCCGGGCGTCGGCATGGCCCAGTTCGTGGCGCCGGGCACCGTGCTTTTCGCCATCGCCTACACCGCCTTCGAGAACGCCGCGGCGATGATCGTGTTCGACAAGATGGAGGGCACCATCGCCGACGTGCAGATGGCGCCGCTCTCGCCGCTCGAGGTCATGGCCGGCTTCACCCTCTCTTCGGCGACCTGCGGGCTGGCCTCGGGCCTGCTGGTCGGCCTCGCGACCGTCGTGTTTGTGGATTATTCATACTTCGATGCAACGGTGATCTTCGGCTTTGCCGTGGCCGCCGCCCTGCTGTTCGCTCTGCTCGGCACCGTCGCCGGCCTCTGGGCGGAGCGCTGGGACCACTACGGCGCGGTCGAGGGCTTCGTCATCGTTCCCCTGGGGCTCCTTTCCGGGACCTTCTACACGGTGGAACGGCTGCCGGAGGCGTTCCGGGACTGGATCTACTTCAATCCCGTGTTCTACGCCATCGACGGCTTCCGCTCCGGTTTCATCGGCCAGGCGGAAACCTCGCTGGCGCTGGGGGGCGCCATCCTCGCCGGGCTGAACCTCGTTCTCGCGCTGCTCGCCTGGCGGCTCTTTGCGGTGGGCTACAAGATCAGGCCCTAGCCAGGGTGACTTCACGGTGCTCGGCCTGACAACGGCAGAGAGGGACAAGGCAACATGCTCCGACTTCCGCGCCTGACAGCCATCAGAGCCGCAGCCGTCCTGCTGTTGGCCGGCCTTCTGGCGCTGACGGCGAGCCTGGCGCCGGCCGCGGTGGCAGAGGACATCCGCTTCGGCCGTGGCCTGCTGTGGCAGGTGCAGAAAGAAGGCGGGCCGGTGAACTATGTCCTCGGCACCATCCATTCGACCGATCCGCGGCTGCGCCAGTTGCCGCCCGAGATCGACAGGGCGATCGACACCTCCAGCCTGCTCGCCTTCGAGCTCCTGGAAGGGGCGGAAGGCCAGGAACTGATGGCTCGGGCCATGCAGCTCCCGCCGGGCCGCCGGCTGGAGGACATCCTCGGTCCGGAGCTGTTCCGGCGCACCGCCGATGCGGTCGCCGGTCTCGGCGTTCCAGCCGAGGCCCTGCAGAGCTTCAAGCCCTGGGCCCTCAGTCTCTTTCTGATCTACCCGCCGATCGAGGTGGTGCGCCTCGCCCAGGGCGAGCCGGCCTTCGATTCCTGGCTGCAGGCCGAGGCCCGGCGGCGCGGCAAGATCGTGCAGGCGCTGGAAACCTACGCGGAGCAGATCGCGATCTTCGACGGCATGAGCGAGGCCGAACAGGTTGCCATGGTGACCGACATGCTGGCCGACCACGCCGATATCGAGGCGCGCTTCAACCGCATCTTCCGCGCCTACCTCAAGGGGGACCTGAGCGTCGTCATGGCGGAGGCCAATGATGTCTCCGAGGTCAGCGACGTGGCGGCGGCCGAGCGCTTCAAGCTGCGCCTGATCGACGAGCGCAACCGCACGATGGCGGCGCGTATCGAGCCTCTGCTGCAGGGCGACGGCAGCTTCATCGCCATCGGCGCCGCCCACCTGCCGGGCGAGGGCGGGGTGCTCGACCTGCTCGAGGCCCGGGGCTACCGCGTGACCCGGATCTACTGAGGATCGCATCAACGGTAGCGACCGCTCTGCCCTTCCGACAGCAATGGCCTCCACTCGTTGTCTGGCGGTTTTGGTTCAAATCCCCGCCTTGCCTGATTCTTAAGGTTTCTCTTCCAGGCTTCCCCGCAACCGGAAATTGATACTGCGCGGCGCTGCGCCGGCCGCGCCTGACCCTGGAACGTGAGGCCGCCCATGCCCGGAAACAGATCTGTCTGCGCGTGGCTCCGCCCCTGGAGCTTTTCTGCCGTCACCCTGCTGCTGGTGGTCTGGGCAGGCCTTGCCGCGGCCTCCGAGCCGCACCTGGTCAAGCACGGCGAGGGCCGCCTCTGGCGCATCGAACGCCCGGGCATGCCGCCGAGCCACATCATCGGCACGATCCACATCAGCGATCCGCGGGTGCGCGACCTGCCGGCGCCGATCCTGGAAGCTTTCAAAGGCTCGCAGCAGGCGGCCTTCGAACTGCGCTTCACGCCCGAGGAACGCGACGCCATGCTGGCCGCCACCAGCCGGTCAGGCGGCCGCTGCGGCTGCGCCCTCGCCAAGCAGGTCGACGACGAGACCTATCGGCGGGTGGTCGCCCTGGCTGCCGAGTACGGTCTGCCGGAGAAGGCGGTGAACCGCCTGCACCCCTTCATGCTGGCCTACATCTTCTCGATGTCGCCGGAGGAACACCGGCGCCAGGCCGAGGGCGACCTCATGCTCGATCTCTGGCTCATCCAGTGGGCCTACGACCTGGGCATGCGGGTCGAGGGCCTGGAGACGCTGGAAGAGCATATCGGCGTCATCGCTCTGGTGCCGGAGCAGGACCACGCGGCCATGCTGCGCGAGCTGGTCGACCAGCTCGAGGCCGAGCCCGATCGCTTCGAGCGGCTGGTCGAGGACTACCTGGCCGGCGACCTGCGCCGGGTGTTCCGCGAGGTGCAGGCGGAGATCGAGCGGGAGCCCGCCGCGCGGGAGTTCATGGCGGCCTTCCTGGACCGCCGCAACCACGCCATGGTCGAGCGCCTGATCCCCCTCATGCAGCGCGGCAGGACCTTCGCCGCGGTGGGCGCCCTGCACCTGCCCGGCGAAGAGGGCATGCTCAGCCTGCTCGAACGCCGCGGTTTCCGTGTCACCCGGGTCTACTAGCTCGCGCCCACGGACCTCGCCAAGCCTGGAGCTGACTTAGCCGGAGGTTGAATTGTTGGGGTTCACAGCACGTCATCGGGATGCAATCCTAGGGCTCCTGAAGTGCTGTCGACGAGGGGCAGGGGATCCGATGGACCGAATTCTTCAAGCACGCCTTGGCGGCCTCTGCGGGGGGCGTCGCGGTTTCGCTGTCGCTGCGCTGGCGCTGGTGCTGGCGGCCTGCGCTACGCCGGAGCCGCCGCCTCTGCCGCAGCCCCTCGACATTCCCCACGGCCAGGGGCGCCTCTGGCAGATCGAAGGCGATGGCATCAAGACCAGCTATCTCTTCGGCACCATGCACGTCTCGGACCCTCGTGTCCTGGACGTGCCCGGCGCGGTCAGGCAGGCGCTGGACGATGCGGAAATCGCCGCCTTTGAGATCGCCCGGGCACCGGACGAGGAAGAAACGCGCTTCGGCGAGGCGCGCTTCAAGCTGCCCGAGGGCACGACGTTGCGCAGCCTGATCGGCGCCAGGGCATGGGGGCAGCTCGTGTCAGTCTATAAGGGGCGGGGCTACTGGAAGCCGCGCAACGACATCAAGCCCTGGCTCTTCTGGGACATCATGGGCGGTGCCTGGGGCACCTTTTACGGAAACGACCGCAAGAAGAACCCGGATCAGCCGATCCTCGACGACTGGCTGGAGCAGCGGGCGCGGGACGCCGGCAAGGAGGTGATCGGCCTCGAAACCGACGAGGAGCATTTCGAGGTCTATGACGGCATGCCGATGGACATCCAGGTCTCCCTGCTGCAGACCACGCTCGACCACTACTATGAGCGGACCTACGGGGTGCCGCGTGTCCAGATCTACCTGAACGGTGACCTGGCGCAGTCGCGCGCCCTCTGGGAGGAAAGCCTGAGCTGGCTCGAGCCGGAGGCCGCCAGGATGCTCGACGACCGCCTGATCAATGACCGCAACCGGATCCTGGTGGAGCGCAGCCTGCCCCTGATGCAACGCGGCTCGACCTTCGTCGCCGTCGGCGCCGCCCACATGGCCGGCGAGCGCGGCATGCTCCGCCTGCTGGAGCAGCAGGGCTTCACCGTGAGCCGGATTCACTGACCGGCGCCCGCGGCCCTCGGAAACCCGCGGTCCGGTTGACAGGCAGGGGCAATCTGCCAATAGTGTCGCCCCTTCAGCCCCGGCCGGGAGCCGTGTAGGCTGAAAGCGGGCGGCCCGGAGCCGGCCGCCGGAAGACCCCGTCCCCGCCCCAGCAGTTGAGGCATTTCGGCCTATCAGGCCCCAGCGGCCTGAGGGCAAGGTTTAGGAGTTCGGTCCGTGAGCGACGCCTTGATGCATACCTATGCGCGCGCCGACCTCGCTTTCGAGCGCGGCGAAGGCCCCTATCTCTATACGGCCGACGGACGACGATTCCTGGACTTCGCCGCGGGCATCGCGGTCAACGCCCTGGGACACAGCCACCCGCACCTGGTGAAGGTCCTGCAGGCGCAGGCCGGCAGGCTGTGGCATGTCTCCAATCTCTACCAGATTCCGGAGGGCCGGCGCCTGGCCGAACGCCTGGTGGCCAACTCTTTCGCCGACCAGGTGTTCTTCTGCAACTCCGGGGCCGAGGCCATCGAGGGCGCCCTGAAACTCGCCCGCCGCTACCACTACGTCGGCGGCCATCCGGAGAAGACCCGGGTGATCTCCTGCAGCGGCGCCTTCCACGGGCGCACGCTGACGACGCTCTCGGCCGCCGCCAACCCCAAGTACCTGGAGGGCTGCGGCCCGATCGCCGAGGGCTTCGACAACGTCCCCTTCGGCAACATGAACGAGCTGCGCAACGCGATCCGCCCGGAAACCGCCGCCGTGCTGGTGGAGCCGATCCAGGGCGAAGGCGGCGTCCGCGCCGCCGACCTGGACTACATGATGGGCCTGCGCGCGGTCTGCGACGAGTACGGGCTGCTGCTTGTGCTCGACGAGGTGCAGTGTGGCATGGGGCGCACGGGCAAGCTCTTCGCCCACGAGTGGGCGGGGATCAAGCCCGACGTCATGGCGCTCGCCAAGGGCCTCGGCAGCGGCTTTCCGATCGGCGCCATCCTGGCCACGGAAAAGGCCGCCACCGGCATGGCGCCGGGGATCCACGGCACGACCTTCGGCGGCAACCCGCTGGCCATGGCGGTCGGCAACGCCGTCCTCGATGTCATGCTGGAACCGGGTTTCCTGCCTCATGTGCAGGCCATGGGTGAGCTGCTGCGCGCCCGCCTGGAGGCGGTCATCGCGCGGTTTCCGCAGGTGCTGGACAGCCTGCGCGGCGCGGGCCTGATGCTCGGCTTGAAGTGCGTGGTGCCGAACACCGAGCTGGTGGCGAAGCTGCGCGAGGAGGGACTGCTGACCGTCGGCGCGGCGGAGAACGTGGTGCGCCTGCTGCCGCCGCTCATCATCGAGGAGACCCAGGTCGAAGAGGCGGCTGAGGCCATCGAGCGGACCTGCGCCACCTGGGCCAAGGCAGCCTGACATGGCCGAGCAGAAAGGCGTCTACCCGAGGCACTTCCTGGACCTCGACTGCATCGACCGGGCGGACCTGAGGTCCATGCTGGAAAGCGCCGGCCGCATGAAGCGCGGCGAGGCGCGGCCGGAGGAGGCACGCCCGCTGGCCGGCAAGACCCTGGCGATGATCTTCGAAAAACCCTCGACCCGCACCCGTGTGTCCTTCGAGGTGGCGGCCAGCCAGCTCGGCGGCCAGGCCGTGGTGCTGGAGCCCAGCGGCACGCAGCTCGGCCGCGGCGAGACCGTGGCCGACACCGCGCGCGTCCTGTCGCGCTACGTCGACGCCATCATGATCCGCACCACGAAGGAATCGATCCTGCTGGAGCTGGCGGAGCACGCCACGGTGCCGGTGATCAACGGGCTCACCGACGTCACCCATCCCTGCCAGCTGATGGCCGATGTGATGACCTTCGAAGAGCATCTCGGCCCTATCGAGGGCCGGATTGTGACCTGGTCCGGCGACGGCAACAACATGGCGACCTCCTGGATCCATGCGGCGGCGCGCTTCAATTTCGAGCTGCGCCTCGCCTGCCCGGAGCTGCTGCGGCCGCCCCAGGCGGTGCTCGACTGGGCCGCGGCCGAGGGCGCCAGAATCGTCGTCTCCGGCGACGTCGATGCCATGGTCAGGGATGCCGACGCGGTGGTGACCGATACCTGGGTCTCCATGGGCGACGACGACGGCGAGAGCCGGCACAACCTGCTGCGCGGCTATCAGGTGGATGATCGCATCATGGGGCTGGCCAAGCCCGATGCGATTTTCATGCACTGCCTGCCGGCCCACCGTGGCGACGAGGTGACCGCCTCGGTGATCGACGGCCCGCAGTCGGTGGTCTGGGACGAGGCGGAGAATCGCCTGCACGCCCAGAAGGGCATTCTTGCCTGGTGCCTCTCCTGAAAGCTGAAGGTGACTGATGCCTGAGGGCGCAACGGGCCCGGGCGGCCTGAAGGCCGATGTGGTCCAACCCTTCCTGATCGAATCCTCCGGGATCCGCGGGCGCCTGCTGCGCCTGGAGCATGTCTGCGACCAGATTCTCAGCCGCCATGCCTATCCGGAGCCGGTCGCCCATATGCTGGCGGAGATGCTGGCGCTCTGCGGCGGCCTGGCCAGCCTCATCAAGTACGACGGCGTGTTCACGCTGCAGGCCAACGGCGACGGGCCGCTGCGCATGCTGGTGGTCGACGTGACCTCGCAAGGCGAGATGCGGGGCTACGCCGGCTTCGACCAGGATCGCATCGCCGCGTTGATGACGGCTGCGGAGGGGCGCCCCACGGTGCCGCAGCTCTTCGGCAAGGGCTACCTCGCCTTCACCGTCGACCAGGGCAGCTACAGCGAGCGCTATCAGGGCATCGTGGCGCTGACCGGCGATACCCTGGCCGACTGCCTGCAGCACTACTTCATGCAGTCCGAACAGCTGCAGAGCGGCATCGTTCTGGCCGCCGGCCGGCGCGGGCCGCACTGGCTTTCGGCCGCGCTGGTCCTGCAGCGCCTGCCGGAGGAGGCGATCCACGCCATAGAGGACGAGGACGACTGGCGCCGGGCCATGGTGCTGCAGGCCAGCGCCAGCGAGGACGAGCTGCTGGACGACCAGCTGGCCCCCAACGATCTGCTCTACCGTCTGTTCCACGAGGAGGGCGTACGGGTCTTCGAGCCCCGCCCTTTGACCGAGGCCTGCCGCTGTTCCCGCGACAAGCTTGAATCGGTGCTGAAGACCATGTCCCGGGAAGAGCTGAACGAAATGAAGGTCGGGGATGCCGTAGAGGTGACCTGTCAGTTCTGCACCAAGGTCTATCGCTTCGACGACGCGGACCTGGACCGCATTCACGGGCTTTGAGGCAAAGACGTCTGAATTCCGCCGCCTTGATCCTGCCAGATTCCCACCCTATTCATACAGCCGGCCTGACAAGGCCTGTCTTCGATTCCCTGACTAGGATGCCTGCCATGCGCGCCCTGTCCCGCTTTGCCGCCGCTTTCTCGCTGCTGGCCGCCCTCTCCGCCTGCGCCATCGACGATCCGGGCAACCGCTTTGCCGACATCAGCTTTGCCGAGCTGCCGGTCATCGGCCTGGATGTCGGTACCGTCCAGATCGAGCAGGCCTACAAGGGTCCGGGCCAGGCGCCGAGTGTCGAGCACCGCTTCCCGGTGCGGCCGGCGGACGCGGCGGCGCGCTGGGCCGAGGACCGCCTCTTCGCCCGGGGCAACCTCCTGACCTTCCGCTACATCGTGCGCAAGGCCTCGGCGGTGGAGACGCCGCTGCCGAAGACCGAAGGGGTGACCGGCTTGCTGACCACCGACCAGTCGGAGCGCTACGAGACGCACATCGTCGTCGAGATGCAGATCCTCGACGGACGCCAGCTGCAGGGGACGGCCAGCGCCGAGGCGCGCCGCTCGGTCACCGTGCCGGAGGACATCAGCCTCAGCGAGCGCGAGCGGGTCTGGTACAAGCTGACCCAGGACACCATGAACGACCTCAACGACCAGCTCGAGGCGACCATTAAGAGCGCCTTCTTCCCCTACATCGTGCTGTAGGCCGCGGGCGGGGCCGGGCGCGAAAGTCGAGCATGATCGGTGTCTTCGATTCCGGCCACGGTGGCCTGACCGTACTGCATGCCCTCACCGAGCGCATGCCGCGCGAGGCCTTCACCTACCTCGGCGACCACGGCAACGCGCCCTACGGGCGACGCGAGGACGAGGAGATCTACAGTCTCACCCTCGCCGCGGTCGAGCGCCTGTTCGAGGCCGGCTGCCTGTTGGTGCTGCTGGCCTGCAACACGGCCTCGGCCATCGCGCTCAGGCGCCTGCAGCAGAGCTGGCTGCCGTCGGTGGCACCGGAGCGCCGGGTGCTGGGCGTCTTCGTGCCCATGGTCGAGGCCTTGACGGCGGTGTCGTGGCGCGACGGCGGGCCGGTACCGGGGCGCCTGCCGGAGAACGGACTGGTCGGCGTCTTCGCCACCCAGCGCACCATCCACTCCGCCGCCTATCCCTTCGAGATCGGCCTGCGGGCCCCGACGCTGCGCGTGGTGGGCCAGGCCTGTCCGCACCTGGTGGCGGCGATCGAGGATGATGCGCCGGAAGCGCAGCTGCGCGAGCTGGTGGAGGGCTACGTGGCCGAGATGCTGCAGCAGACCGAGGGCCGGGCGCCGGATGCGGTGGTGCTGGGCTGCACCCACTATCCCCTGGTCGCGCACCTCTTCGCCACGGCCCTGCCGTCGGCGACCCGTCTGCTCGACCAGCCGCAGATCGTCGCCGACAGCCTGACCGACTATCTGGCACGCCATCCACGTTTCGCGGCGACGGCGCAAGAGGCCGGCCGGCGCGGCTTCCTCACGACCGGCGACCCGCAAAAGGTCTCCGCCTATGCCAGCCGCTTCTTCGGCGCCGCCATCACCTTCGAAAAGGCCTGAGGGGCGCGCCTCACTTCGCAGCGGTCTCGATGAAGTCGTTGTATTCCTCCAGGGTGACGGTTCCCTTGCCGTCACGGTCGAGGATCCGGAAAGCCTCGACGAACTCCAGTGACGAGACCTTGCCGTCACCGTTCAGGTCGAACAGCTTGAACTGCTCCGGCGACAGCAGGGTCTCGTCCCTGGTGACGACGCCGTCGCCGTTGCGGTCGATGGCGCCCAGCAGCCGGACGCTGTTCAGTCTGAATTCGAACTCGTCGACCGCACCGTCGCCGTTTTTGTCGACTAGCTTGAACCGCCGCTGCGCGTGGGCGACCTTGTCCGTCGCGCCGGCTTCGCCCGCGGCCGCAGGCGCCGTCATGGCTGCCGCTTCCGTGGCAGCGGGTGACGCCGTCGGCGTGCCGCTGCCTTCGGTGAGGGCGGCGACCGGCGCTGCCACCGCGGTCCCTTGCCGGGTCCGCTCGAAGGTGCTCTGCAGGTCGGCGACCGCGGCGCGCAGCCGGTTCATCTCGTTCTCGGCGGAGACGAGCTCTTCCTGAACGCTGTGAAGTGCCGCCATCCGCTCGCT
>JBFGUI010000007.1:0-29502 GCA_041565695.1 Kiloniellaceae bacterium
CCTCGCGCGCGCCTGCGCGCGGCGCGGGCGCGTCGCCGGGCTGCATTTCTTCAATCCCGTGCCGCTGATGCAGCTGGTCGAGGTGATCTCCGGTCCCGAGACCGCCGAGACCACCGCCGAGGCTTTGGCCGCCCTCGGCCGGCGCCTCGGCCGGGTGCCGCTGCGCGTCCGGGATGCGCCGGGCTTCCTGGTCAACCTGGGCGGACGCGCCTTCACCACCGAGGCGCTGCGCATCGTGCACGACGGCATCGCCACGCCGTCGCAGGTCGACGCGGTGATGCGCGACTGCCGCCACTTCCGCATGGGCCCCTTCGAGCTCATGGACCTGACCGGCATCGACGTGAACTACCCGGTCAGCCGGATCGTCTACGAAGGCTACATGGCGGACCCGCGCCTCGGCTCCGCGCCCAATCACAAGGCGCTGTTCGACGCCGGGCGCTTCGGCCGCAAGAGCGGCGCCGGCTGGTACCGCTACGATGCCGACGGCCAGCCGCTGGCGCGCCCCTCGCCAGACCACGAAACCGCGGCGGCTCCGGCCGCGCGCGTCGCCCTGGCTGCGCCCGACGCGCGCCTGGCGGCCTTCTGCGCCGAAGTCGGCCTGGGGGTCGCCGGCGACGACGGCGCCTGCCCGATCCTCGCCGCGCCGCTCGGCAGCGACGCCACCACCACGGCGCTGGAGAGCGGCGCCGACTTCCGCCGGCTCGTTTGCCTCGACCTGCTCTGCGAAACGTCGCAGCGCGTCACTCTGATGACCGCGCCGGGCGCCGACCCGGCGGTGCGCGACGCGGTCGCCGCGGCGCTTTCCCGCAGCGGCCGCAGGGTGACCGCGATCAAGGACTCGCCCGGCTTCATCGCCCAGCGCATCGCCGCCATGGTGGCAAACCTCGGCTGCTACATGGCCGAGATCGGACTGGCCGCACCGCCGGACATCGACACCGCCATGCGGCTGGGCCTCAACTATCCGCTCGGGCCGCTGGAGCTCGCCGCGGACCTCGGCCTCACCGAGACCTGCCGCATCCTCGAGCGGCTGCAGGCGCTGACCGGCGAGGACCGCTATCGCCCGACCCTCTGGATCAGCCGCCGCGCCGCGCTCGGCCTGCCGATCCACACCGCGAGCTGACAGGTCGACCGCGCCGAGGTCGCCGTTCAGCAGGCCCGCAACAACTCCGCGGTCAGCTTGACTGAGAACGAAGCCGGTGACTCAACCGGTCTTTTGTTCCAGTTCGTCGGCGGCCTGCTCCACCTTGTCGCCGGCTTCCTCGACGGTCTCGTCGATCGCCTTGCCGAGTTGCTCGGCGGGGCCTTCTTCTTCGCCACAGGCGGTCAGCAGCGGCATCGCGACCAGCACTGTGAAAAGAGCTGCAAGTCTAGTCTTCTGATTGCTCAACATTGCTTGTCATCCTCCTGGTCAGCTTATGTCTGCGCTGTCGAACGAGCCTGCATCAGGGCGCCGGAGGGCGGCGGCCGCGGACGAGATGCACAACCAGCGTCAGAAGGAACAGGACAACAAAGAAGAAGAATAATATCTGCGCAATCTCGACTGCGACGGCGGCAATACCGCCGAAACCGAACAGAGCCGCAATCAGCGCAAGAACAAGAAAGAAAATCGCCCAACTCAGCATACCACTGCTCCCACTCAATTGTTTCAGGGACTGAGCCGGACTTTGATCTAGTGTGTCGATTCAGAGTTTCAACACCGTCCTATATTCGACACAACGAGAAATAAACTGGCGGGAATTCGCGCAGCTTGATAGCTGACAAGCTTATGCGACGAGTTGGGGATGTGTGCGGAACCAGAGCAAAGCGGTTTTGTTCAGGCGGTCCGGTATATGATCAGATTGTCTTCAACTAACCCACTAATCGGAAAGTGGCGCAGGCGACCGTAGGCGAACCCGCGGCAAGCCGAGACCTCCGCGACTGCAAAAGAACGAGCAGCGGCAACTGAGCTCCGGCGTGGTGTCTTTGCGCGCCTCTTGCCAGCCGCTAGGCTGGCAGGATTGGCCGGGGAGCTCACATGGGAATCCGCGAAACCCTGCTGGCGATGGCCGTGCTTTCGGGCACGCTCACGCTTTCGGTCGCGCCGGCGGCGGCGCAGAACCGCGTCGACGCTGTGCTCCAGAAGAACGACAGCGACGGCGACGAGCGCATCAGCCGCGAGGAATGGCGGGGCCCGCCCCCCGCCTTCGGCCGGATCGACAGCGACGGTGACGGCTTCCTGAGCCGCGCGGAGCTGGAGGCTCGCTTCGCCGCCGCGGCGCCGCCCGCCGCACCCGGCCCCGTCGTTTCCTGGATCGACGTGCACACGCATCCGGCGGCTTCGGTCCGCAAGGACAGCCTCGATTTCGCCGGCGCCCTGCGGGTTGCGCTGGAGGCGATGGAGTCCTCTCCCCTCTCCAGGGTGATCCTGATGCCGACGCCGCAGGGCAAGGTGCTGCGCGGCCAGTGGGATCTGGAGAATTTCCTGCCGGCAGCAAGGAAGAATCCCGGTCGCTTCGCCGTCATGGGCGGCGGCGGCAGCCTCAACCTCATGATCCATGCGGAGAGCCCGGACGGGAATGTCAGCGACGAACTGCGCAACCGCTTCCAGCGCCGTGCCGAGGAGATCCTGCGGCTTGGTGCAGTCGGCTTCGGCGAGATGTCGATTCTCCACCTCTCCCTGACCGAGAACCACGTCTTTTCCTCGGTCGCCGGCGACCATCCGCTGTTCCTGCTGCTGGCCGACATCGCGGCGCGGCACGACGTGCCGATCGACGTCCACTTCGACCCGGTGGTCGAGGACCTCGCGCTGCCCGGCTGGCTGTCGCCGCTGCGCAATCCGCCGGAGCTGATGCGGAACATCGACGGCTTCGAGCGCCTGCTGGCGCACAACAGGCAGGCCAGGATCCTCTGGGCCCATGCCGGCTCCGACAACGTTGGGCACTGGACGGTGCAGCTGAGCCGCCGGCTGCTGGCCAAGCACCCGAATCTCTACATGAGCCTGCGCATGACACCCGGGCGGGGAAGACTCGTGCAGAATCACCCGCTGTCTCCGAACGGCATCAAGCCGCCCTGGCTGCAGCTTTTCCGCGACTTTCCCGATCGCTTCGTGATCGGCGGCGACCTCTTCTTCACAACATCAAGGTCTAGAGGGCCGGCGGCGGAGTTCGGCCAGGGCGCCGAGACGATCCGCAATCAGACGGCACGCTTCCTCTCCTCCCTGCCGCCGGACCTGGCGCGCAAGATCGGCACCGAGAACGCGCTGCGCCTCTACAAGCTCGATCGCTGAGTCCCCGACCGGCTGAATACCCTTGAATCTGCAAAGCCGGCCCACCTACCCTGTCGCCGCGATTCAGCAACCAGAAAAGACCTCGGGGGACGGCACCTTGGAAAAGATCAACATCCAGTTCACGCTCTTCTCGGCCTTCTACTCGCCGCTGATCTCGACCATGTCGGGCGGCTTCCTGAAGGCGGAAGGACTCGACCCCGAGTGGTCTGTTTCGCAGCCCGGCGTCTCCGCCATCGCGGCGCTGGAGAAGGGCGAGGTCCAGGTGGTGCAGTCGGCCTTGAGCCAGGGCTTCGGGCCGCTCAACGAGGGCAAGAAGCCCACGGTGGTGCACTTCGCCCAGGTCAACGAGATGGACGGCTTCTTCCTGACCGGCCGCAAGGCCGATCCGGACTTCTCGTGGAAGAAGCTGGAGGGCGCCGAGGTCGTCATGTTCAAGGGCGGCCAGCCGCGCGCCATGTTCAACTACGCCTGCCACAAGGCCGGCATCGACTTCGACAAGATCATCCCCATTACCCCCGGCGGGCCCGCGGACATCGACAAGGCCTTTCGCGACGGCCAGGGGCAGTACGTGCAGCAGCAGGGCCCCTTCCCGCAGCAGTTGCAGGCCGACGGCGTCGGCCACGTGGTGGCGCAGGTCGGCCCGCTGATCGGCCCCTGCGGCTTCTCCAGCCTGGCCGCCACGCGCGAATGGCTCGAGACCGACATGGCCAAGGCCTTCATGCGCGCCTACCGCAAGACCCGGGCCTACGTGAACGAGACTCCGGCCGCCGAGATCGCCAGGGCGGAGAAGCCCTACTTCCCGGACATCGACGAAGCGGTGCTGGCCGACTGCATCGCCACCTATCAGAAGCTGGGCTGCTGGACGCCGCACGTGGAGATCACCAGGCCGGCCTACGAGGTGACGCTCGACGTCTTCGAGTACAACGGCCTGATCAATGTGCGCTATCCCTACGAAGCGATCTGCTGCGCCCCGCCGGCGTAAAGAACCGACGCCCCCTCGCCCCTTTAGGGAGAGGGCTGCGCAGCCTCGGTGAGCGAAGCGAACCTAGGCGAAGCTGGGTGAGGGGGTGAAGACGGAAGTTCTGCTTATCGAAGCGTGTCTAGAACCCGACAGCAGCGGAACAAGTCCGAGGGCGACAACCAGAGCAACGGCGCAAAGCCCGCGCTTCGCCCGACTTCTCAGACCTTGGCAATGGTCTTGATCTTTGCCCGTCTCTGGCTGGAAAGCGCTGCGATCTCGTTGTCCTGCTGCTGAATGGCGGTGCGCGCCAGATCCAGCAACCTGTCGCCGAAGGACTGGTCGAGCAGTTCATTGGGGACCCGTCTGTTGGACGTGACCGTCCCGTCTTCATAGGTAACGTTGAACATTGTAAAGGTTGCGGCCTTGCGCTCGGTCTTCTTGCGAGCCATCGCTCAGTCTCCACTCATTCTTGGCCCGCTCGCAGGGCTAGGTTGAATCAGGCGGCAGCACCGCCCTGGAAAGCCGACCGAGACGGTCACTCCCCGCTCGGTGATTCGCCGCCTGCGCCATCTTCCGTCTCCGGTGATTCGCTCTGCCGTGCCTTCGCCTCGCGCATTTCCTTCTTTTCGGCAGCGCGCTTTGCCTTCTTTTCGGCTTTCAGCCGATCACGCTCCTGGCGCTCGAAATTGTAGTTGGGCTTTCGTGCCATTTTCGTCCTCATCGTTGGGATTGTCGGGCAACGCGGCGACGAGGGCTTCAGCGCCCTGCAGAAGACATGCCGCCTACTTCTGGCCCAGCGCTCAGCATCACCCAAGACGGCCCGAATGTCGCTAGGCGCCGGATCCGCGTCCGCGGCCGGGTTGCGCATCTGGCCACAACCTAGAACATTTGAGCACAAAAGAAACGGTCAATCGTCGTTTCAGGCCAAGGACCCCTTTCCCCCGGCCCTCTCCCCTGTATGGATTTGGGAGATGGGTGCGCAGCCTTGACGGGATCGTGAGATCGAGCTCAGGCGAAGCTGGGTGAGCGGGATGCGTCCGCTCAGCCTTCCAATGCGAAGTCCAGCGCCGCGCGGGCGTGCAGCTCGGTGGTGTCGAAAGCGGGCATGCGGAAATCCTCCGGCGTGACCAGCAGGCCGATCTCGGTGCAGCCGAAGATGATGCCGTCGGCGCCGGCCGCCTCGGCGGCGCGCACGACTTCGAGGTAGCGCGCCTTGGACTCGGGCCGCACGACGCCCTGGCAGAGCTCGTCGTAGATGATGTCGTGCACGACACTCCGCGCTGCAGCGTCGGGGATTCGCGCCTCGATGCCGTGAGCGTCCTTCAGCCGGCCCTTGTAGAAATCCTGCTCCATGGTGTAGCGCGTCGCCAGCAGCAGCGGCGCCTTGGCGCCCGCCGCCTTGATCGCCGCGGCCGTCGCGTCGGCGATGTGGATCAGCGGGATGTCCACCGCCGCCTGCACGGCATCGGCCATCCTGTGCATGGTGTTGGTGCAGATGACGAGGCAGTCGGCGCCGCCGCGCTCGACGCTCTCAGCCGCCGCCACCATGCGCGCCGTCGCGGCCGCCCAGTCGCCGGCCGCCTGCAGCGCCTCGATCTCCGCGAAGTCGAAGGACCAGAGGATCAGCTCGGCGGAGTGCAGCCCGCCGAGGCGCTCGCGCGCCAGGCGGTTCAGCAGCTGGTAGTAGACAACCGTGCTCTCCCAGCTCATGCCGCCGATCAGGCCGATGGTCTTCATGGCCGGACCCGCCGTGTCACCTCACGTTGGTCTTGCCGGTGATGGCGTCCAGCGCCTTGGCGAGGTTGGCCACCGAACGCTCCAGGTTGTGCAGCTTGTCGAGGCCGAAGAGGCCGACGCGGAAGGTCTGGAAGTCCGCCGGCTCGTCGCACATCAGCGGCACGCCGGCGGCCGTCTGCAGGCCCTGGGCGGCGAACTTGGCGCCGGTCTTGATGCCCGGGTCGTCGGTGTAGCAGACCACCACGCCCGGCGCCTCGAAGCCTGCGGCGGCGACCGACTTGAAGCCGCGCGCGGCGAAGAGCTTCCTGACTGCCGCGCCGAGGGCTTCCTGCTCGGCCTTCACCTTGTCGAAGCCGTAGGCCTCGGTCTCCTTCATGGCGTTGCGGAAGCCCTTCAGGGCATCGGTCGGCATGGTGGCGTGGTAGGCATGGCCGCCGTTCTCGTAGGCCTCCATGATCTCCAGCCACTTCTTCAGGTCGCCGGCGAAGGAGGACGACGCCGTCGCCTTGACCTTGTCCCGCGCCGCCGCGCTCAGCATGACCAGGCCGCTGCAGGGCGAGGCCGACCAGCCCTTCTGCGGTGCGGAGATCAGCACGTCGACGCCGGTCGCGGCCATGTCGACCCAGACCGTGCCGGAGGCGATGCAGTCCAGCACGAAGAGCCCGCCGACTTCGTGTGCCGCCTCGGCCACCGCTTTCAGGTAATCCTCCGGCAGCATCATGCCGGCCGCGGTCTCGACGTGGGGCGCGAAAACCACCGCCGGACGCTCGGCGCGGATCGCTGCCGTGACCTCCTCGATCGGCGCCGGCGCGAAGGGCGCCTGCGGCCCGGCCCCGACCGGACGCGCCTTCAGGACGGTCTCCGCGGCGGGAATCTGCCCGGCCTCGAAGATCTGGCTCCAGCGGTAGGAGAACCAGCCGTTGCGGATCACCAGCACCTTCTGGCCGCCGGCCAGCTGGCGGGCCACCGCCTCCATGGCATAGGTGCCGCCGCCCGGCACCACGGCCACGGCCTCGGCCTTGTAGACGTCTTTCAGGGTGGTCGAGATATCCCGCATAACGCCTTGAAACGTCTCGGACATGTGGTTCAGGGCGCGGTCGGTGAAGACCACGGAGTATTCGAGAAGCCCATCGGGGTCGACGTTGGGCAGCAGGGCGGTCATGACGTCTCCAGACTGAAGGATGCTCTTATAAGGACGGGTGGCGGTGCAGGAGGCCGCACCTTAGCCGAAAATCGCCCGAGGGGAAGGCCGGAAATGCCGCCGCCGACAACCCCTGCGACCGCTGCCCCGGGCCTGTGGCCAATGCCACAGCGCCGGCGCCCCGCCCATGGTGGTCTGCCCGTCGAGCCGTTGTCGCATCGACCTGATCTGAGGACCCCGCCATGACCGTCAGCAACCTGCGCTTCGAGACCACCTGGACCATTTCCTACCCGGTGACCACCGCCGGCACCGGCACGGCGCTGACCCTGTGCCGGCGCAACAACGATCCCTACCTGGCCTTCCTCACCCAGACATCCTTCGACGACGAAGTCATCTACATGTCCTTCATGGGGACCGAGAACCATCGGCACACGACGCCGGCCGGCCACGAGGTCATCAGCGGCATGGCCTACGACCCCTTCCGACGGATCATCTGGTGTTCCCAAGGCACCTTCAACCAGGACCGCATCATTGCCTTCGATCCGGATACCGGTCTCCTGACCAACGACCTCGTGGCCACGGTGAGCCCCACCATGTCTTCGCCCAAAGGCATCGCCTGCAACGGCTTTTTCATTGTGCGCGGCGGCGGGCAGACGCTGGAACTCTGGACCACCGGCGGCTTCCAGCTCGGCAGTCGGACCTATACCGGACGCGGCGTCACCGGCGTCAGCGCCTCGCCGTGGAGCTATTCCTTCGTCGACGAGTACAACGACGAGATCGTGGTGGTCGGGCCAATGGGCAACGAGCTGGCGGTGAGCAGCGGCGTCGGCACCGCCGGCGGCATGAGCGCCATCGCCTTCGACTACGTCACCCACCACGAGATGGACGACCACCCGCAGGTCTGGCTGCCGGACGGCACCGTCGGCGCACCCGGCACCATCAACCATCCGGACACGCCCTGGAACCCGGCGCCCTGGGGCGGCCGCCACCGCCTCTACATCGCCAACGAGACCGATCAGCAGATTTACGCCGGCTACCTGACCCAGTACTAGCAGAAGCGACAGCCGGGGCGCCCGCATCTCGAAGGGCGAGGCATTCTCATTGACCTCATGGTGAGGAGGGCCGCAGGCCCGTCTCGAACCGCGAGGTCACTGCCATTTGCCCTTTCCCCCGCGCCCTGCTTTCATGCCCGCCCACGCCGGCAACCGATTCCAGGGGAGAGCAGGAGATGGCCGCCAAGCCCGTGATTTTCGTGACCCGCAAGCTGCCGCAGGCGGTGGAGGCGCGGCTGCAGCGCGACTACGAGGCCATCCTCAATCCCGACGACAAGCTGTACAGCGCCGACGAGCTGGTCGAGATCTCGGGCCGCGCCGACGCCATCCTGCCCTGCCACACCGAGCGGCTGACCGCCGAGGTGATCGCCCGCCTGCCCGCGCGCATCAGGGCCATCGCCAACTTCTCCGTCGGCTACGACCACGTGGATACGGCCGCCGCGAAACAGCGCGGTATCGTCGTCACCAACACGCCCGACGTGCTGAGCGACGCCACGGCGGAGATCGCCATGCTCTGCATGCTGGGCGCCGCGCGCCGCGCCACCGAAGGCGTCGCCCTGGTGCGCGAGGCCGGCTGGAAGGACTGGAGCCCCGCCTTCATGGTCGGCCGCCAGGTCACCGGCAAGCGCTTCGGCGTCATCGGCCTGGGCCGCGTCGGCCAGGTGGCGGCCAAGCGCGCCCGCGGCTTCGACATGGCGGTGCACTACACCAAGCGCAGCCGCCTCGATGCGGCCAGCGAGGCGGCGCTGGGCGCCACCTACCACGCCTCCGTCGAAGCGCTGCTGCCGAACTGCGACGTGCTCTCGCTGCACTGCCCGGCGACGCCGGAGAACCTGGGTCTGCTGAACGCCGAGCGCCTCGCCCTGCTGCCCAGAGGCGCCATCGTGGTCAACACCGCGCGCGGCGCCGTGGTCGACGACGACGCCCTGGTGGCGGCGCTCAAGTCGGGTCACGTCGCCGCGGCCGGCCTCGACGTCTTCAACGGCGAGCCGCGCGACATCCACCCGGCCTACCGCGAGCTGCCCAACGTCTTTGCCCTGCCGCACATCGGCAGCGCCACGGCGGAGACCCGCGACGCCATGGGCTTCCGCGCCCTCGACAACCTGGATGCGATCTTCGCCGGCCGGGAGCCGATCGACAGAGTGGCCTGAGCGCCCCGGCGCTCCGACCGGCGCCGGCTATTCGACGGAGACGCCGAGGCTGTCGGCGAGCTGCACGATCTGGCGGTGCTTGGCGGGCGCGTCGGCGAAGGCACGCTTGGCGTCCTGCACCGCCCTGCGGGCGGCCTCCGGGTCCTGCAGCACGGCGTAGGAGCGGATCAGCATCAGCCAGCCGTCGAGGTCCTGCGGCTCGCTTTCCAGGCGCTCGGCCAGTCCCGCGACCATGCCGCGCACCATCTCGTCGCGCGCCTGCTGGCTCATCTGGCCGGCGGCGGCAACATCGGCATCGCTCGGACCGCGCGGCGCCCGCGCCGCGGCCAGGCCCAGCGTTTCGGCCGCCTCGTCGATCTGCGCCAGCACGAAGGGCGCGCCGGCGAAGTGCTCGCGACCGGACGCCAGGGCGGCCGCGGCGGCCTCGGCCTCGCCCAGCTGCATGCGCAGGCGGGCGAGCTGGATCCAGCCCTGCCAGTTCTTGGGATCGGCCTCCAGTGCGGCGGCCTGGCGCGCGGCGGTCTCCGCGACGCCGGCCTGCGGCGCGACCGGCGCCGCCGCCCTGGCCAGCTCGGCCTCGCTGGCGTCCGGCAGCAGCCGCGCCAGGTCCAGCTCCAGGAAGCGCGCCATGTTGACGATGTCGCGGCGCACCAGCGGCCTCCACGGCGCCTCGGGGCTGGAGTCGTTGTAGAGCGCCATCCAGTCGGCCAGCGCGCCCTCGAAATCCTGGTCCTGCGCCTTGGCCAGCGCCAGGTAGTAGCGCGCCCGCGGGTCGTTCGAGATGCCCTGCGCCTGCGAGAAGATCAGCCGCGCCGCCTGCGGCACCCGGTTGCCGTTGGCCAGGGTCATGGCCTCGGCATAGGCCGAGAGCACTGCCGGATCGTCGTCGGACAACTCGGCCGCCCGGCGATAGGCCTCCACCGCCGCCGCAAAGTCGCCGGCCTGGGCGTGGGAGCGGGCCAGGGTCCACCAGCCCTCGAAGGTCTCCGGCTGGTCCTCGGCCCGCGCGATCTGCAGCTGCGCCTGGCTCGCGGCATCGCCTTCGGCGGCGCGGCGCTCGAGGATCGCCTCGACCCGCGCCTGCAGCGGCTGGTCCGGCGCTTGAGGCGTGCCCAGCAGGCCATAGAGCACGACGGCGCCAGCGACGGACACCAGCGCCACCACAACGGCCACCGCCGGCGCGCGATGCGTCACCGACAGCGAGGGATCGAGCCGGCGCGCGGCGCGCAGCGCGCGGCGCTCGATCTCCTGCTCCGCCGCATCCAGCTCGGCCGCCGAAATCAGGCCCGCCTCGGCATCGCGCTGCACCTCGTCGCGCTGGTCGCGGTAGATCGAGATGGCGTGCTCGGACTCGTTGGAGGCCATCTGTCCCCGGGCCAGGAAGGGCCGGGCCAGCCAAAAGCCGGTCGCGAGCGCGGCGACGGCGATGACGATCCACAGCGTCATGACGCCCCTCCCTCGAGGATCTTGCGTGCCTCGGCACGATCATCCTCGCTCAGGCTCTCGACGACGCGGCGGCGGCGGGTATAGAGCGCCGCGGCCAGCCCGCCGCCGGCCAGCAGCAGCAGGGGCGCGACCCAGAGCACCAGCGTGCGGCCGCGCAGCGGCGGTTCCAGCAGCACATAGTCGCCATAGCGCTCGACGATGTAGGCCATGACCTCGTCATCGCTGTCGCCGGCTTCCATGCGCTCGCGCACCACCATGCGAATGTCGTAGGCCAGCCCGGCGTTGGAATCGAAGACCGACTCGTTCTGGCAGACCACGCAGCGCAGCTGTTTGCCGATGGTCCTGGCGCGCGCCTCCTTGGCCGGGTCCTCGAACATCTCCCCGGGATCGATGGCCAGCGCCGGCGCGGCGGTGACCAGCAGCAGGCAGACCAGCGCCGTCGCCGTGGTGACCGCCGGCCGCAGCGCCCGGCGCGGCGCGCCGACGCGCAGCCGCCGGTCGCAGATCGAGATCATCGCGCCCAGCGCCATGATCAGGGCGCCGGCCCACATCCAGGCGACTCCGGGGTTGTAGTAGTAGCGGGTGACCCAGCCGCCGGCGCCGTCCGGATCGCCGAGCACGGCATAGAGATCGCCGTGCCACAGGGTCAGGATGCCGGCCTCGGTGGAGGGCTGGCGCTCGACCGGGTACCAGCGCCGCTCGGGGAACAGCAGGGCAACGGTCTCGCCGTCGCGCGACACCTTCACCGTCGCCATCGAGGTCTGGTAGTTGGGGCCGCGGCCGTTGCTGACGTCGATCAGGCTGAACTCGTAGTCCGCCACCAGCTGCGTGTCGCCGGGTTTCTGCACCTGGATCGATTCCGCCTGCCACACCGAGATGGCGGCGACGCCGGCCACTGCCAGCGCCACGCCGAGATGCCCCAGCGTCATGCCCCAGGCCGAGGACGGCAGGCCGGCAAGGCGCCGCGCCGCCACGGCGAAGCCCACCCTGGGCAGCCCGATGCGCGCCAGCAGGTCGGCCAGGGTCGCCGAGGCCAGCCACACGGCCAGCGCCAGGCCGGCGAGGCCGAGCGGCTCGCGCCAGCCGAACACGGCGAGCGCCGCGCTGACCAGCAGCGTGACCGCGAAGGCGCCGCGCAGGCGCTGCAGCAGACCGCGCAGGTCGGCGCGTTTCCAGCTGAGGAAGGGTCCCGCCGCGGCAACCGCCGTGAGCACCGCGAAGATCGGCAGGAAGGTCTGGTTGAAGTACGGCGCTCCGACGGTGATCTTGTCGCCGGTCATCAGCTCGAGGAACAGCGGATAGAGCGTGCCGACGAAGACCACGCCGGCGGCCGCGGCCAGCAGCACGTTGTTGAGCAGCAGCCCGCCCTCGCGTGACAGCGGTGCGAAATAGCCGCCGTCCTTGATGGCCGGCGCGCGCCAGGCGAAGAGCGCCAGGGCACCGCCGACCATGAGCACCAGCAGCCCGAGGATGAAGACCCCGCGCTCCGGATCAGTAGCGAAGGAATGCACCGAGGAGAGAATCCCCGAGCGCACCAGGAAGGTGCCGATGAGGCTGAGCGCGAAGGTCAGGATAGCCAGCAGAATGGTCCACTTCTGCAGCGCCTCGCGCTTTTCCACCACGATGGCCGAGTGCAGCAGCGCCGTGGCCAGCAGCCAGGGCATGAAGCTGGCGTTCTCCACCGGGTCCCAGAACCAGAAGCCGCCCCAGCCGAGCTCGTAGTAGGCCCACCAGGAGCCCAGCGCGATGCCGAGGGTGAGGCTGGCCCAGGCGATCAGCACCCAGGGTCGCAGCCAGCGCGCCCAGGCGGGATCGACCCGCCCGCGGATCAGCGCCGCCACGGCGAAGGAAAAGGCGGTCGAGAAGCCGACGTAGCCGAGATAGAGCATCGGCGGATGGAAAGCGACGCCAGGGTCCTGCAGCAGCGGGTTCATGCCGCGCCCGTCGAGCGGCGGCAGCGCCAGGCGGTCGAAGGGATTGGAGGTCAGCAGGATGTAGGCCAGGAAGCCGACGCCGATGCTGCCCTGCACCGCCAGCACCGTGGCCCGCATCGATGCCGGCACGGCGCGCCCGAAGACTGAGATCAGGCCGCCGAACAGCGCCAGCATGAGGACCCAGAGCAGCATCGAGCCCTCGTGGTTCGCCCACACGCCGGTCACCTTGTAGAGCATCGGCTTGGCCGAATGCGAGTTCATCGCCACCGTGGTGACCGAGAAGTCGGAAGCCACGAAGGCATAGGTCAGGGCCGCGAAGGCCACCGCGATTGCCAGGAACTGCGCCTGTGCCGCCGCGTCGGCAAAGCGCAGGGCGTTCAGCGAATCGCGCTGCAGGCCGACCAGCGGCACGATGCTCTGCAGCACGGCGACGACCAGCGCCAGGCAGAGCGCGAAGTGGCCGCTTTCGACGATGATATCGGGCATCACACGGCCTCCCCTAGGTTGTCGTTGACCGCTGCCGAAGGGCTGTGCGGCGCGGCGATGGGCGAGCGCCGCTGCAGCGCCTCGATGTCGCGGACCACGTATTCGGTCGGGGAGCGGAAGTCCGCCAGGCGGGACTTCTTCACGCGGCTGAAGATGCGGCTCACGGTTTCGGCGTTGAGGCCGAGGTAGTCGGCGATGTCGTCGCGGGCCAGCGGCAGTCGGACGTGGCAGCCGTCGACCCTGTGTTCGCCGATGCGCCAAGCCATGTCGGCGAGGAACAGGCAGACACGCTCCATGCCGTCGAGACGGCCCAGCGTCACGAGGTGGGTGTAGATGCAGTTGCTCTGGTCCTGCACGATGCGCAGCAATTCGGCACCGAGTGCGGCGTCCTCGGCGATGCTCTGCGCGCGGCTGGAGATATCGAGCTCGCAGATCCAGCTCGGGGCCAGCGCCTCGACCCAGAGACCCAGGCCGTCACGGTCTTGCGGCGCACAGAGCAGGTTCGAGGCCGTGGCCAAACAGACAATCTGGCGCCGCCCGTCGGCGAGCGACGAACAGAGCGCCGCGACGCCGTCGTGCACGGTCCAGAGTTTCTGCTTGTCGCCGACGTCGAGACGGTCGCCGCGGCGCAACTGCAGCTTGCGCGGCACCGTCGTGGCATCCCCCAGCAGGGCACAGACACCACCGGAACAGGCGCGAAAGGCCTCCTCTGGCGACAAGCTCTTAACCTCGCCCCCGTTTACTCCGAAACAGCAACTCATGGCACTCCCCTGATCCAGCCCTGGCGTCATTCCTTGTTGTTCTTCGCCTGTCTGGGAGACTATTGCGCTGCAATATTCCGGCATTGACGTGGATCAAGCATCATACCTGAAATGATCAAGCCGCGCCTCGACGAAAAAATACCTGTGCTTTCGGATTTCTGACAAAGGTCAGAGCGGTCCCTGGCGAATACCTCTAGCCTCGATCTCAAGCGTTGACGGAGTCCCTCCGTCCCGTGCCGCTGCGCAGCGTCAACACGCGCGCCTTGGGGAGATTAAAGGAATGAGATCGGCTCTTTTCGCCTTTATGGCCGTCGGCTTCGCCATCGCCATCACCGGGAACGAGGCTGTTGCCCAGCAGAACACCGACGCGCTGCATCAGACGCAGGTCGCGCAGGCTTCCGGCAAAGGCTGCCTGTCCTGCCACGAAGGCATCGAGAAGTTCACCGACGGTCCGATGATCGAGCAGATCGAGGCGATGGGCGCCGACTTCAACGATCCCGGCGGCTGCGTGGTGTGCCACGGTGGCACGCCAGATGCCACCAGCGCCGAAGCGGCGCACCAGGGCACGCCGGCCGAGCTCGCCGCCAACGGCGGGCCGCACGTCTTCTATGCCGACCCCGGCGCGATCGGCGTCGCCGACAAGGCCTGCGGCCAGTGCCACGACGGCTACGCCGAGCGGCTGACCAAGTCGCTGATGAACACCGAGGCCGGCAAGCTGCAGGGCAATCTCTGGTCCTGGGGCCTGCAGAGCGATCACAAGGTCGTCTGGGGCAACTACGACCTGACCGACGAGGACGGGCCTGAGCCGGCCGTCGGCACCGATGCCTACAAGGCGTACATGACGGCCTACGTCGCCGCCCATCCCGACCAGATGCCCTCTGAGATGAAGCAGATCCCGCCGGTCGACGTCGAGGTCATTCCCGACAACCCGAATATGGCCGGCATCACCTATTCGCGCCAGCAGTGCCAGCGCTGCCACGTCGGCGTGAACGGTCGCGAGAAGCGCGGCGACTTCCGCGGCGCCGGCTGCTCGTCCTGCCACGTGCCCTATTCCAACGACGGCTTCTACGAGGGCGGCGATCCGACGATCGCCAAGGATCAGCCCGGCAAGCTGCTGCTGCACCGCCTGCAGGGCTCGCGCAAGTCGAAGGTCACTCACGGCGACATCACCTACAGCGGCATCCCCTCGGAGACCTGCAACTCCTGCCACAACCGCGGCAAGCGCATCGGCGTCAGCTACCAGGGCATCATGGAGTTCCCCTACGGCTCGCCCTATTCGCCGACCGGCGGGAAGCAGCCGCCGCTGCATACCAAGAACTACCTCTTCATCAAGGACGACCTGCACCACCAGGTGCAGTCGCGGCCCGAGAACCCGCAGGGCGGCATGCTGTGCCAGGACTGCCATACGACGGTCGACATGCACGGTGACGGCAACCTGCCCGGCACCACCCTGGCGCAGGTCGAGATCGAGTGCGAGGACTGCCACGGCACGGTTTCCAAGTTCCCCTGGGAGCTGGCGCTGGGCCACGGCGAGGAGCATGCCCAGGACATCGGCGACACGCCTCGCGGCCTGGCCGACGACATCACGGCAGAGCAGTACTTCGCCGAGGTCTACGACGCCGAGGACGGCTATCTCCTGACCGCCCGCGGCAATCCCTTCGGCAACGTCGTCAAGCGCGGCAACAAGGTGATCATGCATTCGGCCTCGGGCCTCGACTTCGAGGTGCCGGTGCTCAAGCAGATCGCTCTCGACGGCACGTGGAAGAACGACACCGCTCAAACCGCGATGCTGAGCGTCGGCAAGCACATGGAATCCATGGAGTGCTACGCCTGTCACGCCGACTGGGCGCCGCAGTGCTACGGCTGCCACATCACCGTCGACTATTCCGAAGGCAAGACCGACATCGATTGGATCAACAACGCCAATTCCCGCGGCGAGGACGGCCTGACCGCCGATGCGGCGCTCGGCACCAACGGCCTGACCTCTGCCGGCAAGGTCTCCGAGACTCGCTCCTACCTGCGCTGGGAGGAGCCGACCCTGGGGATCAACGGCGAAGGCCGCGTCTCGCCGCTGATGCCGGGCTGTCAGGTGATCACTACGGTGATCGACAAGGACGGCAACACCGTGGTCCACAACGAGACCTGGATGACGCCGGACGCGGGCGGCACCAAGGGCCTCGACCACGCCGCGGTGCAGCCGCACACGGCCGGACGCCTGGCGCGCTCCTGCGAATCCTGCCATGACAATCCCAAGGCGCTGGGCTACGGGATCTCCGGCGGGCGCTTCCTCAAGGGCTACGACAAGGGCTTCGTCGTCGACCTGGAGACCGCGCAGGGCCAGACTATCCCGCGCCAGACCCAGTTCCAGTCGCAGCCGGTCCCCTCGCTGGATCACGACCTGAGCCAGATCGTGACGCCCGAGGGTAAGCAGCTGGTCACCGTCGGCTCGCACTGGCCGCTGACCGCTCCCCTGCCGCAGGCCATGCGCGAGAAGATGGAGCGCACGGGGCTGTGCATCGGCTGCCACCAGAACATGGCCAATCAGGATCTCTGGGCCCAGGTCAACTCGCCCAAGTTCGTGAACAACGCCGAGCACAAGGCGGTCCTGAACCAGGCGCTTCATGCACTGGCCAAGGAAAAGGCGGGCCAGAACTAAGAAAAGGGAAAACCTTTGTGGGCGCGCTGCGGCGCGCCCACAAGGGCCACCCGGCGAACGAAAAGCGGAAGTTTTAGGAGACATCCATGCGCTGCATCATCCTTGCCGCAACCGCAGCCGTCCTTCTGGTTTCGAGTCAGGCCTCGGCGCAGGTCTATACTGCGCTCGACCTCCTGAAATCCTGCACCACGGCGGACAACGACTCGCGCTGGGGCGACGTCGCGGAGCTGGAATGCGAGCAGTACATCATGGGCTACATCCACGCCCTCGCGGAAGTCGGCGACAAGACGGTCTGCCCACCGCCGCAGAACACGGCCGACGAAGCGCGCTGGGCCTACATGCGCTGGGTCCACGCTGACTACTCGACGCGTAAGTCGATGACCGCCAGTACCGCCCTGCTGGGCACCCTGCGCGACAACTTCAAGTGTCCCTGATCCGGGTTAGCGCGGCCCGGGCAGCCCCGGTCGACGCTTCCTGCCCGTTCTCCCGCTGAGACGACCGGCGCCCTCTTTTCTTTGAGGAGAGGGTGCTGCGCTTCCCCCGCCATTGACCCCGCGCGCCCTGCGGGGCAAGCTTTCTCCCTGTCGTCAGGTGCCCCGGGCGCCGCCTGGGCCGTTTCGTTCGAGGAGTTAGCGGCACTCAGGTCAAGACGGCGCAGCGCGCCTGGGCGCTATCGGGGGAAGCGAACATGGCCGAGCGGATCCAACAGATTACCATCGTCGGCGGCGGCACGGCCGGCTGGCTGACGGCTCTGCTGCTGACCACATTCTTCCGCAACCAGGAGAAGGCGCCCGAGGCGCGGAAGATCACCCTCATCGAATCCCCCAACGTGAAGACCGTGGGCGTCGGCGAAGCCACGGTTCCCTCCATGCCGATGCTGCTGCGCCAGGCCGGCGTCGACGAGAAGGACTTCTTCAAGCGCTGTAATGCCTCCTTCAAGCTGGGCGTGCTGTTCGACAACTGGAACCGCGACCGCAGAGGCAAGCCGATCGCCTACGTCAATTCCTTCAACGAAGGGCCGATCATCGGTGGGATCGAGGCGGCATACTACTACCTGAGGTACGGCATCGGGGGCGGCCCCTTCTCCGACGTCATCACCCCGGCACTGGACCTTGCACGGGTGTTCAAGGGCCCCCGCCCGATCGGCGCCAGGGCCGAGGACCAGGACCCCGGATTCGCCTACCACCTGGACGCCGGGCTGTTCGCCGAGCTGCTGCGCGACATCTGCATCGCGCGCGGTGTGGATCACATCCGCGACGACGTGGTCGACGTGGAGCAGGACGAGCGTGGCTTCATCACCGCCCTCAAGATGAAGGAGCGTGGCCGCCTGCCGGTCGAGCTGGTGATCGACTGCACGGGTTTCCGCGGCATGCTGATCAACGGCTGCCTGGGCGAGCCCTTCGTCGACTATTCGAAGTACCTGGCCAACAACCGCGCCGCGGCGATCCAGATTCCCCACCCGGATCCGGAGAAGATCGAGCCCCTCACCCGCTCCACCGCGCTCGGTGCCGGCTGGGCCTGGCGCGTGCCGCTCTACAACCGCGTCGGCACCGGCTACGTCTTCTCTTCCGCCCACCGCAGCGACGAGGAAGCCTGCGACGAGCTGCTGGCCCATCTGCGCGCGACCGGGCAGCCGCCGGCCGAGGGGTCCGAGCCGCGCATCATCCCGATCCGCGTCGGACGCACGCGCAATCCCTGGGTCAAGAACTGCGTCGCCATCGGGCTTTCCGGCGGCTTCATCGAGCCGCTGGAATCGACCGCCATCTTCATGATCGAAATGTCGGTGCGCTGGCTGCTCGCCTACTTCCCCGACCGCGACTGCGCCGAGCCGCTGCGCGCCCGTTACAACGCGACGGCCAACCAGCTCTATGACGAGGTGCGTGACTTCATCTGCATGCACTACGCCCTCAACAACCGCAGCGACAGTCCCTACTGGGTCGACGCCCGCGAGACGCTGGAACTGCCCGACACGCTGGCCGCCAACCTGAAACTGTGGAAGCACACCCTGCCGTCGCGCAACGACATGCAATCGCGGCGGCTGTTCTCCCACCGCACCTACCACGCCGTCCTGCTGGGCAAGCAGGTCTACGACACCGGCTTCGCGTCCCCGCCGGTCAGCGCCGCCGCCCTGCGCCGCGACCTCTGGCGCGACCACGTGAAGCGAATGCGCCAGCTCATCGAGCAGATGACGCGGGTCATGCCGGACCAGAAGACCCTGCTGAGCGCGATCCGCGGTGAGCTCGACCCTGCCGCCCTCGCTGCCGCCGGCCCGAAGACCCCGGCACCGCCCAGGGGGCCGGTGGTCCCCCAATCCAATCTCCCCGGGGCCACGGTGCCCCTGCCCGGCCAGGCCGCGCCCCTGAAGCCGCAGATCGTGCTCAAGCAGCGCCGCACCTGACCGGCGCACGCGGCCCGGCGCCACAAAGAAACGCCCCGCCGCGGGGCGCGCGGCGGGGTGCTCAACCTCTCGTCAGTGGGGAGGAATGCCCCGGGTCAGGACGGCTCCGGCCACTTGAAGTCGGGGCGCAGGCCCTCGTAAACCGGGCGGCCGTCCTTCGGCTTCGCCTCGCCGGTCGCCGGGTCATAGAAGGCGTGGTAGGTCGCCTCCAGCCCGTCCTCCTTGTAGCCCATGAGGTTCGGCACGATGACCCGGATGCGGTGCTGCTTGTCGTCCAGCATGATCGGCGTGCCGCAGGTCGCGCAGGTGCAGAGCTCCAGCGGCCCGTCGGGGTTCTTGTCGTTGAAGGGCTGGCGCTTCAGGGCGCTCGGGTTGTCGACGGCGACGTCCTTGTAGCGGAAGAACACCACGTGGGTCGTGTCCTGCCCGGTCACCCGCTTGCAGACGGAGCAGTGGCAGACGTGGTTGTCGACGGGTTCCGCGTCCGCGTGGGTGTGCACGTGCTGGCACCCACCGGAATGTTTGTGAGCCATGGTCTCCTCCTTGTTCTAACGTTGCACCTTCGCGACCGTTCTGCTGCGGTCCTGCTTCACCCGGGACAGCCCCGGGGGCCGTTCCGGCGAACGCTGGGGAGGCGCGCATGGCCGGACGGCGCAGAGGCTCGGCGCAGGGGACGGCGCCCCCGGCGGCCTATCAAGAGAACCACGGCCTCGGCCCTCCGCCAATTGGCCTTTAGTCCGAACCGCGCGCGCAAAAGGGGTGCTGCAGGGCGGCTCGGGCGGGGGCAGCCACTACGAGCGACCAAAGGGGAACGCTCCGGCAGGCCGGTGGCCACCAGCCAGGGTTGCTGGCGCCGCCTCGGGCAAAGCGCGACTGCTGCCGCCTGCGGTAGAACTCGCGTTTTCCTGGTTAACGCGATTTTCAGCATAGCGCTTAATGCGGTCTTAAGTCCCGACCGGGCATTTTGCTCAGATTACACACGAATTTGATCATCTTTCCCCCGCAGACCTTGTCGAGGAAAACCGATGCCAAGAAACGAGCCACTCGAATCGCGTGCCCTGGAAATCGTCCAGGAGCACATGTGCGACAGCGGTCTGCCGTCGGAGGCGCACGCCAGCATCCGGCAGCACTATGAGAACCTCACCCGGCTGACGCAGAACCTGAAGGAACTGGGCATGGATCAGCAGCAAATCGACGATCACGTCCTGGAGATCTTCCGCGAGTACGAGCGCAAGCTCGCCGCGAACATCGAGCGCATCCGCAAGACGGACAAATAAAGCCAGCGCTGATTTTTCCCGCAGGGCCACCTGTCGGGCGGCCGCACGACACGCCGATCTGGAAACCGGACCATGGACATGACCCGCTGCGATCAAACTGCTGAAACCAAGAGGCTCGAAGCGCTTCACAGGTACGACGTGCTGGATACGCCGCCAGAGGAATCCTTCGATCGGATCACGCGGCTGGCAAAGTCGGCGTTGCGGGTGCCGATGGTTCTCGTGTCGCTGGTCGACGAGGACCGCCAGTGGTTCAAGTCCCGCCAGGGCCTGGACGCGACCGAGACCCCGCGCGACATCTCCTTCTGCACCCACGCGATCCAGCAGGACGGCGCCTTCATCGTCCCCAACGCGCTGGAGCACGAGCTGTTTCGCAGCAACCCGCTGGTTACCGGGGAACCCCACATCCGCTTCTACGCCGGCGTCCCCTTAAAGACGCCGGACGGCTACAACATCGGCACCCTCTGCGCCATCGACCAGGAACCCAGGGAACTGACGGAAGTCGAAGTCAATCTGCTGCGCGACCTGGCGCGCCTGGTGGTCGACGAGCTTGAGCTGCGCCAGATCGCCACGACCGACAGCCTGACCGGCGCGCAGAACCGGCGCAGCTTCCTCCTCGACGTGGAAAAGGAGATCGGACGGGCGAAGCGCTACAAGCGCAGCGCGAGCTTCGTCGCCTTCGACGTCGATCACTTCAAGCAGGTGAACGATACCTATGGCCACAACGCGGGCGACCTGGTGCTCCAGACCCTGGCCGGGATATGCCGCGCCGATCTGCGCAGCGTTGATCTGTTCGGCCGGCTCGGCGGCGAGGAGTTCATGATCTTTCTGCCGGAGACCGACCACCAGGGCGCCATGCTGACCGCCGAGCGGCTGCGGGCCAAAATCGAAAGCACGCCGGTCATGGACGGCGCGACGGAGATCAAGGTGACCGCCAGCTTCGGCGTTACCGTCTTCTCGGACGAGGATGCGGAGCCCCTGGACCTGCTGAAGCGCGCCGACGATGCCCTTTACGAGGCCAAGAACAACGGGCGCAACCGCGTCGTCCTCTACGGCCAGGACGGCAAACTCTCCCACGTCGCCTGAAGCCGCTTCCCGGGCAAGCCGGGGGCTCGCTGCAGATGATCGGTTGAGGCGCAGCGGCGCCGGCCTTCTCTGCCGGTGACGGCCTTCGCTCCGGTTCAGCAGCGCGCCGTCAGTCTGCGCGCCACCGTTCTCAGATCTTCCGCCAGCAGGTCCAGAATGATCGGCTGCCAGGCCTTCAGCTGCCGGGCGACCTGCAGCAGTTGCTCGGCCTTGTCCCGCGCGCACGCCGGGTCCTCCTGCAGGGAAATTCCGGCCAGAAAGCGCCGGATCCAACAGGCGGCTTCAACGGAGAGATACTGCCCGGCCACGTCGAGCTCCCGGCTCGCCGCGTGGATGGCCTCGGCAAGCTCGGATCCCGATGCGCGGCCGGGCCCGGAGGCCGGGTGCTGGCCGCCGCTTCCGCCATGCCGCGCCGCCAGGAAATCCGGCCAGTCGCCTTGCGCTTTCAAGGCCGTTTCCCAGTCGCCCCTGGCCAACGCGCCGGTCGCCTCCTCGGCTGCCCGCCTGGCGCGTTCGCGCTCGGATTCAGCCGCCCAGTCGCGGTTCTCGTCCCTGTGGTAGGTGTCGCGACGCGCTGCGTCCTTGCGGTCGTCGTCGCGATCGTCGTCGGAGTGGTCGTCGTTGCTGTCCATCCTGCGCTCCTACAGTGACCGCTGACCTGCCCCTCACGCCCTAGCCGAAGTGCTTCTCCATCAGGGCGTCCTCGGTTTCCTGGCGGCTGCCGAAGATCGGCCTGGGACAGGCGGCCAGGCAGTCGTGCAGCACCTCGCGGTTCAGCTCCTTGATCTGGTTGGCCAGGATATAGAGCTGGTGGCCGATTTCCGGCGGCGCGTTGCCGGCATTGGCGAGCAGCTGGTGATAGGTCCACGACGGACCGAGCAGCTTGCCCTCGCACTTGCCGGCGCAGCTCGCGAAGGTTTCATACCGGACCCGTTCGAAATCGACGGGGAAGCTCTCGCGGTAGCGGCTGAGGCTGGCGTTCACCTCGCTGACGACGGTTTCGGTGAGCGCGGCGTCGCCGAGAACATAGAGCCGCGTCGGCCCGCCGTCCTCGCCGTCTTCGCTGTGCAGCACGGCCTCAAGCGGGACTTCCGCATAGGCCGACATGTCCAGATCGCGGTAGAGGCGAAAGCTGCCGTCCCGCGCCTTGCCCGGATAGCCGAGCAGCACGGCGGCGGCTTTCCCCGTGCCTTCCAGCCTGGCGATCACCGGGTGCACCTTGACCGCGGCCTTGGGAAGTTTCTTTTCCGAGGTTCTGGGATCTTTCATGACGACGTCTCCTTCCGTCAACGGGTGGACGTCTTCTCGTCGGCACCGGCATGCCGGTGCCGCTCGAGCGTTCTGCCTAGCAGATATCGGCATGTTCGTCTTTGACATGGCTCATGGGGCTCCCGGGGCGATCTGCCCCCGGCGCCGGGATGAGCGTTTGCAGCCTCGTGCGTTTGCTTCGAGAATGAAAAGCTGCAGCGCAGCGAACCCAGCGGGGGAGACAAGGCCGTGATCGAAGAGCCGCCACTTCTTACCATCAAGCAGAACCGGCGCCGGCCCACCGCGGCGCAGATCGAGGCCTTTCAGGGCATCGCCACCGGCCTGGTGGTCGATGCCATGTTTGGCGGCGCGGCGCTCGACCGCCGCATCGCCCTGCTGACCGCCGCGGAAGGCCCCGCCCCCAGCGTGGCGGGGCCGGCGCTGACGGCCGAGACCGGCCCGGCCGACATCCTCGC
The DNA here is from genome assembly GCA_041565695.1 of Kiloniellaceae bacterium. Lineage (GTDB taxonomy): Bacteria > Pseudomonadota > Alphaproteobacteria > Kiloniellales > Kiloniellaceae > Pelagibius. The sequence continues at coordinate 23,073 of JBFGUI010000007.1, forward strand.
CACCCTGGCGGCGCTTCACTTCGTCACGCCGGGCGACGTGGTGGTGCTGGCCTTCGGCGGCCACCAGGGCTGCGCGGCCATCGGCGACCGGGTCTGCGGCATGATGAAGAACGCCGGCGCCGCCGCCGTGGTCACCGACGGGCCGGCGCGCGACTATGCCGGCATCCGCGCCACCGGCCTGCCGCTGTGGTGCAGCGGCCTGACCCCCGAATCGCCCTTCGCCAAGGGCCCGGGCCGCATCGGCTACCCCGTGCAGATCGGCGGCCGCGAGGTCGAGAGCGGCGACATGATCGTCGCCGACCGCGACGGCGTGGTGGTGGTGCCCTTCGAGCGCCTCGACGCGGTCATCCAGAGCCTGGCCAAGGTACGGCAGGCGGAGGCCGAGCTCGACGCCGAGATCGCCGCCGGTCTCAAGGTCCCCACCGCCATCGCCGAGCTGCTGGCCAGCGACCAGGTGGCCTACGAGGACTGAGGCGTGACCGGCGCGGGCAGACGCCTGCAGATAAGCCTTCCTCCTCGCCTCACAGCGCCACGGCGCTGCCGGCCGGCGCGGGCTCCGCTTCACTTTCGCCCGCCGCAAACCCCGCGGCCTGGCGGATGCGCTTGGCCGTCGCCGCGTCGTGCTGGGCGAGCAGAGCCTGCAGCGGCAGGGGGTAGCGCTCGCCGGCGTAGCGCAGCAGGTTGACGACCCGCTGGGTGTTGTGCGGGAAGGGCGAGAGGCACTTGGCCAGCCAGGCGAAAAAGCTGCCGCGAGTCGCCTCGTGCTGGCTCAGCACGCCGGCCAGGTTGACCCGGCCGCCCACTGCGCCGCCGGCCATGAACTTGTGCATCGCGTTGAGCGCGCTCGGCAGGTCGCCGCCTATGGCACAGAGGCCCAGCTGGTCGCCCGACTTGGCCACCGCCCGCTCGTAGGGGTAGAGCAGCAGGTTGAACATGGCGATCTTCTCGATGGAGGTGATCACGACCTGCAGCCAAGCGAAGCGGTAGTGCTTGGAGGCCAGCGCTCCGATGAAGCGGGCGACGATCCAGCGCACCTCGTTGTCGGACTGGGCGTTGGCCACCACGTCGGAGTTGATGAGGATGAACTTGCGGCGCAGGAGCGGCAGCAGCAGCACGTTGTAGGTGCCCGCCTCGTAAACGAAGGCCTCCACCTTGCCGCGATAGCCGAAGAGCTCTTGGTACTCGCCTATCGCCTTATGGATGTCGGCGAAGTTCTCCTCCGAGACCTTGACGCAGTTGCCCAGGAACCAGGCCATGGCGATGTGGGTGCCGAACCACACGGATATGATGATCGAGGCTACCACCACCAGCGCGATGCCGAGGGTGGCAAAGACGAGAGCGATGGCCGCGAGACAGATCGGCACCACCACGATCATGGAGAGCCAGAACAGCCCTGCCTCGCTGGGGTGGCGATGGGAATCGAGTTCTTTCCTGGTCATCTTGTCACCTCCGTTACGATGCCGGTGACAAGGGAGAGGCCTTCAGCCCGGGCGTGGCCCCGGACGAACGCGGGGCACAATCAAAGCGAGGCAGCAGGGCCGCGATGTAGAAGCTTCACCTTCCTCGAACACCGGGCTTCTCCCCGACAACGACAGGTGAAAAGGAGCGGGTCGGCCACCAGGGCCGACGCGCGAGAAAGCTTCGCGCTTTCCGGCCCGACGGTCAAAGACATTGAGGGATTACCCCGGAGGGAGTGGAGCATGCTGCGCCCTTCGATCGTGCCGGCGCCAAGGCAAAAAAACTTCGCCGCACTGCGTCACTCCTTTATTGAACTCAGCATGCATCGCCTAACTACGCGCGTGCGAGACCGCCCGTGATGGCGAAATCACACCGCAAGCGCGATCGGCGGTTGGGGATAATCGCTTTGAGTCGGCGTCTCGAGCGGCCTAGGATGTCCGATCAGTGAGTGCGTAGGTACGTGCCAGTTCAAATCTTTGAGCACGCCTTGAACCGTTTCTCGTAACGGGGAGGCTCACATGCCGGACAATGAAACCCTGCGCTGCGTTCCTGGCAGCGTTGATATCTTCTGCGAGACGTCGGGAAGGACAAAGGTGCGCGTCCGAACTTCGGACCGAAAGACGGGCGTCAGGATCTCGGCGGTTGGCTTCGACACCAGTCGCGTCATCGTGTCGCCGACAACCGCATCCACCGACGCGGACGGCTCGGCCGATTTCGAGGTCGCCTGCCAGGGAGGCGCGTTCTGCCCATCCACCACGCGCGTGACCTTCGACGCCGATGACGGTGGATACGACGACTGCAATCTGGATGTTCGCTGCGAGAAGCTGCCGGCTCCGGACAGCACGGCGCTCGCGCTTACCGACATCCCGCCGCCCTTCGGCAGCGCCGGCGAACTGCACGGCTTTTTCGTCAAGAAGGTGCTCGACGCGCGCCGCGACGCCTGCGGCGACGACGGTCGGCTCATCCGGCAGTTCCTCGGCGAGCTGCAGATCGCCCGAGTCGTCTCGACGTCGGAGGCGCGCCACCTGGCCCTGCTCACCGAGATCGCCAGCAATCCGGAGAAACCGGCGCGTCTCGCTCAGGCCTGCGACCTTCATAACCGGCTGCTCGCCGACAACGCCGGCACGGCCGCTCTGGCGATCTCCTCGATTGCGGTCAACAGCGCCTGCACGGCCATCTTCGCCGACGTTGACGTCGTCGGCGACATCGTGGGCGACATCGTGGGCGGCCTGGTCGGCTCCCTCTTCGGGCCCAAGGGAACGATCATCGGAGCGGTGGGCGGCGCCGTCCTGCTGTCTTCCGCGGAAGAGGCGCGGTAAGGCTCGCGCGCCCGGGCAAGCGGCCGGGCGTCTTGGTGGTGGTGCCCTTCGGGCGCCGCGACGCGGTGATCGAGAATCTCGCCAAGGTGCGGCAGCTGGAGGCCGCGCTCGACGCCGAGATCGCCGCCTGCCTCAAGCTCCCCGGCGACATCGCCGAGCTGCTGGCCAGCGACCAGGTGGCCTACGAGGACTGAGGCGCGCCGGCGCCCCTCGCCCAACCACTCTGCCCCATGATGGGGGAGGGTTGGTGTGGCGGTGGGGCCACAGGCTCGACTTAAGGAAGCCCAAGCACCGAAGCAGCAACGAAGGTGCATGAGGGGGAAGCGGCAGTGCAGGCAATCCCCATCGCCGAAACACGACACAGCGCACCGGTCTAACGGCTCGGCGCGGCAAGGGTGTCACCCCCACCCTACACTCCCCCATAAAAAGGGGGAGGGCAAATTCAATGAAGCGCCGCGAGGCTTTTCCCCGCCCCGCCGGCGGGCTATTTTCGGCGCCTCACACGCGCCCTGCCCAAGCGACCTTCGAAAGCCTCACCCATGGACCCCACCTACGACATTGTCGTCATCGGCGCCGGGCACAACGGCCTGACCGCCGCCGGCTACCTGGCCCGGGCCGGGCACTCGGTGAAGGTGGTCGAGGCCCGCGAGGTGGTCGGCGGCGCGGCGCTGACCGAGGAGTTCCACCCCGGCTTCCGCAACTCGGTGTTCTCCTACGTGGTCAGCCTGCTCGACCCGGCGGTGATCCGCGACCTGGAGCTGGCGCGCCACGGCCTGACCATCGTGCCGCGCAGCTCGGGCCACGTGAACGTGCGGCCCGACGGCCGCCTGCTGGCCCTGCCGCGCGACCCCGAAGCGGCGGCCCGCACGCTGGCGGAATTCTCCGCCGCCGACGCCAAGGCCTACCCCGAGTTCGACCGCCGCCTGGAGGAGGTCGGTGCCACCCTGCGCGGCCTGGTGAGCGCGCCGCCGCCCAACATCGGCGGCGGCCTCGGCGACCTGCTGACCCTGGCGCTGACCGGCAACGCCCTGCGCAAGCTGTCGCCCGAGCTGCAGGGCGAGTTCGCCAAGCTGATGACCATGTCGATCGGCGACTACCTCGACGAATGGTTCGAGAGCGAGGCGATCAAGGGCGACTTCGGCTTCGAGGGCGTCATCGGCAACTTCGTCGGCCCCTACCAGACCGGCTCGGCCTACGTGCTGCTGTACCACGTCTTCGGCCAGGTCGAGGGCCGCACCGGCGCCTGGGGCCACGCCATCGGCGGCATGGGCGCGATCACCCAGGCCATGGCCAGGTCGGCGGCCGCCGCCGGCGCCGAGATCGAGACTTCCGCCCCGGTCGTCGAGGTACTCACCGAGGGCGGCCACGCTGGGGGCGGCTGCGCGAAGGGCGTGGTGCTGGCCGACGGCCGGGTGATCCGCGCCCGGGCCGTGGCCTCCAACCTCAACCCGCGCCTCTTGTTCACCCGCCTGGTCGACCCGGGCCTGCTGCCCGACGACTTCGCGCGGCGCATGAACCACTGGCGCTGCAAGTCCGGCACCTTCCGCATGAACGTGGCGCTGGACGAACTGCCGGCCTTCACCTGCCTCGCGAACAAGGAAGCGCCGGAGCGCTACCTCAACGGCACCATCAACATCTGCCCCTCGCTGGACTACATCCAGGCGGCCTACGACGACGCGGTGCAGCTGGGCTGGGCGAGAAAGCCGATCGTCTCCATGTGCATCCCCTCCACCCTGGACGACACCCTGGCACCGCCGGGCAAGCACGTCATGAGCCTGTTCTGCCAGCACTTCAACCCGGACCTGCCGGACGGGCGGAGCTGGGACGACGTGCGCGAGGAGGTCGCCGACGTCATCGTCGACACGGTCGACGCGCTGGCGCCCAACTTCAAGCGCGCAATTCTCGGCCGCCAGATCAATTCGCCGCTGGATATCGAGCGCCAGCTGGGCATGCTGGGCGGCGACATCTTCCACGGCGCGCTGCACCTCGACCAGATCTACGCCCTGCGCCCGGCGCCGGGCTATGCCGACCACCGCTCGCCGGTCCGCGGGCTCTACGTCTGCGGCTCCGGCGCGCCGCCCGGCGGCGGCGTCTCCGGCCTCCCCGGCCGCAACGCCGCGCGCAACATCATCAGGGACTTCCGGGCCAAGCGGGTCTGAGAAAACGGGGCGCGGCGCCTGCCATCCGGCCGACGGCGCTGGTTAAGCGGCCTTTAAGGCCTTGCGAGTCATACTCGGCGCTTCGGGAAACAGCTGCGCCATTTCAGGCGCGTGTCTGAATTCAAGGAACGTCCGGCTTACCAGGGCTATGGCCAAGCAACTCGACCTTCTGCCAACCCTCGATCGCGCCCAGGTCGAGCACCTGCTGAAAGAGCCCTCCGCCGACACCCGGGCGGGTACAGCCGCGCTGGTCGGCGGGCTGCTGGACAACTGCTCCCTTTCCGAACCCGAGAGGAAGCTGGCGCTCGAGATCATCGAGGTGCTGGCCCGCGACGTATCGGCGCAGGTCCGCAAGGCGGTCTGCGAGAACATGAAGTCTTCGCCGCTCCTCCCACCGCAGGTCGCGCAACAGCTGGCGAATGACATCGACGAGATTGCGGTGCCGCTCCTGATGGTCACCGAGGTGCTGAGTGAGGCCGACCTGATCGAGTTGGTCCACCATGGCAACCTGGCCAAGCAGCTGGCAATCGCCCAGCGCCCGTTCGTCAGCGAGAAGCTCTCGGGCGCCCTGGTCGACACCGATCGGCCGGAGGTCGTTGCGACGCTCCTGGAAAATCCCGGTGCGGAGATTACCGAGGAGTCCTACCACAGGATCGTCGACACCCTGCACGGCGACCCGCGTGTCGAGCAGGCGATCGTGCGACGCCTCTACCTGCCCTTGACCGTCGCCCACCGATTGATTCGGGGAGCGACGGCGGAGCTCCGCGAGCAGATCGTCAAACGGCTTGCTCTACCGGCGGAAGTGGTCGGCACTCTCGTCGAGCAGGGATGCGAAAGCACGCTGAGCCAGGCGGTCCACAGAGAGCGCCGCATCGAGGAAGTCGAGCGGCTGGTCGATGTGATCTATCGCGAGGGGGCGCTGGGGCCCATCCTCGTGCTGCGCGCCTTGCTGGAAGGCGACCTGCACTTCTTCGAGGCCGCGCTCGCGCGGCTGAGCCAGGTGTCGCTGCGCAACACACGGATCCTGCTTTATGACGGTGGTTACAGCGGACTGAGTGGCCTCTACCGGAAAAGCGGCCTGCCGGAGTCGCTCCATCAGGCCTTTCAGATCGCCGTCAAAGAAACCTACAGCTACAGGGACGGCCTCGATCGCGGCGAAGCGCCGATACGCCAGCAGGACCTGACCAGGCGGATCATCGATCGCCTGGTCATCGCCTCCCGGGAGATCTCCCCGGCGGATCTGGAAGGCATCTTTGCCCAGCTGTCGCGTTTGATCCAGGCGCCGGCATACGCTCAGGCCGGCAGGGCCTAGCCGCCTCACGCCCGCCGACCGCAGGGGCCCTGGCAGGTTGTCCTCGGACTTGAAGGTGTGGACGGCCCCACCTTTACGGCATCGCAATGTGCCAATGTGGTTGTGGTCCAACCGCATACGAGAGGAGCCGTCCACAATGGAAGTTAAGCTGATCGGGCTGGATATCGCCAAGCGTGTTTTTC
>JBFGUI010000008.1:0-29478 GCA_041565695.1 Kiloniellaceae bacterium
GGGCCGCACCCTGGCCGACTGGGCGCTCGAGCTGATCCCCGACGCGCCGCCGGAGATCGCCTTCGAATCGGCGCCCGGACGCACCGAGCGCGCTGCCCTGCGACTGACCTACCAGGCCTCGGACGACTACGGCATCACCGAAGTGAAGGCTGTGATCCGCCGCCTCGACAAGCCCGAGACGCCGCCGCTGGAGCTCGACCTCGTGCTGCCCGGCGCGGCCCCCAAGGTCGCCGAGGCCAGCACCTACCACGATCTCACCCCGCATCCCTGGGCCGGCCTGGCGGTCGAAATTCAGCTGGTGGCCAAGGATCAGCCGGGGCAGGAGGGCTTCAGCGAGGCGCTGCGCACGGTGATCCCGGAGCGCATCTTCAACCACCCCGTCGCCCGCGCCCTGGTCGAGCTGCGCAAGCAGCTGAGCCTCCATCCCGAACGCCGCCTGCCGGTGGTGCAGGCCTTGAGCGCCATCTCCGAGCATCCGGAGCACTTCTTCCACGACATCGTCGTGGCCCTCGCCCTGCGGGCCGCCGAACGGCGCCTGATCTACGATTCCTCGGCCAAGGCGATCGGCCAGGTGCAGCAGCTGCTGTGGGACACCGCGCTGCGCATCGAGGACGGCGACCTGACGCTGGCCGAGCGCGCCCTGCGCGAGGCCCAGGAAGCCCTGATGGAGGCCTTGGCGCGCGATGCCGACGACGAGGAGATCGAGCGGCTGATCGACGAGCTGGAGCAGGCCCTCAACGAGTTCCTCGACGAGCTGATCAAGCAGATGCGCGAGGAGCTGGCCCAGAACAGCGACCCCATGGCCAACCAGGAGATGCCCTCCGACAGCCAGCTGCTGGACCGCCAGGACCTGCAGGACATCCTGGAGCGGGCCCGCGAACTGGCCCGTTCCGGCGCCAAGGACGCCGCCCGCGAGCTGCTGAGCCAGCTGCGCAACATGCTGGAGAACCTGCGCGCCAATCCCTACGCGCAGCAGATGAACCAGCAGATGCAGGAAGCCTCGAAGATGATGCGCGACCTGGAGCAGATGATGCGCGAGCAGCAGGAACTGCTCGACCGCAGCTTCGAGCGCTCGCAGCGCGGCCAGCAGGGGCAGCAGGGCGAAAGCCAGCAGCGCGGCGAGAACCAGGGCGATGCGCAGCGCCAGGAGCAGCTGCGCCGCGGCCTCGGCGACCTGATGCGCCAGCTGGGCGAAGCGCTGGGCGAGATCCCGCGCCCGCTGGGCCGCGCCGAGCGCGAGATGCGCGATGCCCGCGATGCGCTGTCCAACGACCAGCCGGGCCAGGCCGTGCCCTCGCAGACCCGCTCGCTGGATCAGCTGCAGCAGGGCATGCAGTCGGCCATGGAGCAGTTCATGGAGATGTTCGGCCCCGGCGAGGGTGACGGCGAGGGCCAGGTCGGCGCCCGCCCCGACGGCATGCGCGACCCGCTGGGCCGCGAGACCGGCACCACCAACGCCGGCCAGCCGCGGCAGGAAGGGGTGCAGATCCCCGATCAGATGGAACTGCGCCGCACGCGCGAGATCGTCGATGAACTGCGCCGGCGCCGCGGCGAGCGCACGCGCCCGACCATCGAGCTCGATTATCTCGACCGGCTGCTGGATCAGTTCTGATTCGGTGAAGAAGGTTCGCCGGGCCTGACGCGACGGGCCGCAGCAGGCCTCGACTCAGTGGCAGGTCATCTGCTCGGCGGTCAGCGCGGCCTCGGCGGCCTCGCAGATCTCCTGCAGCGTAAAGGGCTTGGTGATCACTTCGCAGATCAGCTCTTCGAGGTTGTGCGCACGCTGGCGCTCCGCCGAATAGCCGGTCATCAGCAGCACCGGCAGATCGGGGAAGTCCTTGGCCACCTTGAGCGCCAGGCCGATGCCGTCGAGGCTCGGCATGACGATGTCGGTGATCAGCAGATCGAAGCGGTCGCGGCCGAGCGCCTCCAGGGCCTGCACCCCGTCTTCCACGGAGGTGACCTTGTGCCCCCGGTGGACCAGGGCGCGGCTGACGAAACTCTGAACGGCGGTGTCGTCTTCGGCGACGAGGATCTGCGCCATGGTCTATGCGTCTCCTGCAAGCGTTTGCGCGAGGCGCGGTCCTTCCGGCGGGCGTGCAGGACCGCAGACTCCGTGCCCTTCCGCCCCGGCCGGAACCCGGTTCCTGCCTCGCAGATCAAACTGCCATCGCGTGGTTAAGCAAGGCTTAATGGCGCCTTGTGGACCGGGGGTGCAGGCCGAGCGGACGCGGCGGCGCCTATTGCTGGTCGCCCTCGATCGAGATGTTGAGATTCTGGGCGGTATCCGGCGGGTTGCGGGTCTGCGATTCGAAGGCCACGACGCCGCCGGCGTCGAGCTCCCTCTGCGGCGGCTCGAAGGACCACTCATGGACCACCGCGCCGGCCGAATCGGTGAGCTGCACGCGCAGCGGCGGCAGGCTCTGCTTGCGGTCGGAGATGTTCGACACCACGCCACGCACGACGATCACCGTGTCCCCGTCGGCTTCGCTCCGCTCGGTCTTCACCTCGCCCAGCTTGAAGATCGGCCCCGGCGGCTCCACCGGGACGCCCAGCAGCGCATAAACATCGCGAAGTTGAGGGAATTCCGCGACGATTCGCTCCCGCTCGAGCCAGCCCCCGGCGGCGACGCCGCCGACGAAGAGCAGCAGCAGGATCCAGCCGATCACGGTGCCGTAGCCGCGCTTGCGCGGCGGCGGGGCCGGGCGGCGGCGGATCGGCGGCGGGGCCGGCTCCTCGGCCAGGGCGGCACGCGGATCGTCTTCCGGCATCTGGTGCCAGCAGTTGCTGCACTTGCCGCAGCGGACGATGCGCCCGTCAGGGCCAAGTTGCGCCTGGTCGACCTCAAAGCGGCTTTCGCAGGCAGGACAGGAAACGATCATGAACGACTCATGCCCCTCCGGGAGGTCTTACGTTACCCTTATATGAGTGAGGTATAGCCAAAGCAAGGCATGAGCACGGCCCTTTACGGGACTGACTTGCCTATGCCATTTTCGATTCGAGCTTCCGGAAAAGGGAAATTGCACCTTGGTTCGCTTCGAGGAAGTCGTGCTGCGCTACGGAAACGGGCCGGAAATCCTGAAGCGAGTTTCCCTGCAGTTCGACCCCGGATCCTATCATTTTCTGGTCGGGCCGAGCGGCGCCGGCAAATCGTCGCTGCTGCGCATGATGTTCCTGGCGCAGCGCCCCACTTCGGGCCGGGTGGCGCTCTTCGGCCGCGATGTCTCCGGGCTGTCGCGCCGGGAAACCGCCCTGCTGCGCCGGCGAATCGGCGTGGTGTTCCAGGATTTCCGCCTGCTCGACCACCTGACGGCGCGCGAGAACGTGTCCCTGCCCCTGCACATCAGCGGCCAGGCCGGCGGGCGCAGCGACAAGGACGTCGAGGAACTGCTGAACTGGGTGGGCCTCGCCGACCATATGGATGCCCTGCCGCCGACCCTGTCCGGCGGCCAGCAGCAGCGCGTCGCCATCGCCCGGGCGGTCATCGGCCGCCCCAGCCTGCTGCTCGCCGACGAGCCGACCGGCAACCTGGACGACCGCATGGCGGTGCGGCTGCTCTACCTCTTCGAGGAGTTGAACAAGATCGGTACCACCGTGGTCATCGCCACCCACAACGAGTCCCTGGTCGAGCGTTTCCGCCACCCGGTGACCCGGCTGCGTGACGGCGAGGCCGTCGAGCTCGCCCCCGGCACCACGCCCGCCGCGGCCGATTCGGCCGTCGGCGGCGCCGGCTGACGTCATGGCCAAGAAGCGCAAACGCCAGGCGGTTCCCCTCGACCGGGATGCCTCTGGTCGCTACCTGCCCCTGCTGGTCGCCATCATGGTCTACCTCGCCGCCCTCGCCCTGGCCGGCGCAATCTCCGTGAACAAGCTGGCCGAGCGCTGGGACAGCGGCCTTTCCGGGGCCCTCACGGTGCAGATCCCCGCCGGTTCGGCAGCCGCCGAGGACGGACCGGCGCTCGACGCCCTGGTCACGGCGCTGCGCGCCAGTCCGGGGGTGCTGTCCGTCGAGCCCATGGACAAGACGGAAATCACCGCGCTGCTCGAGCCCTGGCTGGGTGACAGCGTGGCCGCCGGCGACCTGCCGCTGCCGCGACTCGTCGCCGTGACCGTCGAACCCGGCGCGACGCCCGACATCGAAGGCCTGCGCGCGCAGCTGCAGGACCTCGCCCCCGGCAGCCAGCTGGAGGACCATCAGCGCTGGCTCGCCCGCCTGCTCGACCTGGCGCGGGCGGTGGAGATCATGGCCGGGGTTGTCGTCCTCTTGGTCCTGCTGGCGGCCTGCATCATGGTCACCTTCGTCACCCGCATGGGCCTGGCCGCCCACGAGCAGGCCATCGAGCTGCTGCACCTGATCGGCGCGCAGGACTCCTACGTTGCCCGCCAATTCCAGAACCGCGCGCTGAGCCTCGGACTGCGCGGCGGCATCCTCGGCCTGCTCTGCGCCGTGCCGACGCTCTACCTGGCCCGCCTGCTGCTGCAGCGCATCGACAGCGGCCTGCTGCCCGAGCTGACCCTCAGGTCCTGGGAGTGGGCGATCCTGATTTTGCTGCCGGTCGCCGCGGCGCTGGTGACCATGGTGACGGCGCGTGTGACCGTGCTGCGCACCCTGGCGCGCATGCCCTAGGCCGGCGCAAAGAGCGATGCGGATGCGAATCTTGAAGCAGGAGCGCAGCAGGCCGGCGGGACGCGGCTGGCGGCGGCTGAAGCGGCTCGCCGCCCTGGCCGGCGTGCTGCTGTTCGCCTACGGCATCGGATTCCTGTGGTTCGCCACCATGATGCCAACCTCCGCCGAAGACGACGACCGCGTCACCGATGCCATCGTGGTGCTGACCGGCGGCAGCGACCGACTCGGCGTTGCGCTCGATCTGCTGAGCGCGGAGAAGGCCAGCAAGCTGTTCGTTTCCGGAGTCTACCGCGGCGTCGACGTGCGCCAGCTGCTCGACCTGTCGCAGCACTCGCCGGAAGACCTCTCCTGCTGCGTGGTGCTCGGCTACGAGGCCGACAACACCCGCGGCAACGCAATCGAGACCGCCGCCTGGATGAAGGAGCAGGGCTTCACCTCGCTGCGCCTGGTTACTGCGACCTACCACATGCCCCGCTCGCTGCTCGAGTTCCGCCGCCTCATGCCGGCCATCGAGATCATTCCCCATCCGGTGTTTCCCGAGCACTTCAAAAGCGACGAGTGGTGGATGTGGCCGGGCAGCAGCAGCCTGCTGATCACCGAGTACAGCAAGTATCTCGTCGCCCTGGTGCGCGGCCTCGTCGACCCGCTCTTCGCCGGCAGCGGCTCCGGCTCATGACCGCTCTACGCTCCCTGCTGTTCAACGTCTTCTTCTACGGCTGGACCGCCGTCTGCGTGGTTATCGGCCTGCCGCTGCTGCTCGGGCCGCGCATCGGCATCTACTACCTGGGCCGCGCCTGGGCGCACCCCATCATCTTCGCTTTGCGCCTGATCTGCGGGCTGCGCCACCAGGTGCGCGGCCGCGAGAACCTGCCCGCGGGGCCGGTACTGCTCGCCGCCAAGCACCAGTCCGCCTGGGACACGATCATCTTTTCGATCCTGCTGTGGGACCACAGCTTCGTCCTGAAGCAGGAACTTCTGCGCATCCCGCTGTTCGGGCTCTACCTGTCGCGCGCCGGGCTGATCCCGGTCGACCGCAAGGGCGGCGCCAAGGCGCTCAAGAAGATGGTCGCCGAGGCCAAGGCGGTCACCGCCGCCGGGCGGCCCATCGTGATCTTCCCGGAGGGCACCCGCGTCGCCCCGGACCAGCACCGGCCCTACCAGCCCGGGGTCGCCGCCCTCTACGGCCAGCTCGAGGTTCCCGTGGTGCCGGTGGCGCTCAACTCCGGCCTGTTCTGGCGCCGCAACAGCTTCTGGAAGCAGCCGGGCTGCATCACCCTGGAGTTCCTGCCGCCGATTCCGCCCGGACTGCCGCGCAAGGACTTCCTCGCCCGGCTCGAGACGGCGATCGAGGGGCGCAGCCGCGCCCTGCTGGCCGACTCGGCGGGCGAAAAACAGCCCGAAAGCAAGGCCCTGGCGGAAAAATAGCTGTGCGCAAAACTGTGGACAGCTTTCCCCGCCCGCGGGAATCGCCCGCCTTTCCTCTTGCTAAAGCCGAATCGCCGGCCGAATCGGGACGATGAAACGAAGCGGGAACAGCCGCTTGACCGGCGACCCGCCGGAACCTATCGTCGGGCTAGCGTTTCCGCCGATTATTGACGCTGCCGCCGGGCCCGGCGGCCGCCGAGAGGCTCCGAAATGACCCAGTTGACGGCCCTGTCCCATGAAATCTGGGACATGAAGTACCGCCTGAAGACGGCCTCGGGCGAGCCTGTGGACAAAACCATCGCCGATAGCTGGCGACGGATCGCCCGGGCGCTGGCCGCCGCGGAGCCCGAAGCGGCGACCAGAAACTCAATCGAATCAAGGTTCTTCGAGGCGCTGGCGGGTTTCCACTTCCTGCCGGCCGGGCGCATCCAGGCCGGCGCCGGGACCGAACGCAAGGTGACCCTCTTCAACTGCTTCGTCATGGGGACCATCCCCGACGACATGGGCGGCATCTTCGAGCATCTGAAGGAAGCCGCGCTCACCATGCAGCAGGGCGGCGGCATCGGCTACGACTTCTCGACCCTGCGCCCTAAGGGCGCCGTGGTACACGGAATCGGCGCCGACGCCTCGGGGCCATTGAGCTTCATGGACGTCTGGGACGCCATGTGCCGCACCATCATGTCCGCCGGCTCGCGGCGCGGCGCCATGATGGCGACGCTGGCCTGCGACCATCCGGACATCGAGGACTTCGTCACCGCCAAGCAGCAGCCCGGGCGGCTTTCCATGTTCAATCTCTCGGTGCTCGTGACCGACGCCTTCATGCAGGCGGTGCGCGAGGACCAGTCCTGGGACCTGGTCTTCGGCGGCACGGTCTACCGCACGGTGCAGGCGCGCGCGCTGTGGAACAGGATCATGCAGGCGACCTATGCCGCCGCCGAACCGGGCGTGATCTTCATCGACCGCATCAACCAGCGCAACAACCTCGCCTACTGCGAGACCATCCGTGCCACAAATCCCTGCGGCGAACAGCCCCTGCCGCCCTACGGCGCCTGCCTGCTCGGCTCGATCAACCTGGCGGCTTTGGTGAACAATCCCTTCGAGGACGACGCAGCGCTCGACATGGCGGCGCTGGCGGAGCTGGTGCCCACGGCGGTGCGCCTGCTCGACAACGCCATCGACGTGTCGCGCTTCCCGCTGGACGCGCAGCGCCAGGAGGCCCAGGCCAAGCGGCGCATCGGCCTCGGCATCACCGGGCTGGCCGACGCGCTGATCTGCTGCGGCCTGCGCTACGGCAGCGCCGAGGCGGTCAAGGCGACGGAACGCTGGATGGCCGCCTTTCGGCGCCATGCCTACCTCGCCTCGGTCGAGCTGGCCCGGGAGAAGGGCGCCTTCCCGCTCTATGATCGCGACGCCTACCTGGCCGGCGAGACCATCGGCGAGCTGGACAAGGACGTGGTGGAAGCCATCGCCGCCCACGGCATCCGCAACGCGCTGGTGACCTCCGTAGCGCCGACCGGCACCATCTCGCTCCTGGCCGACAACATCTCCTCCGGCCTCGAGCCGGTGTTCAGCTTCGTCTACAAGCGCCGCATCCTGCAGCCCGACGGCAGCCGCCGCGAGGAGGAGGTCAGCGACTATGCCTACCGCCTGTTCCGACGCCTCAAGGGCGAGGACACGCCCCTGCCGCCGGCCTTCGTCAACGCCCAGACCCTGGAGCCGGCGGCCCACGTGGTGATGCAGGCCGCCGTACAGCGTTACATCGACAGCTCCGTGTCGAAGACCATCAACCTGCCGGCCAGCATTTCCTTTGAAGCCTTCAAGGACGTCTACCAGCAGGCCTACGACCTGGGATGCAAGGGCTGCACTACCTACCGGCCGAACGAGATCACCGGCGCCGTGCTGTCCGTCGGCGCGGAGAAACCCGCCGCCGACACCGCGAGCAGCGAGGTGGTCGCCGCCGTTCCCGAGGCGCCTGCGGCGCAGGGCGAGGTGGTCTACATGGCTCAGCCGCTGGCGCGCCCCGAGGTGCTGCCCGGTCGCTCCTACAAGCTGCGCTGGCCGGAAAGCGACCACGCCATCTACATCACTCTCAACGACATCGTCGAGGAAGGTCCGGGGAAAGAGCCGCGCCGCCGGCCTTTCGAGATTTTCATCAACTCCAAGAACATGGAGCACTACGCCTGGACCGTGGCGCTGACGCGTATGATCTCTGCCGTGTTCCGGCGCGGCGGCGACGTCTCCTTCGTGGTCGACGAACTGAAGGCCGTCTTCGATCCGCGCGGCGGCGCCTGGATGGAGGGCCGCTACGTGCCCTCGCTGCTGGCCGCCATCGGCGGCGTGATCGAGCGCCACATGATCGACATCGGCTTCCTCAAGGGCGACAGGGCGCCCGAGGGCGCGGAACAGAAGGCGGTCGTGAACCTCGGCGCGCCCGCAGGCGGCACACGTTTCGCCCAGTGTCCCAAGTGTGGCAGCGCCAGCCTGATCCGCCAGGAAGGCTGCGACCTCTGCACCTCTTGCGGCCATTCCAAGTGCGGATGAGCAACAGGACAGCCAAAGCACAGTACCGCAAGCAGCTCAACGGACTGCGCGATCTCTGGAATGCCTTCGATCCCATCGGTGTGATGGACGATCCAGACTGGCCGCGCGACGCGTGCGACCGCTACCTGCCGAAGACCTTACAGTTATTGAATTCGCGCAGTGGAACGCTCACCCTCGCCCGCACCATCGAGGACACAGCACGCGACGAGATGCACATGCCAGTCAGCCATGAGGCTGCCATTGACTTCTCGCGGAAGCTCGAAGCATGGTTCGAAAAACCCGGTAGCACACGGGACGAATAGCCTCCAATAGGACACTAAATCGTCATTGCCGGGCTTGTCCCGGCAATCCATCTCTATGACGGACCGGTTTGTGCGAGTTGGACCATGGACCCTCGGGTCAAGCCCGAGGGTGACGACCTGAGTGTACGGATGAGTAGGGGAGAACAAAGAGAATGAACGAACTGCAGGGCAAGGCAGCCATCGTCACCGGGGCCAGCCGCGGCATCGGCGCCGCCGCCGCCGAAGAGCTGGCGCGCCAGGGCGTGGCCGTGGTGCTGGCCGCGCGCAGCCGCGACGAGATCGATCAGGTGGCGGAGAAGATCCGCGCCGCCGGCGGCAAGGCCGGGGCCGTGGCCTGCGACGTTGCCCGCTACGACGACGTGGCCGCCGCCGTGGCGCACTGCAAGGACAGCTACGGCAGCGTCGATATCCTGGTGAACAACGCCGGGGTCATCGAGCCCATTGCGCACCTCGCCGAGTCCGACCCGCAAGGCTGGGGCCAGGCCATCGACATCAACGTCAAGGGCGTCTACCACGGCCTGCGCGCCGTGCTGCCGATCATGGCAGCGCAGGGCGCCGGCGTGATCGTCAACGTGAGCTCCGGCGCCGCGACCTCGGCGCTGGAGGGCTGGAGCCACTACTGCGCCTCCAAGGCCGCGGTGCTTATGCTGACGAAGTGTGTCCACAAGGAATACGCCGACAAGGGCATCCGCGTGGTCGGCATGAGCCCCGGCACGGTGGCCACCGGCATGCAGGTCGCCATCAAGGCCTCCGGCATCAATCCCGTGAGCCAGCTCGATCCTTCCGTGCACATCGCGCCGGAATGGCCGGCCCGGGCGATCGCCTGGCTCTGCACCGATGACGCCAGGGAATTCGACGGCGGCGATTTCTCCCTCAAGACCGAGGAGGGCCGGCGCAGGGTGGGGCTGGTGGCTTAGGGGTTTGTCGCGAGCATCCAGGGCCGCCACCGAGATGTTGCCCTGGACCCTCGGAATAAATCCACTTCTGTCCGGTTAAACTTCAATCCAAGTGCGGAAATGGATTCAGGCTCGATGCCTTGGTGTCGGACTCTGCGGTCGGGACAGGGAATGTGCCTGAACAGCAGATAGCTGGAAGCGGAAAGGGTGTCACCCCCACCCCACCCTCGCCCGTCCTAAGGGGGAGGGAAAAGATTTTGAGATCGCTCATAAAATCTCCTTCCCCCTTGATGGGGGAAGGTCGGGATGGGGGCAAAGACCGAAGGTCTTCCCTCTGATCCTGCGCTAAACCGGACAGCCGTGGAATAAATCCGAAGGTGACGGCAGAGAGGTCGGTCAGGCGTGTGCCTGCTCTCCTGCCGGCTTCGCCGCCAGCTTCCTGCCGAGCACCCGGTCCAGCGAGACCGCGCCGGCGCCCTTCACCACCAGATAGACCAGCAGGAAGATCCAGAGCGCGCGCTGGTCGAGGATCGCCGCATCGGAGAAGCGGTCGAACCAGGCGCCGATGGTTTTGGCATCGACGCCGTGGAAGGCGATGTCGACGTAGCTCTGCACCAGCGTGAAGCCGATCATGCCGAGCGCGGCGAGGCGGGTGAAAAGACCCAGCACGATGAAGATCGGCAGGACGAACTCCGTATAGGTGCCGGCGATGACGATGAGATCCCAGGGAAAGAACGGCACCTGCGAGGCATCATAGCCGTAGGCCTCGACCACGCTCGGCAG
Organism: Kiloniellaceae bacterium; assembly: GCA_041565695.1. Lineage (GTDB taxonomy): Bacteria > Pseudomonadota > Alphaproteobacteria > Kiloniellales > Kiloniellaceae > Pelagibius. The sequence goes on from JBFGUI010000008.1 coordinate 10,575, forward strand.
GATCTGGAAATAGGCGTTGTCACCGACGGAGAAAAACCCGGTGATGCCCTCGCCCACCTTGGTGGCGGCGGAGTTCAGGTAGTAGACCAGCAGGACGGCGGCAAAGACGAAGCGCGCCAGCAGGCCGGGCAGCCATCCATCGGTTCGCGATTCGACGGCAGCGAAGGCGCCGTCATGCAGAGAAATCAGTCGGGCGATCATGATCGTCCTCTATGCCTGTTGAGGTTCGCTGTTCGGGGGCTCGATCGCGACCACGGCGCCGAGCTGGAACAGCCCCCGAAGATGCAGGGCAAGCTCGAAATCCGGGCAGTTCCGCAGCGCCGCCTCGGCCGCCGCGCCGAGCGGCTTTCCTTCGGCCAGGTGCACCATGAAGTCATAGCCGCCGGGCGGCAGCACGCGCACAGCCACGCTCAGAGCCGGGCGCAGGACCGCCACCTGCTCGGCGCGCTTCATGTCGACATCGACGGAGGGATCGGCGCCGCTGGCCGCGGCCCAAAGCATGGCGACGGGAAAGCGCGATCCGAGCAGCCGCAGGGAGGGATGCAATCGCAGGCGCACCGTCTCCAGATCCGATTCGGGAACCGCAGCCAGGCGGCCGATCTCGAGCGGGGCGGCATCGGCGGCGTGGTGGGCGAAGAGGCGGGCCCATTCCAGGCGCGCGACATCGCCCAGGTAGGGCACGCCCGCCGCCGGGGCGAAGCCGTCGAGGAAATCGCCGAAGCTCTCGCCGTAGAGCAGCAGTACCGGCGAGGCCGGTGGCGTCTGGCGGATGTAGGCCTTGGCCGCCGCCTTGAAGAAGTCGGCACCGACCAGGCAACGCACCGCCGGGAAAGCGGCCTCCAGCGCCTCGATCAGGCTGACCATCATGTTGTTGCGATAGACGTCGAAACGACGGCTCTGCGGCAGCCTCACCTGGCGCCGTACGGCCGCCGGCACCGGCAGTGCCGGGTCGACGAGGGCCGCCGCGAAGGCCGCCTGGAGATCAGACAGCCCTTGCATGATCAAGCTCCGCCGTCATCACGCGGTCGGCGCGGCGCGCCTCGGCGAAAAGCGTTGCCCAGTCCGGCACCGCGTTGTCCCACTCGATGAGGCTCGGCAGGGGCCCGCCGCGCGCGATCGTGCGGGCGTAGAGCGTCCACACCAAGTCGTCGATCGCCCGGTCGTGGGCATCGATCAGCAAGGTCGCCCCGGCATCGTCCCGGTCGCGCGCATGGCCGCCCAGGTGGATCTCGCCGACAGCGGAAAGCGGGAAGGCATCGATGTAGTCCTCCGCCGCATAGCCCTGGTTGGTCGCCGAGACCAGCACGTTGTTGACGTCGAGCAGCAGCCCGCAGCCGCTGCGCTGCACCACCGCCAGCAGAAAGTCGATCTCGCTCATCTCGCTGCTTTCGAAGGTCACATAGGTTGCGGGGTTCTCCAGCAGAATCTGCCGGCCGAGCACTTCCTGCAGGCGCTCGACATGCGCGCCGACGCGCGCCGCGGCCTCGGCGGTATAGGGAAGCGGCAGCAGATCGTTGAAGAAAACCCCGCCGTGACTCGACCAGGCGAGATGCTCGCTGACCAGGCCGGGCTGGTAGCGCTCGTTCAGCGCCTTGAGGCGCGCGAGGTGTGCCGCGTCGAGCGGCCCCTCGCCGCCGATCGACAGCCCGACGCCGTGCAGCGACAACGGATAGTCCCGCCGGATGGCCTCCAGGTAGTGATGCGGCGCTCCGCCGGCACCCATGTAGTTCTCGGCATGCACCTCGAACCAGCCGACGTCGGGGCGCTCCGCGACAATGGTGTCGTAGTGCTGGGCCTTGAGCCCGACACCGGCGCGCGCCGGAACTTTCGCAGGAACCTCCATGTCATCGGCTCCGTCGGCTGCAAGCGGGAGAGGCCGTGGCCTCGCCCTTTGAGACGGCGCTGCCGCGCTTCCTCAGGGCGAGGCCTTTCCCAAACCTCATCCTGAGGACCCGTCGGAGGCGGCGTCTCGAAGGATGAGACAACGCGCTTCGCGCCTAGGCCGGCAGGTCGCGGTCGAGCTCTTCCAGCGAGCCCTTGCGATCGCCGGGCAATTCGTACATGGCCTCGGACTCCTCGACGCCGTACTTCATGCAGTCGCCGGCCGGCACCAGCTTCCAGGCATTGCCCTGGTAGTCGACCGTCGAGGTGCCGGCGCAGGTCGTGCCGGGGCCGGCGGCGCAGTCGTTCTGACCGGCCAGGGAAATCCCGTAGCACTTCTCCTTGGCCTGGGCGGCCGCCGGCGCCACGTCGACCGTCGTGGAGACCGCCAGCGCCACGGCGCCGGCGATCATGGCGGCGCTCACAAGCTTCGTACCATCTGACATCAAATATCTCTCCTTCAGAATTCAACTCTCCGGCACGTCCGCCACGCCGGACCGGCGCGCCGTCCTGCCCCTGTTCAGTTCGTCAGCGCCTTCGGTTTCAGGGGCGCGTCGACCGAGTAGGTTCCGTCGTTGTCGTTGATGGCCTTCCAGCTCTTCGCCGATGCCGGCGCCGACTCCTTGTCGGGCCAGATCTCCTCCGACTTTACCAGGAAACCGTCGATGTCCTTTTCCCAGAAGCCTACCACCGTCGGCGTGATGTTCAGATAGAGTTTGCCGTCGATGATGCGCCAGAGGTTGGGGTTGCCCGGCACCTTGCCGCCCTGGGCGACGCCGTAGGCGCAGTGACCGTCGTAGACCGGCGCGTACTTCTCCGGGTCTGCCAGGAACTTTTCGCGGTTGGCTTCGGAAGCGAAGGCCCAGGTCGCGCCGTTGTACTCGGCGGTGATGGTGCTCTTGCCGGGCACCGCTTCGGGCTGCTTCTGGCCGACCGCGTTCTGTTTCAGATCGAAAAAGGCGACGGGATCGTAGCCGCTGACCGCATAGCCCGACTCGTCGACGTACTGCGGCCCGGCCTGGGCCGCGCCCAATGTCAGCGCCGACAGGGCGGCGGCCAGGGCCAGCCTGGGGAGGAGTTTACGTGTCATGGGGGGTACCTCACATCTCCTGTTGCACAAGTCCCGTTGCGGGGGCAGGCCGCTGCCTGCACGGCTAGAGATATTTGTGAGGGGCCGCGACGATCAAATCACGTCACTACACTAAAATGTGACGGCGCTGTCATGCCGCCGAAATGCCGCGAAAGGGCCGGTTTCCGCTGCCTTTCCTTGGTTAACTCAGCCGAAGTCGACGGCCGTGGTATTGGCGCCGCAGAGCAGCACGGTCACCCGTTCACCGGCCGCGGGACGGTATCGGCCCGACAGCAGCGCAGCCATGGCCGCCGCCCCGCCCGGCTCGGTCACCACCCGCAGGGTCTCCCACAGCGCGCGCTGGGCGGCCCGGATGTCGTCGTCGCCGACCAGGATCGAGCGCTCCACGAAGGCTTCGGCGAGGGGAAACATCAGCTGCCCAACCTCCCTGGGCGCCAGGGAGTCGGCGGCGATCCCCTCGGCCTCGGCATCGACCGGCCGACCCGCGGCCAGCGCCTTGTAGAGGGTCGGCGCGCCCTCCGGCTCGACGGCGATGATGCGGATCCGCCCGGCAAACCAGGCGGCGATGCCGCCGATCAGGCCGCCACCGCCGGTCGCCACCAGCAACGTGTCGATGCCGGGCAGGTCGGCCTCGATCTCCAGCCCCACGGTGCCCTGGCCGAGCAGGGTTTCCGGCTGGTCGAAGGCGTGCACCGCAAGCGCCCCGCTGTCGGCGACGAAGGTCTCGCTGGCGGCCAGCGCATCGGCATAGCGGTCGCCGCCGACCACCAGCCGGGCGCCGTAGCGCTCGATGCGGGCGGCCTTGGCCGGCGAGGTCACGCTCGGCAGAAAGATCGTCGCCGGGATCTGCAGCTTCATGGCGGCATAGGCGACCGCCGCCCCATGGTTGCCGCCCGAGGCCGCCACCACGCCGGCTGGCGGGACCTCGCGGCGCAGCAGGTTCGAGAAGGCGCCGCGCGCCTTGAAGGAACCCGAATGCTGCAGGAACTCGAGCTTCAGGTCGAGCGGACGGGCGGCCAGCCCGAAGTCTTCGAGATCGACGCGCAGCACGGGGGTGCGGCGGACATAGGGTCGGATCAGCTTCTCGGTCGCGGCGATGGCGTCGCGGGTGATGGCCGTCACGGGTCTTCCTTCCGGCGGCGGCTGGTTTCCTTCAGCAGTCTTTCCAGGCCGCGGTCCTTGAGCCCCAGGGCGCGCAGGTGGTGCACCGTGTTCTCCAGATACTCCATGCAGGGGCCGCGGTTGCCCTGCCCCTGCAGGATCAGCGCCACCATGTCATCATGCGACAGGCGTCCGGCATACTGGCGGTGGCTGCGGTCGACGACGAAGGTGATGGCGCTGACCGGGCCCTGCTCGGTCTCGGCCCGGCGCCACGAGGGGCGATAGACGCCGGTCACCATTTCCCGCTCGTAGAGATAATCCAGCACCTCCTCGCCTTCGCCGGCGGGCACGCGGTAGACCATGCCCTGACAGGACCCGCCGCGATCGAGCCCCAGCACCAGGCCCGGGGCCTGGGGCGTGCCGCGGTAGCGGTGCGAGTAGACACAGAAGCTGCGGTGATAGCCCCGCAGGCGGGCGATGCGCACCTCGATATGGGGAAATCCGGGATGCCACATCAGCGAGCCGTAGCCGAAGACCCAGTAGTCCTCGCCCGGCGGCAGCGTCAGACGGCGTGCCCGCAGCTCGGCCTCCGAGAGGCTCTCCAGGTTATCGAGGTTCGGCAGTTTCGGGGTCGTCATGCTGACAGTCGATGATGAGCTCGGGCCCAGCATGGTAGAGGGGCCGGGCGGCGATGCAAGCCGCGCCCCCGCCGCCGTGGCAGACGGTATCGAAATCGGGGCTGCAAGCGGCCGCAGCGCCGCCTATCATGCCGCCCATGCGCACCTATCGCCTCGCCGTTGCGGCCAGCCTGCTGCTTCTGCTGCTCAGCGCCACCCTGGTGGGCACCTGGTTCTGGGCCCGCCACGCCCTGGACGGCGGCATCGCCCGCTGGCGCGCCGAACAGCTCGAGCGCGGCTACGACATCGCCTATGCGGGCCCGGAGTTCGGCGGCTTTCCCTTCAGCCTTTCGGTGACCTTCCGCGAGCCGCGGGTAACGACGCCGCAGGGGCTGACCTGGCGCGGCCCGCCGGTCCACGGCGAGGCCAAGCTGTGGGACCCCTTCACCATCGACCTGCGCTTTCCCGGCCTGCACCGGCTGACCCTGCCGGAAGACCTGCGGCACCGGCAGGCCGATGTCTCCGCCGATCAAGCGACCGGCCGGGTGGTGCTGCAGGCCGACGGCCGGGTCGATAGCGCGACGGTCGACCTCGGTGTCCTGCGCCTCAGCGGCGCCGAGCTGGAAACCGTGTCGCTGCAGCGCCTGACCGCGCGGCTCGGACCGCTGCGTCCGGGGAACAACGCGGGCGGCAGCGGCGCGGCCCTCGACGAGGTCGACCTGGTGGGCGAGGCCCTGTTCCTCGAACTGCCGCCGGGCCGCGGCGGCCCCCTGGGCGATGCGGTGGCACGGCTGTCCTTCGATTCGACGCTGGTCGGCGGCATCCCGCGGGGCAAGCCCCGGGACGCCCTGCCTGCCTGGCGCGACCGCGGCGGGCGCTGGCGCTTCCATCACCTGGTGGCACTCTGGGGGCCTCTCGACCTCAAGGCGGAGGGGCGGCTCGCCCTCGACGAGGCGCTGCGGCCGGCGGGCCTGTTCGAAGCGCAGTTGAAAGGCGCCGGCCGGATCATCGACAGCCTGATCGACGCGGGAAAGATCAAGCCGGAAGCGGCCCTTGCCGCACAGCTCGCCCTGGTGGCCATGGGCCGCCCCGACGGCGAGACGGGAGAATCGGTAATCTCGGCGCCGATCAGTCTTCGCCAGGGCCTGCTTTATCTGGGGCCGATCCCGCTATTCCCAGTCGCTCCGGTTCTCTAGCATCGAAGGTGCCGGCCTGGTGCGCGTCGACCACGCCGCGCCGGATCTCGCGGGTGCGCTGGAAGAGCTTCTCCAGGGTTTCCCCCTCGCCCCAGCGGATCGCCCGCTGCAGCACCGTCAGGTCCTCGGAGAAGCGCTGCAGCATCTCCAGCACCGATTCCCGGTTGTTGAGAAAAACATCGCGCCACATCACCGGGTCGGAGCCGGCGATCCGGGTGAAGTCGCGGAAGCCGCCGGCGGAGAACTTCATCACCTCGGCGCGCTCGCTTTCCTCCAGGCCGAAGGCCGTGCCGACGATGGTATAGGCGATGAGGTGCGGCAGGTGCGAGGTGACGGCCAGCACCTTGTCGTGGTGGCCGGCGTCCATCACGGCGACGGTCGAGCCGCAGCGTTCCCAGAAGGTCTGCAGTTTCTCAAGCGCCGGCTCGGGCGTGCCGGGCACCGGCGTCAGGATGCACCAGCGCTGCTCGAAGAGGTCGGCGAAGCCGGCCTCCGGGCCCGAATGCTCGGTGCCGGCGACCGGGTGGCCGGGAATGAACTCGACCCCCTCGGGCAGATGCGGGCCGATGTCGCGCACCACGGCCTGCTTGACCGAGCCGACATCGCTGACGATGGCGCCCTGTGCCAGATGTGGTCCGACCGCCCGGGCGACAGCCTCGTTGGCGCCGACCGGCACACAGAAGATCACCAGGTCGGCGTTCCGCACCGCCGCCACCGGATCCTCGTGCACGGAATCGGCAAAGCCGAGCCGCTCGACGGTCGCCCGGGTCTCGGCGCGGCGCGAATAGGCGGCGATGTGACCGGCAAGCCCGCGGCCGCGCATCGCCCAGGCGAGGGAGGAGCCGATCAGGCCGGCGCCGAGCAGCGCCACCCTGTCGAAGATCTGGGTCTTGCCGGCGCCGCTCATGACATCACCTCGCTCAGCGCCTCGGCGGTGGCGCGCATCTCCTCCTCGGTTCCGATGGTCACCCGGAGGCAGTCCGGCAGGCCGTAGCCGGCCATGCCGCGCAGCAGGATACCGCGGCGCTTCATGTCCTCCAACACGGCTCCGGCCTGCGCCGTGCCGCCGGCAAACCGCAGCAGCACGAAGTTGCCGACGCTGGGCAGCACCTCGATACCGGCCTGGGCCGCCTGATCGCCGAACCAGGCGCGCCACTGCTCATTGTGGGCCGCCGAGGCGGCGATATGGTCGCGGTCGCGCACGGCGGCCATGCCGGCGGCCTGGGCCGCCTGGCTGACGTTGAAGGGGCCGCGCACGCGGTTCAGCACATCGACGACCGCCGGCGGACAGTAGGCCCAGCCGAGGCGCAGCGCCGCCAGCCCGTGGATCTTCGAGAAGGTGCGCAGCATCACGATGTTGTCCGCAGACTCCACCATCGCCGCCACCGGCGGATAGTCGGGTGCGGAAACGTACTCGGCATAGGCCATGTCGACCGCCAGGAGCACGTCGTCGGGCAGCCCTTTGTGCAGGCGCCGCAGTTCGCTTTCGGAGATATAGCTGCCGGTCGGGTTGTTGGGGTTGGCCAGGAACAGGAGCCGCGTGCGCGCGCTGACCCGCGCCAGCAGACCGTCGACATCGGCGGTCAGATTGGCCTCCGGCGCGGCTACCGGCGTCGCACCGGCGGTCCTGGCGGAGATCGGGTACATCAGGAAACCGTGCTCGCTGTAGAGCACTTCGTCTCCCGGTCCCGCGTAGGCGCGCACCAGCAGGCCGATCAGCTCGTCGGAGCCGGCCCCGCAGACGATGCGCGCCGCCTCCAGGTTCTCCGCCTCGGCGATGGCCGCGCGCAGCGCCGTCGCCCCGCCGTCCGGATAGCGGTGCAGCTGCCCCTTCTCCGCCTCGTAGGCGGCGATGGCCTGCGGACTGGGGCCCAGCGGGTTTTCGTTGGAGGCGAGGCGGATGACGCGATTGACGCCGGGCGCCTTCGATTCGCCGCCGACATAGGGTGCGACATCCAGGATGCCGGGGCGCGGCTGCAAGCTCATGAACCGTCCCGCGGCGCGGCGGCCAGTTCCGCGGGGGTCAGGGGCACGGCAAAGCTGCCCACCGCCCAGGCCTGCTTCACGGTCTCGGCTTCCTCCAGAAGGGCGGCGATGCGCGGGTCGTCACCGGCCAGGAAGCCCTCGATCTCCACCAGGTGCAGCGTGCGGTCCGGCGAATCGACCCAGGCCTGGATGTCGCAGACCTCGAAGCCAGCTTCCGACAGCAGGGTCTTCAGCGCGCCACGCGAGACCGCCTCGTCCAGCTCGACGATCATGTAGCCGTGGTCGTCGCCGCTCTCCTCCGGCTCGGCCAGAGAGATCACCACCGCCTGCGGGCTGTCGCCGCGGCCGCCGTCGAGCGGCGCAAAGGGCAGGCGGGCGATGATTTTCGGCGAGGCCTTGCCGCTGCGCGCCAGCTTGGGCCACCAGGGCAGGCCGCGGTCGGCCTCCGGCAGGGGCAGCACGCCGATGTTGGCCTTGCCGCTGGAGACCGCACGCAGGACGCCGGCCTCGGAGCCGAAGCGGGTAATGGGGGTCAGGGAGCCGAAGTGGTCGCGGGTCAGGCCGGACAGGTCGGCGCCGCCCTCGGGCGCGAAAGCCGCTGCCGCGAAAGGGCCCTGCAGGCGCGTGAAGACGGAAATGATCTCGCGCCAGATGCGCGTCACCACCGGCTTCGGGAAAGGTCCCTCGTGGCGGCCGACCAGGCGGCGCAGCACCCTGGCCTCGCGGCCCGGGCGCATGTAGACAGCGTTGTTCCCCTTGGCCAAGCCGATCTGGCGCGCGAGCTCAGTGCGGCGCATGAGCAAGTCGTGGATGGCGTTGTCGATCTCGTCGATCTGGGAACGCAGATCGTCCAGGGATGGCGGTTTGTCTGGCATCTAGCCCGGATTTCTTCCGTCAAGGCGGAGCTACTGATAGTCGCTCAACCAGCTAAAATCAAAGAAAACATGAGCCTCGGTCAAGCCCCGGCCGGGCCCTGGCCCGCCCCTCGCCCGCCCCCATCTGCCGAGCGGCCTGCTCTTCGGACCACAGGGGCAGGAAAGCGTTGACAGGCGGCGGGCCGGCTTCCTAGCTAGAGGGTCCCGGCTGCGGCCGGCGGCACCGGCTGACGGCGCGAGGAGCTGGCAGATGGGGTCAGGCGGGGGCACCGCAGCTGTCAGGCGAGCCGTCTATGGCCGGCATCCACCCGCAACCCTGCAAGGCCTTCGCCGCCGTGCCAATCACTTCGGCCGCCGGGCCGTCTTCCGCCTGGAGAAGAAGTGAGGAGTTTTCATGCCTGCCAGTGACAGCCGCCGCGACGACAGTCGGACTCGGAGTATCGTGTTCCTCGACCGCGAGACCCTGCCGGAAGCCGTCACGGTGCGCCGGCCCGCCTTCGCCCACAGCTGGCAGGAGCATGCCCGCTCGGCACCCGAGGAGGTCGCCGCCCGGGCCCAGGACGCCGAGATCGTCATCACCAACAAGGTGCCGCTGCGTGCCGCGACCCTGGCGCAGCTGCCGAAGCTGGAGCTGATCGCCGTGGCCGCCACCGGCACGGACGTCATCGACCTGGGCGCCTGCCGCGAGCGCGGCATCGCGGTCTGCAACATCCGCGGCTACGCCCAGGCAACGGTGCCGGAGCACACCTTCGCCCTGATCCTTTCCCTGATGCGCTCGATCGCCCCCTTCCACGACGCGGTGGCGCGGGGCCGCTGGGCGGAGGCCGGGCAGTTCTGCTTCTTCGATTTCCCCGTCTTCAACCTGCAAGGCAAGGTGCTGGGGGTGATCGGCGACGGCGTGCTGGGCCAGGCTGTCGCCAAGATCGGCGAGGCCTTCGGCATGGAGGTGCGCTTCTCCAGCTACAAGGGCGTCGCGGGCATGGGGCCGCTCTACACGCCCTTTGAGACGATCATCGCCGAGAGCGACGTGATCACCCTGCACTGCCCGCTAACGCCGCAGACCCGCAATCTGATCGGCGCGGCCGAGTTCAAGGCCATGAAGCAGCGCCCGCTGATCATCAACACCGCGCGCGGCGGGCTGGTCGACGAAGTGGCGCTGGTTGAGGCGCTGACCAGCGGGCAGATCGGCGGCGCCGGCTTCGATGTGGTGACCACGGAGCCGATCCCCGGCGATCACCCCTTCATGGCGCTGATGGGCCGGCCCGACTTCATCCTGACGCCGCACATCGCCTGGGCCGGGCGGGAAGCCATCCAGGCGCTGAGCGATCAGCTGATCGACAACATCGAGGCCTTCGTCGCGGGCCGGCCGCGCAACCTCGTCACGTCTTAGGCTTCGGCCGGGGCGCTGCGCAGCGCAGCTCAGCCGTCGTCGGACAGGTCGCGGTGCATCCGCCCGGCGGCCTGCGGCAGGTTGACCACGACGGGCCGGGCAAAGCGGCGCTTCTTGGCCGGCGTCATGCTGCCGGCATAGAGCTGCTTGCCGGATTCGATCATCACCACGCCGGAGAAGGTCGGAAAGAAGCGCGCGCCCATGCGCTCCCAGGCCGGCGCGGAGCGCAGGAAGGTGTAGTTGGCGATCGGCGGCACGTAGAGCGCCCGCTCGGTGCGCGTCGGGATGAACATGTTGTCGCGCAGCACGCGGGAGAGCTGGTTCCCGCTGTAGGGATGGCCCCAGCCCAGCGGCGTGCGGTCGGAGCGCGCCCAGATGCCGCGGCGGTTGGGCACCACCACCAGCAGGCGGCCGTCGCCGGTCAGCACGCGCCAGATCTCGCGCAGCAGCCCGCGCAGCGACTCGCTGTTCTCCAGGCCGTGCACCAGCAGCACCCGGTCGACCGAATAGTCGGGCAGCGGCAGCTCGGTCTCCTCCACCAGGCTGACCAGCCCCGGGCCTTCCGGCGGCCAGTGCAGGACGCCCTGAGTGGTGGGCATGAAGGCGAGCACCCGCTCGGCCTCGCCCTTGAACTGGCGCAGATAGGGTGTCGCGTAGCCGAGGCCCAGCAGCCGCTGGCCGCCGACGTCCGGCCAGACGGAGCGGATCGCCCGGCGCACCATATGGCGCGCCACCTGGCCGCGGCGGCTTTCGTAGAATTCGCGCAGATCGACGACATCGTGCCACATGATGTGGATAACTTATCACAGGGGCCGGGGCAGTGCGACAGCACGATCTGCTATGGTAAACCCCTGATTAATCTGGAGTGGACGCTGGCCATGGCCGACGCCCCGGAGGCCGCCGAAATCATCCGCGCACTGGGCCTCGCGCCGCATCCGGAGGGCGGTCACTACCGCGAGACCTTCCGCGATACGGCAACCCTGGTTGCGCACGACGCGGCGCGGGGCGCCTCGACGGCGATCTATTACCTGCTGCAGGCCGGCGAGGTCTCCCACTGGCACCGGGTCGACGCGGCGGAGGTCTGGCACTGGTACGCCGGGGCGCCGCTGGTCCTCACCCTGTCCGAGAACGGCCAAGACGCCGCGAGCCGTGTGCTGGGGCCCGAACTGGCCGTCGGCCAGCGCCCGCAGCTCGTGGTGCCGGCGGACGTATGGCAGACCGCGGAGAGCCTCGGCGCCTGGACTCTCTGCGGCTGCACCGTGGCGCCGGCCTTCCGCTTCGAGGGCTTCGAGATGGCGCCGCCGGACTGGCGGCCGACGCCGCGGTCGCCGCAACGCCGCTAGCCGGCGCGGCCGCGCAGCATCTCCTTGGAGGCCAGCACGGCGCCGGCGACGATCAGCAGACAGGCCAGCCCCACCACCCAGGTCGCCTCGGCCCGGCCGAAGGCGATGAGGATCAGGGTGGAGAGCAGCGGCGCGGCGTAAGAGAATGCGCCCAGCACCTGGATGTTGCCGTGCTTGGTGCCGTAGTCCCAGACAAAGAAGGCGGCGCCCACCGGCCCGAGGCCGAGACCCAGAATGGCCAGCCACTGCAGGCCCTGGGGCCTCACCGTGGTCTCCACGAGCAGATGGCAGAGAAGGCCCAAGAGCGCGACGGCGCCGCAGAAACCGCCGACCACCTCGGTCGGCACTGCTCCGAAGCGCCGGTTGGCCACCGAATAGCTCGACCATGTGAGCGCGCAGGCCGCGGCCGCCAGGTAGCCGAGGCTGTACCGCGCGTCGAAGGCGACTTCGCCGCCCTTGGTGACCAGCAAAGCCGCGCCAGCGAGCCCCATGACCGCACCGGCGAAGTGGAACCAGCGCAGCCGCTCGCCGGGCAGCAGAGCGGAGAAGACCACGATTAGCAGCGGCCAGAGGTAAGCGATCAAGCTGGCGTCCACCGCCGGCGCGTTGCCGAGGGCGACGAAATAGAAGAAGTGATAGCCGAACAGCCCGCCGACCCCCAGCATCCAGGCCGCCACCGGCTGACGCCAGGCGGCGAAGGCGCGGGCGCCGCGCCGTGCCAACACCGCGAGGCTGACCGCGAAGGCCACGGCAAAGGTCATGGCCAGCAGCTGGAACGGCGGAATGCCCGCCGCGCCGGTGGTGAACAGCGCCAGCAGCGCCCAGAGCAGCACGGCGATGCCGCCGACAAGGGTGGCCCGCGTGCGGCGGGAGGCGGTATCTCTCGGTACAGCAGTCATGCCGTGGGGATAGCGGCCACCGGGCGCGGAGGCAAGGCAGTTGAGATTCGGTGCGGCAACCAGCCTGTCGTCCCGAGGGTCGTTCGCGCGATCTATCGACCTTCTCGCTCGTCACCGCGGCCTAGCGCGCAGCAACCAGCGCGAGCCGGGGTCCAGAGGAGAGGCCGGACGCAAGCGGCGCAATGGACCCTCGCAACAAGTGCGAGGGTGACGGCTAGAGGCGGCGGCAACAACGATGCGATACCTCGCCGGTCAGCGGTTGCTTCGCTTTGTCATCGCCAGGGCGATGATGCGCTCGGTCTCCTTCCAGAGACCGTAGGCCGCGAGATCGGCCGGGTCGGCCCAGGCGACCTCGGCAGCGTCGTGGCCGGCCACGGCTTCCCCCGCGCGCCACTCGGCCAGCAGGTCGACTAGGGTGTAGTGGTACTGCACCCTGCCCTGGTCGTCGCGAGTGATGGAGTCGACCACGTCGATCAGCGGACCGACCGCGATCTCGATGCCGGCTTCCTCCGCCACCTCGCGGCGCGCCGCTTCCTCGATGCGCTCGCCGAGGCGCTGGCGCCCGCCGGGCAGCGACCACTGGCCCTGGCGCGGCGGCTTGCCGCGGCGGATCAGCAGCACCCGATCGCCCTTGAAGACGACCACGCCGACACCGATCAGCGGCCGGTTGGGATAGTCGTTCATGCGAGCAGTCTAGCCGGCCTCGCCACGCGCCACTTTCCTCAGGTGCGTGTCGACCGGCACCCTGTAGCCGTTGACCAGGCTGTTGGTCTCGTTGGCCATGCCGACCACCGCCAGCAGCTCTTGCAGCATTTCGTCGGTCATGCCCTTCTGCATGGCGCCGGCGGTATGCGAGGTGATGCAGTATTCGCAGTTGTTGGTGATGCTGACCGCGATGTAGATCATTTCCTTGGTCAGGGGATCGAGCGCACCGGCCGCCATAACCTGTTTGACGCTTTCCCAGGTGCGCTTGAGGCTTTCCGGGTGCTGGGCCAGCGCCTTCCAGAAGTTGTTGACCCAGTCGGTCCCCCGCGTAGCCATGATGTCGTCGTAGACGGCCCGCACCTCCGCCGATGCATCCTCGTATTCGATCAGGCGCCCCAAAGGCATGTTGTTTCCTCCCCTAGCACCGTTCCCCCGGCCGCCCGCTGCAGCCGGCGGCAGCGGCGTGGTACCAGGGCGGCTCGACGCATACCGAAGTGGCAGGGAACGGCAATGCAAAAGGCGCGGCAGCGGGTGGCGCCCGCCGCCGCGCCGACTGCGCTTACGCTATTTGAACCGGTGCCGAATCAGGCCATGTACTGGCCGCCGTTGGCCGAAATCGTCGCCCCGGTGATGAAGCCGGCGCCCTCGCCGGCCAGGAAGACCACGCAGCGCGCGATCTCCTCCGGCTCGCCGAGCCGGCCGACCGGGATCAGCGGCAGGATCTTGGTCTTGAGCACGTCTTCGGGGACCGCGCGCACCATCTCCGTACCGATATAACCCGGCGCGATGGCGTTGACGGTAATGCCCTTTGCGGCGTTCTCCTGCGCCACGGCCTTGGTGAAGCCGAAAACGCCGGCCTTGGCCGTCGAGTAGTTGGCCTGGCCGAACTGCCCCTTCTGGCCGTTGATCGAGGAGATCGAGATGATGCGGCCGTAGTTGCGCTCACGCATGCCCTCGATGACGTTGCGCGTCATGTTGAAGAGCGAGTCGAGATTGGTCGAGATCACCGCGCGCCAGTTGTCCAGGCTCATGCGGTGAAGCGTGCCGTCACGGGTGATGCCGGCATTGTTGACCAGCACGTCGATCGGCCCCAGGTCACCCTCGACCTGGGTGACTCCGGCCTTGCAGGCCTCGAAATCGCCCACGTCCCACTTGAAGACGGCGATGCCGGTCTCGCCCTTGAACTTGTTCGCGGCCTCGTCATTGCCGCCGTAGCTGGCGGCCACCGAATAGCCGGCTTCCTTCAACGCGATGGAAATCGCCGCACCGATCCCCCGGGTTCCCCCCGTCACCAGAGCCACGCGCGCCATCTTAGAGCCTCCCCATATCTCATGAACTCATCGCCGTCTGGACCAACGGTCTGACTGAGCCCATCAAAACACGGATCAGGCAGACAGCCAACCGCGCAGCGCGGCGCCCCCGCGGTGACACCGCGATTTCACTTCTGGCATACAATCCACCAGGCTCGACCGCCACGCCCCGGTCACCACGCCGTCACCGTCGCCTCAAACGAAACGGCCCACTCCCGGTCCGGGAGTGGGCCGCCCCAGAAAACGACACCTTCCGTCGTGTCGCTGTGTCGCGCCGCTCAGTCGCGCTCGACGCACATGGCGATGCCCATGCCGCCGCCGATGCACAGCGTGGCGAGGCCCTTCTTGGCGTCGCGTCGGCCCATTTCGTGCAGCAGGGTGACCAGCACCCGCGCGCCGGAAGCGCCGATCGGATGGCCGATGGCAATGGCGCCGCCGTTCACGTTCACCTTCTCAGGATCCCAGCCCATGTCCTTGTTCACGGCCAGGGCCTGAGCGGCGAAGGCCTCGTTGGCCTCGACCAGGTCCAGGTCGCCGACCGACCAGCCGGCCTTTTCCAGGGCGCGGCGGCTGGAGGGGATAGGGCCGGTGCCCATGATCGACGGGTCGACGCCGCAGGTCGCCCAGGAGACGATGCGGGCCAGCGGCGTGACGCCGCGCGCCTTCGCGTCCTCGGCGGACATCAGGACGACCGCGGCGGCGCCGTCGTTGATGCCGCTGGCATTGCCGGCGGTCACCGAGCCGTCCTTGTCGAAGGCCGGACGCAGGCTGGCGAGCGATTCCTGGGTGACGCCGTGACGCGGATACTCGTCCGCCTCGACCACCACGTCGCCCTTGCGCGTCTTGATGGTGACCGGAACGATCTCGTCGTTGAAGCGTCCGGCCTTCTGCGCGGCCTCGGCCTTGTTCTGCGAGGCTGTGGCGAAGGCGTCCTGCTCGTCGCGGGTGATCTGCCACTGCTTGGCCACGTTCTCCGCGGTATTGCCCATGTGGTAGCCGTTGAAGGCGTCCCAGAGACCGTCCTTGATCATGGTGTCGACCATCTTCAGGTCGCCCATCTTGGTGCCGTTGCGCAGGTGCGCCACGTGCGGCGCCTGGCTCATGCTCTCCTGTCCGCCACAGACCACGACGCGCGAGTCGCCGACCTGGACCGCCTGGGAGCCGATCGCCACCGCGCGCAACCCGGAACCGCACAGCTGGTTGATCTGGTAGGCCGTCTTTTCGTAGGGGATGCCGGCCTCGACAGCGGCCTGGCGGGCCGGGTTCTGGCCCGTGCCGGCGGTCAGGATCTGCCCCAAGATGGCCTCGTCGACCTCGGCCGCCTCGACCTTGGCGCGCTTCATCGCTTCCTTGATGGCAACGGCGCCGAGGTAAGAGGCCGCGACGCTCGACAGAGCCCCGTTGAAGGAGCCTACGGGCGTACGGACAGCACCAGCAATTACGACATCGGTCATGTTCGGAGTTCTCCCTTCTGGCGGACAGCATGAACCGCACGACTGCGCGGCTGACCGCATTTCGGTGCGGGCCCGCCGCCTTGCGCGGTCCGGCACGCTCATTGGTTAATCTCAGCCCTGATATAAGAACAGACGACCGGCTGGTGCAAGCCGCGCCTCGACACGCCCGGGCAGCGGTTCCCGAATGGTCGGCTTCTAGGCCGCCCCGGTGGCCCGCGCCTTGATCCAGGTCAGCAGCGGCTGCCACACGGTCTTCTCCGCCTTGGCGCTGACCACCATGCCGATATGCCCGACCGCCGGGCAGAGACGCTCGGCCCCGGGAATGGCATCGGCCAGGGCGGCGGCCGAGGCCGGCGGCACGATGCGGTCCTGCGCCGGAATGACGCAGAGCGTCGGCAGGTCGAGGTGTGCCGGGTCGACGATATCGCCGGCGAGGCGCCAGCGCCCGCGGGCGGTTGCGTTCTCACCGTACCACTGGCCGAGACACTCGCGGGCCACCGGCGCGGCCAGGGGCACCCCGTCGTTCAGCCAGTCCTCCAGGGCGACAAACTCGCAGGCCTTGGCGCTGCCGGGATCGAGTCGGCCGAAAGCGAGGAACTTGCGCACCACCAGGTGGGGATCAAGGCTGGCGAAAAGGGCCTGCAGCAAATCAACCGACATCTCGCCCATGGTGTCGAGCAGCGGGCCGAGCAGCGGCAGGGTGGCCGCGGCAAGCCGGCTGTGCGGGGCGTTTTCCGCATGGAAGTCCCAGGGCGTGGCCAGCAGCATAAGGCCGGCCAGGTCGTCCTGGCGGCGCAACGCCAGCCCGAGGGCCAGCAGACCGCCCATGCAGTAGCCGAGCACCAGGGGCGGCGCCGCCGTTTCGCGTCGGGCGGCATCCAGGGCGCGCTCCAGGCGGCCGGCGATGTAGTCGGTCAGGCTGAAGCCGCGCTCCTCGGGTCCTGGCGCGCCCCAGTCCACCAGGAGCGGGCGCACTCCCTGGCGTGCCAGCCAGCGCAGCAGCGAGCGCTCCGCAGTGAGGTCGAGCACATAGGCGCGGTTGATCAGCGAAGGCACCACCAGCACCGTGGGGCGCGGCGCGCCGTCCTGTGTCGGAGCCGCCTCCGGCAGCGCGCCGTAGTCGAGCAGGCGGCTGGTGCCCTCCTGCCAGAGCACCGGCGGCTCGACGAGGTCGCGGCGGTAGGGGTGGTGGCGATAGGTCTCCAGCCCGTCGGCCAGAGCCGCCAGGCGACGCCGCACCTCGCGCTCGACCGCCGCGGCGAAAGCGTCGGCGTCAGCTCCGTTTAGTCTTTCTCTTAGCGCCGCTGCGCGCTCGGCGAGTTCCCCCTTCCAGGGCAAGGACCCGCTGCTCCAGAGCGGCAAGGCGCTGCGCGAGGAGGTCCAGGTCAGTCCCGCCGCCATGAGGTGAAGCGGCAGCGGCCGCGGTCCGAGGCGTGGCGGCACCTCCGCTTTCTGCTGTGAGCTCGCCTTGTGGCGCACCATCGTTATTCCGTCCCTCGATATCGCCGCGCGGCTGCGCCGCCGCCATCAGCGAGGTCATGACAGCGGGCCAGGCCGACCACATGGCCGGCAGGCCGCCAGCCGCTGGCCCCATGGAGGCCATCATCTTCTGCAGGGACTCGGCGAAGGCCGGATCCGCCGCCAGTGCCGTCATCTGGTCCTGCCAGAGGTCGACATAGCGGCGTGCCAGGTCCTCCAGATCTTTCGGCAGGTCTTCTGGTCTGTTCTCCGACATGTCCCCCGCCCGGCCCGTGGCGCCCCGCGGAACGGGCGCCGGTTGAACGGCGCTCAGTATAGCGTTCGCCGCGGCGCCCTGGCCAGACGGCCCGGGGTCCTGGACCTCGACCTGGCGCCCGGACCCCGGGGGCTGCGGGGGTTTCCGAGCCGCGGGCGCCCGCTGCGTCGGCAGGCTGGCCCGATGCGCCGCACCGCCCAGGGAGCTTTAGGGGCGCCAGCCTCCTTTCGGACCGTCGCCCCGCTCTGCGGCAGAACTGGCTCAATTTGAGCGCAAAGTGCTCTAGGTGTGAGCTTTCAGCAGGTTGTCCACTCGGCCCCGACCGAGGAAGCTGATGTTGTCGAGACATTAGGATTCCAAGGGGGACCGAATGGACATTCACAAGAATGCCCGCCTGACGCCGCATAGTCGAGCCGAGCTGGTACGCCGAGTGCTGTTTGACGGGCAGAGCCCCAAGGCCGTAGCCGTCGCCCTTGGGGTCTGCGAGCGAACCGTCCGCAAATGGCTCAAGCGCTACCAGGAGGAGGGGCTGGCAGGCTTGGCGGACCGCTCATCCCGGCCGCACCGGCTCCACCAGCCGACGCCACCGGCCAAGCTCGAGCGCATCGAGACCTTGCGCCGCCAACGCTGGACCGGCCAGCAGATCGCCGCCGAGGTCGGCGTCTCGCCGGCCACGGTCAGCCGCACCCTGCGACGGCGCGGGCTCAACAGACTGAAGGCCCTGGAGCCGGCCGAGCCGGTGCGACGCTATCAGCGCGAGCATCCCGGCGAGATGATCCACATCGACATCAAGAAGCTCGGCCGATTCTCCAGGATCGGGCATCGCATCACCGGCGACCGAACCGGCCAGAGCCTGACCCGTGGCATCGGATGGGAGTACGTCCACGTTTGCATCGACGATAGGTCCCGCCTCGCCTTCAGCCAGATCTTGCCCGACGAGCGAAAACACAGCGCCGTGGCCTTCCTGGAGGCCGCCGTCGCCTACTACAAGAGCCTCGGCGTCACCGTCGAGCGGGTCATGACCGACAACGGCTCATGCTATCGCTCCAAGGACTTCGCAAAGGCCTGCAAGACGCTCGGCATCAGACACATCCGGACAAAGCCATACACCCCCAAGACCAACGGAAAGGCCGAGAGGTTCATCCAAACAGCGCTCAGGGAATGGGCCTACGCCAGGGCCTACCAGACTTCCGAACAGCGCGCCCTGGAACTGCCGCTATGGCTCCACCAGTACAACTGGCACCGGCCGCATGGTAGCTTGAAGGCCAAAACACCCATCAGCCAACTCGGCCTCTCCGAGGATAACCTGTTGAGGTTCCACA